>NZ_AP026763.1:612676-919014 GCF_026000435.1 Vibrio sp. STUT-A11 | reverse complement strand
GTGAAATAAATAATAAAGGTGCCCTGTGAAAAATACTGCCCTCCCCCTCTTTGTTACCCAAGTTGCAGCAAGTGTTGCGCTCGCAATCTCCTTTTCCAGTCAAGCGACCACATATGATGAAGCGCCGCAATTAGCGGAATTAGTTAACAACGGTACGCTGCCAACAGTGGAAGAACGGCTACCAGAAAACCCGTTGGTGGTTGAACCGATTGAATCTATCGGCCAATACGGTGGGGAATTACGACTTCTGGGTCTGAAGAGAGATAATGGCCACCGTATGCGTATGCTCAAATATGACAACCTGTTCAACTTCAACCGCACTTACACTGGCATTGAACCAAACCTAGCGACTAGCTACACGGTTAACAAAGAGCTGACCGAATACACCATCACCCTGCGCAAAGGCGTGAAGTGGTCTGATGGTCACCCATTTACCGCTGAAGATATCGCCTTTTATATCGATCTGATGAACCGTGACGACTGGTCTGGTAACCGTCCGTTTTTTGCCCGTAATGTAGGCGACGCCAAAGCAGAAGTGCTCAACACCAATACTATCAAGTTCACCCTGTCTAAACCAGACGGTATGTTCATCCGCAAGCTGGCCAACACCGACGGCTCCAACATCGTTCAATTCCCTAAACATTATTGCCAACAGTTCCTGCCCGAATTCAACAATAAGGCCGAAGCAAGAGCCAAGGAAGCAGGCTTTGATAGCTGGCAGCAATACTTCCAGACCAAGTGCCGCGCTCACTACTTCTTTGAGCACTACACCAACCCTGATCGCCCAACAGTTAACGCCTGGAAAGTGAAAGTAATCCCGGGACCGGAAACTCAGTACGCAGTTTGGGAACGTAACCCTTACTACTGGATGGTGGATACAGCCGGCAACCAGCTGCCATATTTAGACCGTGTATTCTTCTCCTATTCCGAGAACAAAGAAGAGATGATCTTACGTGCAGCGGCCGGTGAGACCGACTTCCAAACACGCCATATCGGTAAATCAACCTATCGCTCCATGATGATGGAAAATGAAGAAAAGGGTGACTACAAATACGATTTCCGCCCTAGCGCCAGCATGAACGCCCTAGTCCTACCTCTTAACCAAACGCATAAAGATCTGGTTAAGCGCGAACTGTTTAGAAATAAAGATTTCCGCATCGCTTTGTCTCACGCTATTGACCGTGATGCAATCAGCGAAACCATGTATTCGGGCGTAGTAAAACCTTATCAGGCGGCACCGTCTGAAGGTTCCGCTTTCTATGATGAAGAGTTCGCCACTCAATTTACTGAGTATTCCCCAGCTAAAGCCAATCAAATGCTAGACGCGATCGGCTTGAGTAAACGTGACGAAGACGGCTATCGCCTGGATAAAACAGGTAAGCGTATTCGTATTGAGGCCTTGATGAATCAAGCTTTTGTAGGTGAGCAAACTGACATCCTTGAGCTGGTTAAAAATGACTGGCGCGACGTGGGTATCTTCCTGGATATCCGCGTTGTTGAAGGTTCATATATGCAAACGCAACGTCTCGAAAACAACTACGACCTATTGCCGGCTGGCGGCGATGGCGGTATTGGCATAATGGATACGTTCGCGAACTATGCGGTGCAAAACCCTGCCTCTACCTGGGGTGTTGGTTACTACTACTGGATGAGCGACAAAAACCATGCAACTGCGGTTGAGCCACCCGCACATGTGAAGAAGCAAATAGAGCTATACAGAAAAATGGGTGACACTGCTTCTCAGGGCGAGCAAAACAAGCTGATGGAAGAGATCATCCAGATCTCTAAAGAGAACTTCTACACCATCGGTACAGTATCTGCTTTGGATGAAGGCGTTGTAATCAAAAACAATGTACGTAATAGCGATACAGTGGTGCCTGAATCTTACTCCATCGGCTCTCCTGGCCCTATGCGTACTTCGCAGTTGTGGAAAGAGTCAAAATAAGATAACTAAAGTATGAAAAAAGCCGGCCATGCCGGTTTTTTTGTATGTAAAACCAATAGATGCTCCTAGGGCGATTGCGAAGGGACCATTTGCAGTTCATCTGCAGATTTATTAGTAGGGAGGAATAAAGAAAGATAGCTACACCATGTGGCGCACGACGTGATTTGACAGAATTAAAATAGCCGCCACTAGGGCGGCTAAATCTACTCAAAAGGGAGTTGAGAAGCACTCCCTATAAAAAGTCGGTATTACTCAACTCTCAAGCCATAGAACTTGAATTTATCCAGCACAACGGCAAGCTCTTCATCCGACAATACCGGCACATTATCGGTAGTTGCCAGCAGTTTGACGTAAAGTTCAGCCAACACCTCAGACTCATGAGCCAACCACAGCGCCTTCATAACGCACGCTGACATTGCCCGCTGTGCCCTGATTCAGACCCAGACGGTTCATCTCCAGACAAGTATCAATAATTTGGATAGCGCTACTCTGTTCATTGCTATTAGCTAAACGTCTGTAACGCCTTTTTTGATGATAATATTGCCGTATTTGGCCGTTTCTCCGCTGAGAACAACGGCATAACATTGCTTAACGCGTTCATAGAAAGTGAACCGTTCCATTCGCTCTATGTGATGTGTTTCTACCTGCGTTGCACTATTCAGTGCTTGTAGATAACGAGCCTCAACCTGGGGATCTAAGGCATCCCCAGGTACGGCCTGCATCATCACGAGAGGCTGCTCAACGTATTGATCCAGCTGAAACAGCGGTGCGATGCCCGTCAGCAGAGTGTCTACCGTCACACCATCTGCGCGGATCACTTTGCTGCAGAAGGAATGGGCGGGAAAGTGCGCATCTGCCAATAAGATTTCGTCACCATGGCCCATTTCCGCCAAAGCGGCTAGAAGCGAGGGGCTGATCGCAGGATGAATACCCTTTAGCATCTATTACTCACTTTTTCTTTAAGGGAACAGCCTGATTCCAGGATCTTGTACCGTTGTTAAAGCCGCCGGGGCCGTCCATTGCCGCAAAAAACAGAGTGGTCACTACTCCATCCTCCACCAACGGGAAAGGTCTTTCCATCTGCCCCAGAACACCCTCGCAGCTGTCCCGCCACTGCACCTGCTTGGAATAGGCCAAAGGATCTTCATCGAGACGCCAATCGAGGCCATTGTCTGAATGGCACAAAATACCCGCGTGGTGCTCACCGCAAATCGAGCTGCCCATATCTTTCGCCAGCATGTGATAGCCGTCGTTATCCAGCCAGATGGATGGATCTTCAATTTCACCCACCTTATCCGGGCCAAAGATCGGCTCAGAGTTTATGACCCTGTATGGTCCCAGGTAGTGGTCGGCCTTGGCGATGCCGATCGTCATCCTGCCGTGGACATCCCCATCATAGGCACGGGCCTTAAACATCAGCAGTACACTGCCGTCGTCGTGAATGATCGGCGACGGGTTGGAGGTCAGGAAACTGTAAAAGGTGTTTGGCTTGGTCGGTAAAATTGGGCTGTCAAACCTTTGCCAGGGACCGTAGGGGCTGTCTGCCACCGCTACACCGACTCTCTTGTTGCTGCGCGCCACAACACAGTGCTTGCCCGTAACGTCGGCATCATCGCCGTCCGGGAAAGGCTCAAACGGGTGAGTAGAGCCCATATAAAAGAGAATATACTTCCCCTTATGGCGGAATATTTTGGGATTATGCGCCGACTGCCCGTCCCAAAACTGGGCGCCCCGCTTGCCCAGGGCGACATCGGAGAAGACATAAGCACCGTCGGCACTGTCCGCCACAGCATGCACAATCTCACTATCCGTGATCCAGGTGGTGAAAAACGGCTTTTTCTTGCTCCAGCGGGAAGCAAACATATGGTATTTGCCGTCGTCTCCTTTCACTACGGAGCTGCCCCATATCCAATAATCATCCATAGAAAAGCCGCTATCCGGGTCCAGCTCGCCTATTCTCTCTAAAATACTGTTTGTCATATCATTCTGCTTTCGTTGTTTGTTTTATGTCGGTTAGCTTATCCATCAATAATTAAAACCTGGTTTTTCTTCAGGCACTGCCGTAACTTACTGGTTACTCGGCTATCACTGATAAAGATATCTATCTCTGTGGCGTCACAAATCTTGATCAGCCCCTTCTTGCCTATTTTGCTCGTATCGGCAAGCAGTACCACCTGAGCCGCGCAACCCAGCATGCGACGCTTGATGGAGGCATTCAGTTCGTTAGATTCCCAGACCGCTCCGTTTTCATCGACTCCACTGCAGGACAGTAAAACCACATCCAGATTCAGGCGGGACAATGCCTGTTCAGCAATGGGGCCGTGAAAGGCAGAGTATTTGACGGAAAAACTGCCTCCAGTGACAATGACTGACACCTGTTCTTTTGATGCCATACTTTGCATTATGCCAGTGGAGTTGGTTACCAAAGTGCAAGCCATATTCGGCATCTGTCGAGCAACATGCAGACAGGTAGAACTGGCATCCATTCCAATGACGCTTCTCTCGATAAGGTAGTGCTGTGCGTGCTTTGCCATCACATTCTTAGCTTGTGCGTTTAACTTCTGTCGTGAAGAGAATGTCTGGCCTATGTCACGTGTCTGCAGGCTAACTGCACCACCATGGGTACGGCATAACAGATTGTGTTTTGCTAGGGTATTTAGATCGCGGCGTATAGTCTCGACAGAGACGCCGTACTTGCCAGCTAACTCCTCAACCTTAACCTCACCTTGCTTTCTGACTTGATCAACAATGTAATTATGTCTGTTGTTCATTCTCTAAACATCATTTAATGAAACATCATTTCAATAGAGCAGATGTTAAGTTGAAAATTATAAGCACAGCACACGTTCAAACTGTTTGTGCGATTAATATCACGCAAGTCCGGGCAAAGTGGGCATTTGGGTTGAAGGATTACAATGAGTTAATGACTGATTTAAAGTGGTAATGTTTAAAACGGGCATGAATGTGCATTAGATAAGACCGTATTTACAGCAACGAACCAAAGATAGCGTGAGAAAGCTCACATCTAAATGCATCCAACTCAGTTGAACCAGGCAAACCAATTATTATGAAAAGCGATTTCATAATAATTGATAGGTGTATCATGACCAAGCCCACAGCAGGTGAACTGACAGGAACAAGCAGCCAGGCTACCAGCCAGTTGGACAATCGCAATGCCTTTACTGGCGTCAGTAAGCAGGGGCTGAACCGATGGAAAAAAAATACCTTTGGTATGTTTATCCACTGGGGACTTTATTGCCACCGGGATCTGGCCGGGTATTATCAGGGACAATACTACGACATCATTAGCGAATGGCTGCCGCACTTTGCCCGTATTCCTATGCATGACTATAAAGGGTACGCTTCTAGCTTTAACCCTACCGAGTTTGATGCCGATCAGGTAACGGCATTGGCCAAAGCAGCCGGAATGAATTATCTGGTTGTCACTGCCAAACATCACGACGGGTTTGCCATGTATCACAGCCCATCACATCCATTCAACATCACGGACGCTACACCGTTTAAACGCGATCCGATCGCTGAACTCAGTCACAGCTGTTGTCATAAAGACTTGGATTTTGGCCTCTATTATTCACATGTGATCGATTGGGAGAACGAAAATGCGGTGACGAAAGCCCCCAACGACTGGGATTTCAACCCAGCCCAAGCTAACTATCAGGAATACTGGAATAACAAGTGTGTACCTCAGGTTAATGAGTTGCTCGAAAAGTACGGAGATCTGTGTTCTCTGTGGTTTGATATGGGAGGCTTTGATGTACAAGAAGAAGCTGACCACGTACGTCGGATCGGCGACCTGATGGCATTAATCCGGAAAAAACAACCTGATGCTGTGGTTAACAGCAGGGTTACGGCACCGGAATGTGAGTACTTGTTGGATTGGGATATCAAAACCGGTCACGACAACTATATGGAGCCACTTTATATCAAACCATATTACTGGGAAGGCATAGCTACCAGTAACGACAACTGGGGTTATAGCCACAACGACAATAATACCAAATCCAGTAAGGATCTGATAAACCAGCTATGTTCCGTAGTCAGTCGGGGCGGCAACTTTCTGCTCAATATAACCCTGGATCATAACGGGCGTATTCCACATCCCCTTGTACGGTTACTTAGTGAGATAGGCCAATGGATGCAGGTAAACCAGGAAGCGGTGATCGATACCGAAGCTACCCCGCTGCAAACCGGTTTCAACTGGGGTGTGGTAACGCATAAACCAGACACCAGTAAGTTGTATCTCCATGTGCAGCGTCAGCCTGAACAAAACGTTATCTGCTTACATAGCCTCAACAATCGAATCAAACAGGCACGATTGCTCGATAATCAAATCAGTGGGCATGTTTCCTATTTGCAGAAAACAGACACCGATACGGGCATTACTGCTAGCACCCTCAACCTGCAACTCGAGCATAATTATGATCTGATGCCTCTAGTGATCGAGCTGGAGTATGAAGGAGAGTTGGATATTAACCCTATCGTACATCAGGACCGCCTGGCCAAAGTGCGCCTGGATACACTCAATATCGTTCATTTTGATCCTGTCAAACTCAATTACCGCTGGACCTTCCAAATCCAGCGCCCAGGCTGGTTCGCCTTAGATCTGGTTTCGCTGGAAACCATGCATCATAAAGATCCGTTATGGGTGCACAACGGTAAAACTGGTCGCGTAAGTTGTGCAGATCAGTCCTGGCCGTTTGAGCTAAACCTCGACAAAACAGATGCTAACGATGCTCAGGTACCGTGGAAAAACGTACACAGTCGCTTAGGCGAGATGTATTTTCCCCAAGCCGGTGAATATACACTGGAAATCAGCGAGTTGCCGCTGGCTATCGATCAGTCTGAAAAATATGGTCACGATTACATTAATCTAGAATATCTACAGTTGGGCCCCCGCTTGGCGTGAGCCTGAAATTTGCTGATAACTCGGTGAGGTGTGGCTCTTATTACACAAAATAAAAAGCCCGGCATTAAGCCGGGCAAAGTTCCAGAACAAAAGGATCTTATCCCGCTCTCCATGGGATAAAGTCTGCGTCTGTTCGACCAGTTAGACTGATCAAGCCCTGGAAACTGGTTGTTGGAGCTCACACCGTATGGTGATTTACCCCAACAATTTCGATTAGCTTGGGTACTGACTAACCTTGGTATTTCTTGATAACTAGCGTTGCGTTAGTACCGCCAAAGCCAAAGCTGTTTGACATTACGGTATCGATCTCTGCATCACGAGTTTCAGTCACGATATCCAGACCTTTCGCTGCTTCATCCAAATTTTCAATGTTGATGCTTGGAGCAATGAAGTGGTTGTCTAGCATTAGCGTTGAGTAAATCGCTTCGTGAACACCAGCCGCACCTAGTGCGTGACCAGTCATCGCTTTTGTCGCAGAGATTGCAGGGCTGTTTTCACCAAATAGCTCTTGAATCGCGCCAAGCTCTTTCACATCACCTACAGGCGTAGAAGTACCGTGAGTGTTGATGTAATCGATGTGGTCAACGTCTTGCATTGCCATCTTCATACAACGTACCGCACCTTCACCTGATGGCGCTACCATGTCGTAGCCATCAGAAGTCGCGCCGTAACCTACGATCTCACCGTAGATTTTCGCGCCACGTGCTAGAGCATGTTCTAGCTCTTCGACAACCAGCATACCGCCGCCACCAGAGATAACGAAACCGTCACGGTCAGCATCGTACGTACGAGATGCTTTTTCTGGAGTGTCGTTGTACTTGGTAGAAAGTGCGCCCATCGCATCAAACATCATCGTTTGAGACCAATCTAGCTCTTCACCACCACCCGCAAATACGATGTCTTGTTTACCAAGCTGGATTAGCTCCATCGCGTGACCGATACAGTGTGCAGACGTCGCACAAGCTGAACTCATGGTGTAGTTCACACCACGAATTTTAAATGGCGTAGCAAGACATGCAGAAACAGTAGAAGACATGGTACGTGGAACCATGTATGGACCAATACGCTTCACGCCTTTCTCACGCATAGTATCTGTTGCGATTGTTTGGTTTAACGCAGAAGCACCTCCGGAACCCGCAACGATACCTGTGCGATCGTTAGAAACTTGATCGTCGGTTAGGCCTGCGTCTTCAATTGCCTGCTGCATTGATAGGTATGCATAAGCAGCCGCATCACCCATAAAGCGCATCTGTTTACGGTCGATGTGCTCCGCTGGGTTGATTTTTAGATCACCCCATACTTGCGAACGAAGACCGTGTTCTTTGAACTGCTCAGATGCAGTGATGCCAGATTTGCCCGCTTTAAGAGACGCTAGAACTTCTTCGACGTTGTTACCGATACTTGAAACAATACCCATACCGGTGATTACGACTCGTTTCATTATGACATTCCTATAATTCAAAAATCTGCTAGATAATAACTAAGATAGTCAACAAAAGTGGTCAGCTTTCCTATAAATTCGTACAATCGTCCTATTGTTACCGCGCCAAATCACAAAATTACAATCAATATGACTTCAATAAAAAACGCAGAACTGGGTTGGAACGAATCTGGTACGCCTGTTTCTGACCAATTTGATGATGTTTACTTCTCTAACGTAAACGGTCTTGAAGAGACACGCTACGTTTTCCTCAAAAAAAATCATCTCCCAGAAAGATGGCAGGAATTTGACCAAAGGCGCTTTATTATCGGTGAAACCGGATTTGGCACTGGATTAAACTTCCTGGCGGTATGGCAGTGGTTTAATGAATTCCGTCGTGAAAATCCTGATGCGACATTAAAAGAGCTGCATTTTGTCAGCTTTGAAAAATATCCTCTCAGCCGGGCTGATCTTAAAAAAGCCCATCAAGCGTGGCCAGAGCTGGCGGAGTACGCAGAGAAGCTGCAAAAGCACTACCCCGCCACCGTACCAGAGTGCCACCGAATCGTATTAGAAGATGGCGCAATCACCCTCGACCTTTGGTTTGGTGACATCAAAGACTGCATGCCACAAGTACCTTACGGTGAAGCAGGCTTAGTTGATGCCTGGTTCCTTGACGGTTTTGCACCAAGTAAAAATCCAGAGATGTGGAATCAGAATTTATTCAACGGCATGGCAAAACTGGCTAAGCAAGATTGCACTGTCGCGACATTTACTGCAGCGGGTTTTGTACGTCGCGGCTTGATCGAAGCTGGCTTTAATATGACGAAAGTAAAAGGTTTTGGTACCAAGCGGGAAATGATTGCTGGCTCAATGGAACAGCGACAAATGCACTCAAATCACTTGCCATGGTTTAACAGAACGGCGGCAAGCAAGCCTGATTCAATCGCCATCGTTGGTGGCGGTATAGCCAGCGCAGCCCTAGCAAAAACGCTGAGTCGACGTGGTCAAAACGTCACACTGTATTGCAAAGATGCTCGACCAGCAGAAGGGGCATCAGGCAACCGCCAAGGCGCCGTTTATCCACTACTTAATGGTCCACATACCGGCGTATCGCGTGTGTTTGCTCCGGCATTTCTATTTGCGCGTCAGTTTGTCGAGCAAGCGGCGGAAGAGATAAGTTTTGACCATGACTGGTGTGGCGTAACCCAACTAATGTGGGATGAAAAATCCACGGCCAAGTTAGAAAGAATTTTAGAAGGCAACTTCACCCCCAAACTCATCCAGAAGCTTTCAGCACAAGAAACGGCTGAAGCTATCGGCTTACCTATCGATATGCCTTCAGTGAACTACCCTTTGGGCGGTTGGCTTTGTCCTGCTGAGTTAACTCGTGGGCTGATCGCTCAGCTTGAAAAAAATGACAATTTCGAAGCCAAGTTTGAACACAAAATCGACGCGCTCACCTGGAATGAAGAAAATCAAAGCTGGGCACTAACATCGAATGGTCAAAACTTTGAGCACTCGACAGTCGTGATTGCCAATGGTCATGAGTTCCAAACTTTGCGCCAAACCGCCGACCTGCCAATGGGACAAGTGAAAGGTCAGGTGAGCCACGCACCAGCAACAGAAACGTTATCTAAGCTGAAAACGGTACTTTGCTACGATGGCTACATGACGCCAGTAAACCCAAACAATCAACATCTGTGTATTGGCGCGAGTTACGATCGCAGCCACTTAGATTGCGAGTTTGATCCGCAAGCGCAACAAGACAACGCAGACAAACTCATCAAATGCATACCCAATCAGGCGTGGGTACATGAAGTCGACACAACGGGCAACTTATCACGCCAGGGGATTCGCTGTGTGAGTCGCGACCACCTGCCATTTATTGGTAATGTAAGTGATTTTGAGGCGATTAAAAAGCAGTACGCTGACTTGCAAGGTAAGAAGGAAGAGGAAGTCGAAGCGATTCACCAGTTCCCTAACCTGTTTTGCTTTTTAGGGCTGGGTTCTCGCGGATTGAGTTCTGCGCCACTGATGGCGGAATTGCTGGCTTCACAAATTTGTGGTGACCCTCTGCCACTGCCTGTAGAAGTGTTAGCTGAATTGCATCCAAGTCGGATGTGGGTGCGGAAACTACGCAAAGGCAAAGCGATTACTGAACTTTAGGCAAGTGAAGGTAGTGACGAAAAAGCGTGGCCGGGAATCTCTTACTAACGAAGTTGGGAGACTTGCTACATAACCACGCTTTATCTCGAAGGAAGGACAGGGTTTCGAGAACAGTGGGGGGCCTGTACCACTCACTAACCCCCTGTTTCATTACAAAAAATGACTAACAATCGTAGCAAGAAATCTAGGCGGCTTTATGCCAATTGAGCAACTGCTTGTTGTACTTGCTCAGCGATGTCTGCATTTAGGCTTGCACCCGTTTCTACATCAAAATTCTCGTAGAAGTTTGGCACTGACACAGACGCCTTTACATCTGCACCAAAGAACTGAGCAGAACCAGTTGCCGCTGCCAATACGCTTTGTGCCCCACCAGGGCCTGGAGATGTAGCTAGATAAACCACTGGCTTGTTTTGGAATACATTACGTTCAATACGCGTCGCCCAGTCAAACAGGTTTTTGTACGCAGCAGCGTAAGAACCGTTGTGTTCAGCAAAAGAAACCACGATTGCATCCGCTTGTTCTAGATCTCTTAAGAAGGCAATCGCGCCCTCTGTCTGGCCGATCTCTTTCTCTGTATCTTCGCTAAACATTGGAACTTGATAGTTGTTTAGGTCCAATACGTTCACTTGCGCGCCTTCAACTTGATTGGCTGCGTAAGTAGCAAGTACTTTGTTGATAGATGTTGAGCTGGTAGAAGCAGCAAATGCGACAATTTTCATGGTTGTATCCTTTTGTTCACTCTTTATGCCATCAGAATAAAAGTTAAACAGTTTGCCAACAACCACAAAAATTTTACGGAGAGATTCAAATTTTTCGAAGTAGTACGCAAGCCTACTTCGGAACAATTAGAAATGGGGTAGGAATAATTAAGCTTGAGCCTGTAGCTCTTGCCACAGATCGCTAACAATAATGCGATCGGATGGACTTAGCTCTGTACGAGCTTCATCTAAACTGTTGGCGATGCGAGCTTTCAGCTCTTCAATATCATTGATGCCTTCGTCTTCACACGATGCAGCAGATAAAGAGATGTGACCACGCAGATAACCACCAGCAAACAGCTCGTCATCTGATGCTGTTTCAATTCGAGCATCAATCAGTTCCAGTAGTTTTTCTTCAAATTCAATAATCATGGAGTATCTCTGAGGTTATTTAACGATAAAGTCAGACGCTTCCAGCGGCTTAGTTTGGTAAAAAGAGCGTAGCGCTTCAGACAGCATTTTCACTCGTTGTGGTAATCCTGCCTCCAGAATAGCTAACACTTCGTTATGCACTTTACGCATAAAAGCAAGCCTATCTGGTTCAAAATCGCCGTGTAGATTGTCACAACTGACAGTAAAAGGGAAGCCAGCACTTTTAGACAGTATCCACTCGTATGCCTGAGGGCGAACTTCTACTTTCTCAAACTCAGCCTGTACCTCTGCAGTTCGGCCATCCGGCTGGTACCAATACCCAAAATCCTCCAACAAACGACGCTCAGGGCCAGCTACACACCAATGCGAGATTTCATGAAGTGCAGACGCATAGAAACCACGAGCAAAAATAATCCGGTGGTGAGGTTGCTCTTCATCAGCAGGAAGGTAGATAGGTTCATCTCCACCCAGCTCTAGTTTGGTGTTAAAAGGTTCTAGGAATGTGTCGTTAAATAGGGTGATAAGGTCTTGATAGTCGTGGGTCATCATCGATTATATACTTCAAATTAACATGCGCTATACCAATGCCAGTGAATTAATCATCAGAAGATTGCGCAGGAAAAATCGCTTAGAGCCAGGAAGAATTTGCGGTAACTAGTGGTTCTAATTATAAAAATTCTAACGCAGCTATCAGCGATTTTAACCAGCAAGAATGGTGAGATAATTACTGGAATTGGTATGAGTATTGTCGCTGTTTTTGTCCAGCTCGTAAAGCCACACAACAGGTTTGGTTATTAGCTGGATTAATCTGAAACCTTACTTCTCGATACAATTTCTCATTCGTCACAGATCACATTTCCCACTACACTCTCGCAATATTTTATGCTCTCAGATGACTAGAGCGTATTGATAGGTTTGAGGCACTTTCCCATCGCTTCAAGCCTGGTTGTATTTGATGGTGAGTGTCCCTTATGCTGCTAAGTGTGTTGTATGTCATTGGTATCACGGCTGAAGCCATGACTGGTGCGTTAAGTGCCGGACGAAGAAAAATGGATTGGTTTGGAGTTATGTTGGTCGCGAGTGCCACTGCCATCGGTGGCGGCACCGTCCGTGACATCTTGTTGGGGCACTATCCTCTCGGCTGGGTAAAGAACCCAGAGTTTCTTGCCATCACGTGTCTTGCTGGGATCTTAACAACAGGGCTAGCGAAGTGGGTGATCAAATTAAAAGGTCTGTTTATTCGTCTCGATGCGTTAGGCTTGATCGTCTTTAGTATTATCGGCACTAAAATCGCGCTGGATATGGGGCTTCACCCTGGTATCTGTATGGTATCTGCATTAGTGACTGGCGTATTTGGCGGACTACTTCGTGACCTGATTTGTCGTCAGCCTCCGTTAGTACTGCACCAAGAGCTCTACGCATCCGTAGCCTTAATTGCCTCAGGACTGTACCTAGCATTATTAGAATTTAATGTGCCGGACGTCACGGCCACTATCATGACGCTGGTGGTTGGTTATGTGTTACGCATGGCAGCGGTTCGATTTAAATGGCGTTTGCCATCTTTCCATCTGGAAACCGAAAGCTCACTGCACTAAGCAGAACCTACTAAATCAAAAAAAATTGCCTGATAAAGTTATGCCACCCGCTATTCAGTGAGTGGCATATTTTTATATTCAGTCATCCTGAACAGCGACGAAGGAGCGTGATTCAGGATCTATTGTCCGAGCACTCTGTTGCCAGAGGTATTTATTTCTCTTTTCATCGCGCTGAAATTAGATTCCTAGTCTCGCTAAGGCTCGCTGGAATGACACAGAGCTCTTAAATCTTTGGCGTCTCTGTCGTCACACCATAGTTCTGACCACGGTGACGAAGCAAGTGATCCATCACAACAATCGCCAGCATTGCTTCAGCAATAGGTACCGCGCGGATGCCAACACATGGGTCATGACGACCTTTAGTGATCAACTGAGTTGGCTCACCTTCTTTGGTGATCGTGTCACCCGGAACCGTGATGCTTGAGGTTGGCTTAAGCGCAATATTTGCCACAATATCCTGGCCAGTAGAAATACCACCAAGAATACCGCCAGCATGGTTACTGCCAAAACCTTGTGGAGAAAGCGTATCACGGTGCTGGCTGCCGCGTTGGTTCACGACATCAAAACCATCACCTACTTCAACACCTTTCACCGCGTTGATGCTCATCAGCGCATGCGCGATATCTGCATCTAAACGATCAAAGACTGGCTCACCAAGACCAACAGGCACATTGGTTGCCACAACCTGAATCTTCGCACCAATTGAGTCGCCTTCTTTTTTCAGGTCACGGATAAGCTGGTCAAACGCTTCGACTTTATCAACATCAGGACAGAAGAATGCGTTGTTTTCAATTTCATCCCAATCCACTTTATCGATAGACACATCACCCATTTGTGATAGGTAAGCGCGGATTTCTACGCCGAATTCGTCCTTCAGGTATTTTTTCGCAATCGCACCTGCCGCAACACGCATTGCCGTTTCACGAGCTGACGAACGGCCGCCACCACGATAATCGCGAATGCCATATTTCTGATGGTAAGTGTAATCTGCGTGTCCCGGACGGAACTTATCTTTAATCTCAGAGTAATCTTTCGAGCGTTGATCGGTGTTCTCAATCAACAGACCAATTGATGTACCTGTTGTTTTACCTTCAAACACGCCAGAAAGAATTTTTACTTCATCCGGCTCACGACGCTGCGTAGTGTAACGTGATGTGCCAGGACGACGACGGTCCAGATCGACTTGCAGATCTGCTTCTGTAATTTCTAACCCCGGCGGGCACCCGTCTACGATACATCCCAGTGCGATACCGTGACTTTCCCCGAATGTCGTCACTCGGAAATGTTGTCCGATACTGTTTCCTGCCATTACTTCCTCAAGTTATTGTCGCCACGCCTTCTCAAATCGAGGCGCAACTGCTTATCAATTCTTCGTGGATTCATAGTGGCTCTATTACGTTTTGATGTAAAGAGTAAATATTCACTTAATCTTGATGAATTGCGCATAAAAAAACACCGAGCACTAAGCTCGGTGTTTTAGAAAATGATGGGTATGACTATTAGTCTTTGTACAGTTTGAACTCTTCTGCACATTCCACTAGTTGATCACGAGTCAACATGAATACACCGTGGCCGCCATTTTCAAATTCAATCCAGGTAAATGGAATCTGTGGGTATTGATCCATCATATGAATCATAGAGTTACCCACTTCACAAATCAGGATGCCGTTATCCGTTAGATAGTCAGGTGCATTAGCCAGAATACGACGAACCAATTTCAGACCATCCGTACCCGCAGCTAGGCCAAGCTCCGGCTCATGCGTGAACTCGTCTGGCAGGCTGTTCATGTCTTCTTCGTCCACGTACGGCGGGTTCGACACGATCAGGTTGTACTTCTCTTTCGGCAAGTCACGGAATAGATCCGAACGGATTGGGAACACTTGCTGTTCCATACCGTGATCCTGAACGTTTTGTTCAGCCACTTGCAGTGCGTCCGTCGAGATATCGATAGCATCAACTTCAGCTTCTGGGAACGCGTGCGCACAAGCAATCGCAATACAACCACTACCCGTACACATGTCCATGATACGAACTGGCTCTTCCACTAACCAAGGTTGGAATTCTGCTTGGATCAGCTCACCGATTGGAGAACGCGGCACAAGTACACGCTCATCCACGAAGAACTCAAGACCACAGAACCACGCTTTGTTGGTCAGGTACGCGGTAGGTGTACGATCGTTGATACGCTTTACTACACGCTCAACAATACGCATGCGCTCGCTGGTTGTCAGGCGAGAATTCAATACGTGTGGAGGCACATCGATCGGCAAGTATAACGTTGGCAGGATAAGCTGCACAGCTTCATCCCACGCGTTATCAGTACCGTGACCGTAAAACAGGTTCGCAGCATTAAAGCGGCTTACCGTCCAACGAATCATATCTTGAAGGGTATGTAGCTCAGATACCGCTTCTTCTACAAAAATCTTATCCAAAATTGCCTCCGAAAAGCGCTACAATACTGCTAATAACATTTATTAATGAATTTGTTTACCTAATGAGCAAAAAAGACACCGAACACGATGACGATTTCGCCTTGTTTCAGGAAGCAGTACAGGGCGTAAAAAAGTTGCGACAGGATACCATAATCCAGCAACCAAAAAAAAATACTAAGCAAAAAGAAATCAAGCGCTCAAACCGCGAAGCAAGTGATTCTGAATTTTACTTTTCTGATGAGTTTGTCCCTCTTCTCAATGAAGAAGGACCAACTCGCTACGCACGAGATGACGTTTCCACTTATGAAGTAAAGCGTCTACGTCGTGGAGTGTATGTGCCCGACGTATTCCTCGACATGCATGGTATGACTCAGCAGGAAGCAAAGCGCGAATTAGGCGCGATGATCGCGTACTGCGTAAAGAACGAAATTCACTGTGCTTGCGTTCAGCACGGGATTGGCAAGCATATCCTCAAGCAAAAAACGCCACTATGGCTGGCTCAACACCCTGATGTGATGGCCTTTCACCAAGCGCCTTTAGAGTTTGGGGGTGACGGTGCGCTGCTCGTCCTTCTCTCGATTCCAGAGAAGTAAAAGGTTCGTTCTAGAACAACAAAGGCAGGAAATAGGTTCCTGCCTTTTGCTTAAATCTGGTTTAATGCTTATGGCGTGATATGCCACAACACTTCACCCTGCTGGTTTTCTGGATCGTATTCGACACAAACCAAGCCGGATGTCGGGAACATGGGTGGTGCCATGTCTCGCACAAATTCTGCGGTTAAATATCCGACTAATGGTAAATGGGAAACAAACAGCAGCGACTCTAGTTTTTCAACTTCGATGAGCGCGTTGGCATAATCGTACACGCATTCAGATTGTCCGTATGGTGTGATATCTTCTAACGTTTCAATACTTTTTGCCGAAAAGTGTTCGCTGACTTCTTGCCAGGTTTGCTGGGCTCGAATGTACGGGCTCACAAGTACTTTGTCGAATTGAGCACAACCTTGCTCTTTGCACGCTCGGGCGACAGCCTCTGACTCATCTCTGCCTCTTTGGGTCAGTTGTCTAGTTGCGTCAGAATCCGCAAAGTGTTCGGCTTCGCCATGACGCATAATGAATATTTTCATGTTATTTCCTATGGATAGCTAACGCTACCAAAAGGTTGACTGCTATCTTTATAAGATATTCGGGGCTAATTTTAATAATGTCGAAACATAAATACTGATATAATTGTCTGTTCATTATACCAATTAGCTTGCCAAAGATAGCGACTTTCTTAACAATCTATTAAAAAAGAATATACTCAGTTCATCACCACTTTGGCTATGCCATGAACTCAGTGCATTCCTTCAAACAGCCCTACCCATACGCAAAAGCGATGGGCCTATGCAGTAGTCTTACGAATAACAAAAACGCAGGGAGCAGTATTTGTCGAAGCGCAACATTTGCGCTGCCCCTCTCAGGGTTCATAATTACTGTAATGCGAAATCTGGAGACGCATCGTGCACCTAAGTCCTAACGATTCAAATCAATACCGTTACATTACGCTAAGTAATGATTTACGCGTGTTGGTGATTCATTCCGATACAGCTCAACAGTCTGCTGCCGCTCTAGCAGTGAACGTTGGACACTTTGACGATCCCGATGATCGCCAAGGTTTAGCGCACTATTTAGAGCACATGCTTTTTTTGGGTACGGAAAAATACCCTAAAGTAGGCGAATTTCAAAGCTATATTAGTCAACATGGGGGCACAAATAACGCCTGGACAGGAACAGAGCACACCTGTTTCTTTTTCGATGTCACCCCAAATGCTTTTGAAACCGCACTCGATCGCTTTAGTCAATTCTTTGCCGCACCATTGTTTAACGAGGAAGCATTGGACAAAGAGCGTCAGGCCGTCGATTCAGAATACAAGCTAAAACTGAATGATGACTCTCGTCGTCTTTATCAGGTCAATAAAGAAGTCATCAATCCCGAACACCCATTTTCAAAATTTTCTGTTGGTAATCTTGAGACACTCGGCGACAGAGACGGCAAGTCGATTCGTGACGAAATCGTCGAGTTCCATCATTCTCAATACTCTGCTGATTTGATGACGCTAACGCTGTTTGGCCCCCAATCCCTTGATGAGCAGCAAGCGTGGGTAGAGCGCATGTTTGCGGATATCCCGAATCATCAATTAAAGGGCAAGTCTATCGATGTGCCAATTGGGACGGAGAACAGCACCGGAATCTTTGTTCAGATAGAGCCTATCAAAGAGTTCCGCAAGTTAATTTTGACTTTTCCCATGCCGGGAATGGACGAGTATTACGGCACAAAACCCCTCTCCTATTTTGCCCATCTACTGGGTTATGAAGGGGAAGGTAGCCTAATGGTTCAGCTCAAGACTAAGGGATGGATCACTTCGCTTTCTGCTGGTGGCGGTGCAAGCGGCAGTAATTATCGCGACTTCACCGTAAGTTGTACCCTTACACCGACTGGACTGGATCACGTTGATGATGTCGTTCAAGCGGTCTTTCAGTATTTATCTTTGATCCGACAAGAAGGGATGGATGAGTGGCGCTACCTTGAAAAACAGGCAGTGCTCGAATCTGCATTTCGTTTTCAGGAACCGTCAAGGCCGCTGGATTTTGTCAGTCACCTTGTCGTCAATATGCAGCACTATCAACCGGACGATACCATCTACGGCGACTACAAAATGGCAGGCTACGACGAAGCACTGCAACGCGATTTGTTGAATTACTTGAGCATCGACAATGTAAGAGTGACGCTGATTGCCAAAGGGTTAGACTATGATCGTACCGCAGAGTGGTATTTCACTCCGTACTCAGTGACGCCATTTACCAACGAGCAAAAACGCTTCTTCCATCAAATAGACCCGCGTTGGCAATTTGTACTGCCCGAAAAGAATCCGTATATCTGCTACAACCTTGATCCTATGCCGCTGGAAAATGGTCATTCTCTGCCGGAGTTAATTGAGGACTTAGAAGGTTTCCGTCTTTGGCATTTACAAGACGATGAATTCCGGGTACCTAAGGGCGTACTATACGTGGCAATAGACAGTTCTCATGCCGTCGCTTCACCAAAAAACATCGTCAAGACCCGCCTCTGTGTTGAGATGTTTCTTGACTCGTTAGCGCAAGAAACTTATCAGGCAGAAATCGCGGGAATGGGTTACAACATGTATGCCCACCAAGGTGGCGTAACGCTGACTTTATCCGGCTTTAGCCAAAAACTTCCCCAGTTGTTAGAGATGATTTTGCGCCGCTTCGCCGCTCGCGAGTTCAGCCAAACTCGATTTGACACCATCAAACAGCAATTGCTCAGAAACTGGCGAAACTCTGCGCAAGACCGCCCTATTTCACAACTGTTCAACTCGTTAACCGGTTTGTTACAGCCAAACAATCCACCGTTTGCAACGCTTGCGGAAGCACTGGAGCAGATTGAAGTCGACGAATTATCCGTGTTCGTAGAATCCATTCTCGCCGAACTGCATATAGAAATGTTCGTCTATGGTGACTGGCAACGTCAGCAGGCTCACGACATGGCTACCACATTGAAAGACGCTCTACGGGTCAAAGAGCAGCGTTATGAAGAAGCACTAAGACCACTTGTGATGCTAGGTCAAAACGGCAGCTTTCAACGTGAAGTGCACTGTAACCAACAGGATTCCGCGGTCGTCATTTATCATCAATGTGAGGATATTGAGCCATGCAGTATTGCGCTTTACTCTCTGGCAAACCATTTGATGTCAGCGACATTCTTTCACGAAATACGCACTAAACAACAATTAGGCTATATGGTCGGCACGGGAAACATGCCACTTAACCGCCACCCGGGTATCGTTCTTTATGTCCAGTCGCCAAACGCCGCGCCTGCTGAGCTCGTCACTTCTATTGATGAATTCTTAAACGCGTTTTACATGGTGCTTTTAGAGCTCAATGATTATCAGTGGCACACCAGTAAACGTGGCTTGTGGAATCAGATAGCAACACCGGACACCACATTGCGCGGTCGCGCTCAACGCCTTTGGGTCGCAATAGGTAACAAGGACACCGAGTTCAACCAGCGGGAAAAAGTGCTGGCGGAACTGAAAAAACTGACTCGCGCAGATATGATTCGTTTCGTAGTCAATGAGTTAAAACCGAGAACAGCCAATCGATTGGTGATGCATTCGCAAGGTCAGGCTCACGCTGACGAACCTCGTATCCACCTAGGGCAAGAAGTAGGCTCTATTGAAGAGTTTCAACTAAGACCAAAAGATTGTGGATTGGGGTAAGGACAAGAAGAACTAATCTCTTTTACCCATTAAAAAGGCTTGCGAGGTGCAAGCCTTTTTTGTTTTTAACGTTGTTCAGCGCTTAGTACTAATAAAACGTGCGCTCTTCACCCGCTCGGGTTAGTAAACCGTCACATGGTGCATAACGATCACCGTATTTCGATGCAAATTCGTTCATTTTATCAACCAACTCTTTCAAGCCATACTGATCCATATAGCGGAAAGGTCCGCCTAAGAACGGCGGGAACCCGATACCGAAAATCGCGCCGATATCACCATCACGCGGCGAGCGAATGATACCGTCATCTAAACAGCGCACGGCTTCATTTAGCATTGGTAATACACAACGTAGGGCAATATCATTGTCACTGAGCTTAGACTCTGGTTCAAGTTTCAATAGCTTATAGACAGACTTATCGACTTCTTTCTTCTTGCCTTTGTAGGTGTAAAAACCCTTGCCACTCTTACGACCTTTACGGCCGTCGTTGAGCAAAGTATCGAATACATCCGGACCTTTGAATCGCTCGCCCAATTCATTGACCAGAATCGGCATGATTTTAGCGCCAATATCCACGCCTACTTCATCAAGCAGTGTGATTGGCCCAACCGGGAAGCCAAAATCCAGTAACGCGTTATCTATCTTTTCTATCGGCTCGTTTGCCAGCAAGATATGCGCAGCTTCGTTCATGTAAGGTGCAAGAATGCGATTTACGTAGAAGCCAGCTTTGTCCTTGACTACGATTGGCGTTTTACCCTGTTTCTTGGCTAACGCAACAACCGTAGAAATAGTTTCGTCTGATGTGGTTTCATGTGGGATAACCTCCACCAGCGGCATTTTCTCTACCGGGCTGAAATAGTGCAAACCAACGATGTTTTCTGGGCGCTCTGCTTTTTCCGCAATTTTGTGGATTGGTAGCGAAGACGTATTGGTCGCAAAGATAGTTTCTGGTTTCGCGTTTTCTTCGATATCCGCAACCATCTGCTGTTTCAAATCAAGGTCTTCAAACACCGCCTCAATGACCACATCAATCTGGTTAAAGCTGGTGAAGTCTACGCCACCCGAAAGCTGCATCATTTTTGCTTGGAGATCCGCTTTAGAGAGAATGCGACGCTTACGTTGCTTTTCGAACAACTTGTAGTTGTAATTCAGCGCATTTAAGACACCGTCACTACTCACATCTTTAATACGAACTGGCACTTTGGCTTTCGCAACGGAGACATGACTGATACCAGCGCCCATTAGACCGCCACCAAGTACGCCGACTTTTTTCACCGTTGCCGGCTTAGCATCCGTGCCGTGTTCTTTCTTCATCTCTGTGGTGGCAAAGAAGATGGAACGCAGCGCTTTCGATTCCGAGCTCATAACCAGTTCGCCGAAGCGCTTCGCTTCTAGCTCTTGGCCTTTAACGAACCCTTTCTCCAAACCATGCCGGATCACTTCCAAAATAGCCACTGTCGCAGGATAATTGCCTCGGGTTTTTTCGTTGGTTTTCTTCGCGGCTTGCTCAAACACAAACTTGCGCCCTAACCCGCTGCCCGACATCAGCTTTTCTTTGGTCGACTGCTTTTTCTTACCTTTGCTTTTGCCTTTGTCGATAAATTGCTTAGCGACATCAAGCAGAATAGTCTCTGGTACACAGGCATCTACTACTCCAAGCTTTTCCGCTTTTTTAGCGCGAAGCTGTTTACCCGTCAGGATTAAATCCAGTGAAGGTAAAAGACCAATTAGTCGAGGAAGTCGTTGTGTACCACCAGAGCCTGGAAGCAAGCCTAGTTGTACTTCTGGCAGACCTAAACGTGTGATATCAGATTCCGTACAAACGCGGTAGTCACACGCCAGAGCCAGTTCTAAACCTCCCCCAAGACAAGGGCCATGAATGGCTGCTACAACCGGATAAGGCAGTTCAGACAGCTGTTGGAATAACTCTTGGCCTTGTTTTGCCAACGCTTCTGCTTCATTCGCTGTGGTACAAGCCTCCAACATACGAACGTCGGCACCAGCCACAAAGTTGTCTGGCTTCAGGGAGTGTATAATCATCCCTTTAATGCCACTTGTGTCTTTTAGCTGAGCAAAAATTTCTTTCATTTCATCAGCAAAAGCCGCCTGCAGCGTGTTCATCTTTTCATTAGGCACATCAATTGCCAACCACGCGATGTTCTGATCGTCAATCTTCAGACTAAATGCTTTCTGTTCGCTCATTACTCAACCTCCAGAATCATTGCCGCACCAAGACCACCCGCCGCACACGCGGTGTTCAATGCAGTACCACCACCTCGACGTTTTAGCTCGCGCAGTGTTTGCGTCATCATACGCGCGCCAGTCGCTGCAAATGGGTGACCATAAGCAATCGAACCACCAAGTACGTTAAATTTATCCATGTCGATTTCACCAATGGCTTTCGAACGGCCTAGGTTTTCTTGAGCAAACTTATCAGAAGCGAACATCTTCACGTTGGCCAGCGCCTGAGCCGCAAAGGCCTCATGCATATCAATCAGAGTCAGATCCGACAATTCCAGCCCAGTATTTTCCAATACCTTCGCCGTCGCGTAAGAAGGGCCCATTAACATATCGGTTTCTACGCCAATAGCAGAAAAGGCGTAACCACGAATGTAGCCGAGGATTTCCATACCAAGCTCTTTCGCTTTACCTTCGCGCATGAGCATCACAGCCGCACCGCCATCAGTTAGAGGTGTACTATTTGCTGCGGTTACGCTGCCATATTGACGATCAAATGCCGGGCGAAGTTTTGCGTATCCTTCTAACGTTGAGTCATGACGAACGTTATTGTCTTCTGAAATCCACTTTTTGTAAGGTTCAGGGAAAGCGGTCATGACTTCACCTTGAATCTTGCCCTCTTTCCACGCTTGCGACGCCAGAGTATGAGAGCGATGTGCAAGGGCATCTTGTTCTGCACGAGAAATACCGTGAGTTTTCGCCATCTGCTCGGCGGTTTGTCCCATAGACAGACCAGTAGAGTACTCAGCAACCGCAGGAGGAACTGGCATTAAATCTTTGAAACTAAGGTTTCTAAGCACATTGAGCTTTTGGCCGAGCGTTTTAGTCTTACTAAGAGTGAGCAGGTTAGCCGCAAGTTTTTTAGAAACACCAATCGGTAATACTGATGAGGAATCAGCGCCACCAGCAATACCGATATCAATTGTGCCAGCCATAATGCTTTCCGCTATATTAACGGCGGCCTGAAAACTCGTGGCACATGCGCGCGTCACACTGTAAGCATCGGTATGGGCATTCATTCCTGTCCCCAAGACGATTTCACGCGCAATATTGGGGGCTTCTGGCATTTGCACAACTTGTCCAAATACCACTTGTTGTATTAAATTCGGATCAAGATCGGTTCGAGCAAGCATTTCACTTACTACCATTTTCCCTAAATCGACTGCTGGCACTTGGCTAAATTCCGTGCTTTGACGAGCAAAGGGAGTTCGAAGCCCCGCGACAATAGCAACGCGTTCACCATGACGCGTCTTTACTTCCTGCTTGCCCATTGTTTCTCCTTAATTAACAAGAGGTCTGACCTGATGCATTGTAATCAACTTGTTAAATTTATCAAAGGTGCATTTAGATAAACGTGAAGCTAGTAGATCAATTACTCTAAACCACCACTCACAGCGATTTTAAAACGTTACAATGGCTATACCCAAATATTTGGAGTTAAGTAAACTTTTCGCTAAGTGTAATAAAGATTGTTCACAAACCGGATACTTAGATAAATACTAGCTTTTGGCTTTGATTGATATGAAATACATTATGCTCACGGCGCGATTAACCGACTATGAACAATGAAGATAGTTGAATAAGAACTGGGTTAGAAAAGCGAAATTTAGGTAAAAAAAAACCACACAGAACTGTGTGGTCGGAATATCTATAAAACAATTAACTTACGCCAATTGAACATAATCAGTTTCCTGATTAGGAGAAAGTAAAGTCAGCCTTCAAAAGGAAGTGTCATCTTGCTCAACATGTTAGTCACAAGGACCAACGAGATGACAGGAGTAACTATAACCGCTTCCCTGATCGAGTTTTTGAAATAGATCAATTTTATATTGATTTAGCGCTTATCAAGCGATCTATTTTTTCAATCTTCCAAATAAATGCATGGCTACTGGTTTTCTATCTGAGTCGTAATAATAAAACCTGGACCTGACTACTGTGAGACAAAACAATTGATGCTGCTAAACTCTGTATGTCTATCCAAGTGACCACACAGTACTGGTTAAATAACAAATGGAGGCTCTTGCAGCCATGTTAAAAATGTTTGGAAAGAAAAATTCCAACAGTCCGGTCAACTCTGATATGGACAAACAAAGAAAATATGAATCGCTCGTTAGGGGCTATCATCGTGATTTATATCGCTATGCTTACTGGCTATGTAAAGATAAAGCGGTTGCCGAAGATTTGGTGCAAGAAACCTGTCTTCGTGCATGGAAATCTCTGGATAGCTTGCTGGACGAAAAAGCGGCAAAATCTTGGCTTATCACCATATTAAGACGAGAAAACGCACGCCGGTTCGAACGCAAACAATTTGATTTAGTAGATATCGATGACTATGGCAATGATGCGAAGGTCAGCGACGACCCTCATCACCAGCAAGAGTGGCTTCAGGCACAGATCATGAAATTAGATGTCGAATATCGTGAACCTTTATTTCTGCAAGTCGTCGGCGGTTTCAGTGGAGAAGAGATCGGCGACATACTAGAACTGAACAAAAATACCGTTATGACACGCCTATTTCGTGCTCGTAATCAATTGAAAGAGATGTTGGATTCTCAAGATACAAAGAGAGGACAAAAAAATGGATGATTTAGAATTTCGTCGTCGTATTTTGTCGGATCCAAAACAGAAGGATGAAGAGATACTGCAAGCTTTGGCAGAGAATAACGCCAACCATAAGTTTGTTGAAGACGTTTTGGATCTCGATGAAAAAATCAAACAGGCCATGAATGTCGAGGTACCTGATGATCTTGCTGACAAAATTTTGTTCAGCCAAAGTTCGAGTTCGCTGCAACAAAACGTTGTTCGCCCAACCTTTGCCCGAAAAGCAATGGCGTTGGCCGCATCGGTGGCATTTACTGCGGGTTTGTTAGTTGGCCAAATAAACTGGAGTAAACTCATCGTCTCGCCTGCACATGCAACGCTTGCGGATACTGCTATTCAACATGTCATCCATGAAGAGCCTTTTATTCGCCACTTGGACGAAGATGTACCAAGCACATTCATTAACGCTAAAATGTCTCCGCTGCTTTTTCAGTTTAACCAGAACTTTCCTTACCACGTCTATTACTTAAATCATTGTGGATTCGGAGAATCAAATGCGGTGCACATGGTTTTCCAGGGATTACAAGGTAAAGTCACTATGTTCATTACCCGCATCCCGAGCGAGAAAGCCACAGACTTCAATAAAGAAGGCATGAGCGGCATCGTTCAACCTATTGGTAGTGCAAGTATGGTCTTGGTCGGTCAGCAAGGTGAGGATATCAATGCGATCGCTAGTCAACTGACGCCACTGATCCAGCCTATGTAATAAAATGAAACAAAATTAGTGTAAAGCCCGTCAACTGCCGCCTAGTGTGACCTCTAAGCGGCAGTTTCGTATTTGTAGGACGCAAACGTTTACCGCCTACAACCCGCCGCAGGCCCTTTAGAGTATAAACTCTAAATATTGCAGTTTAGATGTCATTTCCCTGCATTTAGCATCATTTTTGTAATTTTTCCTAAATTTTATCCAATGGTCGGATTTGTTAATAACATTCTTGTGACTACTATCTGCGCCACTGAGCAAAAGCTCAAATTATCGTCCAAAGAGACGAATCTAATAAGGAAAAATACATGACTCATAATAAGCGTCTGTTCAAAAAGACTCTCTTAGCAGTAACGGTAGCTTTTGCCTCAGGCCAAACAATGGCCGCAGGTTTCCAAATTAATGCTCAATCGGCCACAGGTCTTGGTCGTGCATTTGCTGGTGACGCGGTAATTGCAGATAACGCATCGGTAATGGCGCGTAACCCAGCTGCGATGGCTCTATTTGACAAAATGGAACTGTCTGTCGGTTTTGAAACCATTACATCACTGATCGAAGTGAAAGATGCCACATATCAAAACAACCTTCCTATGCTTCAGGGCGGTTCACCAATCGTAGCCAACGTTCCTGACACCGATGATGTGGGTGATACTTCAATTGCTCCAAATATTCACCTGATTGTTCCTGTAAACGACAAGTTTGCCTGGGGTGTCAATGCCTACTCTAACTTCGGTACAAAAACCGAATTTGCTGATAACTATATTGCAACTGAATACGGCGGTCTTACCGACGTTAAGAGTTTTAACTTTGGTTTAGCAGGCTCTTACCGTTTAAACGATCAATGGATCTTTGGTGCAGGTTTAGACCTAATCTACGGCCAAGGCACTATGAAACGTGGAAACCCTGGTTTATTCGGTGCCGCTCCTTACGCATTAAACGTTGATAAAGCAGATGGTTTCGCAGTTGGCTTTAACCTTGGTACAGTTTACGAGCTAGATGAAAACAACCGTTTTGGTTTTGCCTACCACTACAGCCCAGAATTTGAAGCAGAAGACGATAAAGGCCAAAAGATCACGCTACCGCTACCAGATATAGCGGAGTTCTCTGGTTACCACAAAATCGAAGATACCAAGTTCGCGGTACACTACAGCGTACAATACATTGGCTGGAAAGCGTTTGATCAAATCGATTTCCGTAATCTAGACACTGCTTCTTCACCTATCGGTACTCTTAGCGGCAACGGTTCATACGACAAGAAATACGAATGGCAAGATGGCTGGCACTACGCGATTGGCGGTACTTACTATCTGAACAACGATTGGACGCTGCGTGCAGGCTACATGTACGACACCAGTGCACAAGATAACTTAAGGTCAATTTCTGTACCAGATTCAGATCGTCAATGGCTGTCAACGGGCTTTACATACCATATCGACAGCAAGTCTAACATTGACTTTGGTTTCACTTATTTGATGGGTGACGATACGAAAGTTGAAGAGTCCATCACCGTTGACGGATTTACTGCGACTTCTGTCACCGCAACAACAAAAGCAGACGCGATTCTAGTTGGCTTACAGTACAGCCGTAGCTTCTGATTAACACACTAGTCGCTATTGCACAAATTTTCTATATAAAAGGCTGGATTTCCAGCCTTTTTTTCTTACCTGCGAGTTATTCTACGCTCGATTTCAGTGAACACGTGTATCTAAAAACCTATATTAGGACGCACACCTGTTCGCTGAACATCTTTCACAACTCTTTTACAGCCAGGCTTTTAGTCTTTTAAAGCCAGTCTAGTTAGAATTTAATACCAAAATCGTTCCCGTTCCGGATTTTCATTTCTAAAGTAAAAGCTCTATCTTTAAAATTTCACCCCACGTTTTAAACAATTCAGCGAACACAAAATGAAAACCAACAAGACCCTTCTTTCTATAACGGTAGCACTCAGTCTACTGGGCACAGCAAGCACGACTCATGCAGCCGGTTTCCAACTTGCGGAGTTCTCTGCAACAGGCTTAGGCCGTGCCTACGCTGGTGAAGCAGCAATGGCAGATAATGCGAGTTCACAGTGGCGAAACCCGGCGATGCTCACTTATTTAGAAGGCACACAAGTCTCTGTTGGTGCTATCTACGTGAATCCAAACCTAGATGTAGAAGGTGACGTCAATTTCTATGGCAATAACACTCCAGCGTCTTCTGATGATTTCGCTCACGATGCCATCATTCCTAACTTCTACCTATCGCATCAGTATAACGATGAATTCGCGGTCGGATTAGCGCTGGGAACAAACTACGGCATGGAAACGGATCTTGGTACAGGCTTTGCGGCATCACACTTCGGCAACGAAGCCAGCGTGACTACAATAGAAGCCAACCTGAATGCAGCCTACAAGATTAACGACGCTGTAAGTATTGGCGGTGGCGTTCGCTATATTCTTGGTGAAGGTAGCTTTGGCGCAACAACACCAGCAAACAACGCATTGGGACTTCCTCAAGATACCACGCTGAAATACATGGAAGGTGATGATACGGCTTGGGGTTGGCAAGTCGGTACTGCATGGCAGATCAACGACAATCACCGCGTAGGCTTCGCATACAAATCAGAAGTAGAGCTTAAGTTGCAGGGCCATGCTGAAGGTCTTGGTTTTGGTTTTGGCACTCCTCAACTACCACAAACCCGCGATGACGGTTACATGTACCTGACGTTACCAGCGACTGCGGAGCTGGCCAGCTACCACCAAGTTACCGAGCTGCTTGCCCTTCACACGAGCTTTAACTGGACTGACTGGAGCTCATTCGAAAAACTGGAAGCACACCTTGATACCGCAGGTACGCACATGGTTAAAGTTGAAAACTGGGAAGATAACTACCGTTTTGCTTTGGGTGCAACTTACCAGCTTCAGCCACAACTGGCATTAAGAACAGGTATTGCGTACGACACATCAGCCGTGAGCGATAAAAACCGTACGATAACGATTCCAGAAACCGATCGTACCTGGCTAAGTATTGGTGCAACCTACGACTGGACAAAAGATTTCAGCTTAGATGCTGGTTTCACTTACATCATCGCCAAAGATGCCTCAATTAAAGAGTCTCGTGGTTATGATTCGGACAATACAGCAGAGCAAGTTGGTGGTCAGTTTGTCGGTGAAACAACGGGTAATGTTTGGTTGATTGGCCTTCAGGCAAACTACCGTTTCTAACCGAATACATCATTAACGAAAAAGGCTTAGCAACTGCTAAGCCTTTTTAATATCTATTGTCTTATCTTAAAACTCGTCCAAATATTCGTCCAGATAAGCTTCTTCTTCTGCGTCGACTTCTTTGACGGTCTCTACTTCTGCTTTAAAGTTTTGGCGCTGGATATAAATATCACGCGTTAAGACATATGGATCAGGCGAGTTATCTAACTGAGCTTCCTGAGGAACAAGCAACGCGCGTTTTTCCATACCTTCGAAAGCCCATTTACCAAGACTTGCCCAGAAATTCAGATAGGTCAGCGGTACATACATACTGTCTACCGTATCAGTCACTTCGCGCAGCGTATATGGACCATAACCCGGAACCATAAAGTAAGGACCGTTGCCGACACCGTAATGGCCAACGGCGTCACTGAAAACTTTTTCATCGTATTTGGTAATGCCCGCAGCGGTCGCGACATCAACCAAACCAAGAAGACCAAATGTCGAGTTAAGCCAGAATCGGTTGAAGTGATCAACGGCTTTACTGCCGTTACCCATAAGCAGGTTGTTCACCATACTTGCTGGTTCGTCTAAGTTTGCCAGAAAGTTAGCAATACCATAGCGAACCGGTGTAGGTGTATATTCCACATACGCTAACGACACCGGGCGCACTAAGTACGGATCCAAGTAATCGTAGTTAATATCCCACATGGCACGGTTAAAGCCTTCTAACGGGTCGTACGCATCAGAAGTCGTTTGATTTGTTTCTTCTGTCGCTGCTTCCTCAGGTGCGCTTGAACAGCCAACCAGTCCAAGTGCTAACAGCATTAAGAAGATGGATTTACCCTTGTTATACATTCTATGTTCCATAACGACTATTAATATACTTAAGTCACCTTGCTATAAACCGCACTAATCTAATACGGTTTAAAAATCACTTAAGTATAAAAACAAGGCCAGCATTAGCTGGCCTTTTTCATTCTACTCGATAGTTTAGAGCCGTACCACTATATGGATATGACTCGCAACTATTAAAATTGCTTATTGATAATAACTTCAACAGGTTGCCCGAATTCGACAACACCACTTTCGCCGTGCCAGTCATGATCACGGGTTGCCACGTTGCCATCCGAATCGACACGTACACGTACCAAAAGCTTATCCAATGAAGACAACTTTGAGCCTTGCATCATGGCATTGCCATCATCCAGAACCACGGTTCTCGGGAATGATGCTAACGGGTAACGAGCAGCGGCTACTGGCATTGGAGAGCCATCAGCACGGTGGACAGACACGATAAGTACCCCGTTAGGATCGACCTGAGCTTCAGGAGCAAGACTGATGGTAACCGCCACGCTTTTATCCGGAGACACCGCTTCGCCCATCTGTTTACGTGCGCTATCAATGCTGCGAGAAAGCATCTCATAGCGGCTATCTTCAGGACCGATCATCTGTTGCATTACACCCCAGTATTTGATCGCTGCTGGGTAGTCTTGACGTTCAAACGCATCGAACGCAAGCAGCGAGAAGACACGCAGGTCAACTCGGTCTTGTTGCACTAGTTGTCCGAGAAGAGAACGGGCCGTGTTCTGATCCATTTCTTCCTGAGAAAGCATCAGAGCTTGCGCGTACCCCAGCATAATATCCGGGTCTTTAGGCTCAAGGTTGAACGACTTTTCCATCGAATCGATCGCAGTGGAAACATCACGATTAGCCAAAGCAATGCGCCCCAACAGCAACCACCCCGTTGAATCTTCCGGTTGATAATGCAGACGAGTACGCAACGCTAAGGTCAAATCCGCCATCTCTTCATCACTCATAGGTTCTGCTGATGACGACATCAGTTTCTTCGATAACTCTGGTAAGTTTGCTGACACTTCCTGCCATCGAACCACTTCCTGAGAGGCGCCAAATTGGTAGTACAAACCATAGCTTAATACGACGGTCAAAATGACGGATGGAATCAAAACAGCGACAGGAGAAATTTTTGTTTCTTTGTGTCCGTTACCTCCCGGAATATCATCTAGCAATGATTGTTTAAGATCCGAAATCAAGTCTTCCTGGCTTTCAACCAATCCTTCTTCGGTCTCTTCTTGTAACTCTGATAAACGATCTTTGTAAAACGCTTTATTAAGTTCATCGCGTAGTACTTCATCGTTGTTCGCTTTTTGTTTTAGTAACGGCATGGCTACTAAAGCACAAGCGATCAGCGTAAGAACAACAGTAGATATCCAAAATAGTGTCATTACTTCTTATCTCCGTCGTTCTCTTCTTCAAGTAGTGCTTTGAGGCGAGCTTCTTTTTGTTCGTCCCATTGTTCATCACTATTTGCGACGACTTTTGCCTTGGTTTTGCGACTACGTAATACGATCAAAGCAAAGCCACCCAGTACAACAGCAAGAGGCCCCAGCCATAAGATAGCCGTAGCAATGGTGAACGGCGGATTGTAAGTCACAAAGTTACCGTAGCGCGCCACCATGTAATCGACGATCTCTTCCTTAGACTTGCCCTCTTTGGTCATTTCATACACTTTATGGCGTAAGTCTTGAGCAAGCTCGGCATTAGAATCAGAGATCGTGTTGTTCTGACATTTAGGGCAGCGCAGAGTGTGGCTTAGCTCTTTGAACTGCTGTTCTTGCTTGAGGTTATCAAACTCATACACCTCAATGGCGGCATGGGCCGCTAACGAGAGTGTCAGCGCTGCAAATACGGCTAAAATTACCTTTCTCATAGCTTCGCCTCCTCAACCAACTGATTGTAAAGCGGTTCTAATGTATCAGCCCAATTGCGTGGATTGACATCCCCGACATGGCGATAACGAACAACACCATTAGCATCGATAATAAACGTTTCCGGAGCCCCGTAAACCCCTAAGTCCAGGCCTAACATACCGCTGCCATCAAACAAACTGATCAGGTAAGGATTACCCAAATCATTCAACCAACCTACTGCTTTAGTGCGATCATCTTTGTAGTTCATACCGATGATCTTGACACCTTTACCAGCCAGTTCATTCAGATACTTATGCTCTGCATAACAGGTTGGACACCAGGTAGCCCAAACGTTGAGCAGTAAAGGCTCGCCTTTGAAAATAGATTGATCGTATTCTTTACCCGGCTCAGCCAAATCTTCAAGGTGGAAGGCTGGTACAGGTTTTCCCACTAATACCGACTCAAGTTTTGTCGGGTCATCACCCTCTTGGTTACGCATCAACTGGGTTGCAAAGATCCCCGCCAGGACCATGAAAGCAACTAACGGGATAAACAAGACTTTCTTATTCATATTGTGCGACCTGCTCCTTTGCCTTCGCGCTCTTCTTAGATGACTTGCGGAAGCGGTAACGCTTATCTGAAATAGCCAGACCACCACCAATTGCCATGATCAAAGCACCAGCCCAAATCCAACGAACGAACGGTTTGTAGTAAATACGTACAGCCCATGAGCGGTTGTCTTCTAAACGCTCACCCATCGCAATGTACAGGTCTCGGGTCACGCCGCGATCAATTGCCGCTTCTGTCATCATAGACTTAGCAGTACGGTAAAAACGCTTCTCGGCATGCAGCGTATTGACGTAGTTGCCGTTATGCGTCACTTCAAAATCCGCGATATAACCATCGTAGTTAGGGCCATCTTTGTCTCGCAAGCCAGAGAAATAGAAGTCATAACCCTGGATTTGGAAGTGTTCTCCCGGAGCCAAACGCACATCACGCTCAATGCTGTAGTTCTGCACCATCGCGATACCGATAATGGTGACCGCCAAACCAATATGACCTAACATCATTGCCCAGTGACTGCGCTGCAACTTACCTACACCTTCCACGAAGCTGTGTCGGTGAGTCGCACGCTCATGCAGCTCGAAACCGTGCATGACGATGATCCAAATTGCCATTACCCAGCCGATGTAGGCCATAATTTGGAAGAAATCTGCGAATAGATAGACACAAACCGCCGCTAAAACTAGTGCAGTGACCCCAGAGATCAGCATAGGCTTAACGATTGAAGACAATTGATCTCGTTTCCAGCGGATAAGCGGACCAATACCCAATAAGAAGGCAAATGGCATCATCAACCATGCAAACAGCATGTCGAAGAATGGCGCGCCAATTGAGACAGAACCAAGGCCAATTTGCTTATGCACCAGCGGTAACAATGTACCGACTAACACAACAACCAGCGCTGCGATCAACAGTACGTTGTTGCCAAGTAATACATTCTCTCGCGACACTAAATCGAAGTTACCACGTACACGAACCGATGCACCTTTTACCGCAAACAGTAGCAATGAGCCGCCGATAACAAATACCAGGAAGGCAAGAATAAACATGCCGCGAGCAGGATCAGAGGCGAACGCATGCACTGAAACCAAAATACCTGAACGCACCAGGAACGTCCCCAGCAGACTCAATGAGAATGCAGAGATAGCAAGCAGTACAGTCCACGCTTTAAAGGTGCCGCGTTTTTCGGTGACGGCCAAAGAGTGCATCAATGCGGTACCAGCCAACCAAGGCATAAAGGAGGCGTTTTCTACTGGATCCCAGAACCACCAGCCACCCCAGCCAAGTTCGTAATATGCCCACCAAGAACCTAGCGCGATACCTAGAGTTAGAAATACCCACGCCGCAGTTGTCCAAGGACGCGACCAGCGAGCCCAGGCGGTATCTAAACGGCCCGTCATCAAAGAAGCAATAGCAAATGAGAACGCAACCGAGAAACCTACATACCCCATATAAAGCATCGGAGGGTGAACAATCAGCCCCGGGTCTTGTAGAAGTGGGTTCAAGTCGCGACCATCAACAGGGAAGAACGGCAAGGTACGCAAGAATGGGCTTGATGTGAAAATAATAAACATCAGGAAGCCGACCGAAATCATCCCCATTACTGCCAGTACGCGCGCGACAGATTCTTGTGGCATACCACGGCTGAATGTTGCAACAGCAACGGTCCAAGCTGCCTGAATCAACACCCAAAGAAGTAGTGAGCCTTCGTGCGCGCCCCACACTGCTGTCAAACGGTAGTACCAGGGCAACTGGCTGTTTGAGTTACTGGCTACATATTGCAGGGTAAAATCGTTGGTATAAAAGCCCCAACATAAAATAACGAACGAGAACAACAGCATGAGAAACATCGACCAGGACAGAGGACGAGCGGTGTTCATCAGCATGGTGTTGTTTTTTGATGCCCCCCAAAGCGGCAGTATGCTCAGCAGTACAGCCATGGCAAGCGATAGTATCAGGGCAAAGTGACCAATTTCTGCAATCATTGGCCACTTCCTTGTGTTTGCTCAGCGCTATACTTCATTGGTTGATGCGTTTTTTCCATCGCTTCTGCGATTTCTGGTGGCATGTAATCTTCATCGTGTTTTGCTAGCACTTCAAACGCTTCGACAGTGGTCGCATCACGTAAAACACCTTGTGCAACAATACCCTGCCCCTCACGAAATAAATCCGGAAGAATACCTTCATAAACAACGGTCACTTTCGGGCCGATATCGTGTAGGTCAAAACTGACTTTCAAAGAGTTAGGATCACGACGAACTGAGCCGTTTACTACCATGCCACCGATTCTCAGACGTTGGCCGACTTCCGGTTTAGTACCATCAGGCTTACCATTGACCAATTCCGTAGGCGTGTAGAATAGGTCCATATTCTGGTTAAGCGCGTAAAGCATCAAACCAATGGTGGCACTAATACCGACAAAGATAGCCAGTACAATACCTAGCCTCTTTTTACGTCTCGGGTTCATAGGGTGTTCTCCATATTCTTCGCTGCGTCAATACGAGCTTGACGGTCAATTTTTGCTTTCACTTCATTCAATAACGCATCACCACGACGAAGGCTGGTGATTAAGAGAATCAGCATCGATAGAAAAGTGATGCCAAACGAGCTCCATACGTATGATGCATAGCCACCCATGGCAAAAAAGTCGCTCAGAGATTCAAAATACATAATTCACTACCTCACTGAGTTTTTTCGGTTGCAATTTGACGTACCCAAGGGCGGTGACTCTCTTTGCTGATGATTTCATTTCTGAAACGCACCATCGTCACAGCGCCAAAGAAGAACGCAAAACCAAAGATATTCAGCAGCAGAGGCCAGAGCATGTCAGCTGAGATGGATGGTTGTTCGAATTTTGTGATGGTTGCACCTTGGTGTAGCGTATTCCACCATTCCACAGAAAAGTGAATGATTGGTAAGTTAACCACGCCAACGATCGCTAAAATACCTGCGGCTTTGGCAGCAGTCTTTTGATCGTCAAAAGCATGGTACAGCGCAATCACCCCCAAGTATAAAAACAGAAGAATAAGTTCAGAAGTCAGGCGTGCATCCCATACCCACCAGGTACCCCACATTGGCTTACCCCATACTGCGCCAGTCACAAGCGCGATAAAGGTATATACTGCTCCGATTGGCGCCATCGCTAAGGCTGCCATATCGGAAAGCCGAACTTGCCATACCAAACCAATAAAGGCAGCAATCGCCATCGACAAGTAAGCGCCCATCGACCACATTGCGGAAGGAACATGAATATAGATGATACGGAAACTGTCACCCTGTTGGTAATCTGAAGGCGCAAACGCTAGCCCCCAAATGGTACCTGCCGTTAAAAAAACGAGGGCCAATACAGAAAACCAAGGCAGAAACTTACCACTAAGACGGTAGGCAGCTTCAGGCTTGGCATAAGGATGTAGCCATTTCCACATTTTTCAATCTCACTCTTGCTATATAGAGGCACAGTCTCTCAGGTCGAAGCCATCGCTGTGCTTTAATCATTATTTAAGTCCGTCTAATACCAACTTTAGAAAAGGACTAGTGGTTAATGTTAGTTAACACTAACTCGCAACGCTGCGCTGATTGCAAAGGGTGTGAGTGTCATTGCTCCCATGAGCATCGCTCCTAACACCGCCAGTTGGCCGTTATACGCTACACCGAGCGCTGCCGCATCAATTGCAGACGTTGCAAAAATCAGAATTGGGATATAGAGCGGAAGCACAAGCAAACTTAAAAGAACGCCTCCCTTTTGCAACCCAACTGTCAGTGCCACCCCGATGGCACCAATAAAACTTAACGCCGGTGTACCGATACACAACGTAAACACAACCGCCAACCAAGTATTGAAATCCAGAGAAAGTAATACCGCCAATAGAGGACTGATCAAAATCAGCGGTAATCCTGTTAACAACCAGTGGGCTATGACCTTCGAAATCACCACAAGTTGCAATGGAATTGGCATGAGCATCATTTGCTCTAATGCACCATCTTGAAAGTCATCACGAAATAGGCGCTCTAATGATAATAATGCAGACAACAATGCAGCAACCCAAACAATGCCTGCTGAAATACGCGCTAACAAATTTGGCTCAGGACCAATACTGAGTGGAAACAAAGTAATAACAATTATAAAGAACCAAAGTGGGTTCAAAATGTCGGCTTGACGGCGATAGGCAATCAAGAGTTCACGACGGATAACAGTGGTCATGGCCGATATCATATTACTCACCCAATTTTATTTTTCTAAGTTTCGGGCTATCAGAAAACATGTCTTGGTGCGTGGTCAAAATCACAATCCCACCATTGTCAGCATGATTAGCAAACAAGGCTTCTAACACTTTGACACCTTGCTTATCGATCGCCGTCAGTGGTTCATCCAGAATCCACAAGATTTGCTTACTCAGCCACAGTCTCGCGAGCGCTACGCGTCGTTGCTGACCAGCTGAAAGTTGCGCAACAGGAATATCTTCTCTCCCCGCTAAGCCAACTTGAGTTAAAGCGGAAAAAATGTCGTCATCAGAGGTGTGATTGTTATGAATAGACTGGTAAAAGCGTAAGTTTTCTAATGCAGTAAGTTCACGTTTTACGCCTGTTTGGTGGCCTAAAAACAGTAAATCTCGATGAAAGATGTCACGAGATTTTTCAACCTCTTCTCCCTTCCATTTGATGATGCCGTCTTCTCTGTCACCCAACCCTGTCACAATGCGTAATAACGTTGTTTTGCCCGTTCCGTTTCGCCCTTCAATCTGGACTAGCTCGCCTGGTTTTATAGTAAATTTCAGGTTTTCAAACAGGACCCTTTCGTCACGGATCGCAGTAAGGTTAGACACTTCTAACATAGGGCTTCAACTAAATAATAAACGAGCAGCTATATTAGCACAGCTTAGTTAAGACGAAACAGGACAAGAGACCATAGATGTAAGTAAGTTCATGAATTTTTGTTAACTTCCTTACACAATTCGATAAATTTAACCATAAATGGTTATATAGATTAATAAGGATGGGACCGCTATTTCATAAGAAGTAAAACATACCGTTTTAGGCGAGGGATAAAAAAAGAAGCCGAAGCTTCTTTTTTTTAATCTAACGTCGTCTTCCTTGTGACGGATAGCTCGACGCTTCAGAAGGTCGGCTGCTGAGTGGTGGGATTTTCTCTTTACCTGCCAGCTTTTTCTGTAGCGATAGCATCAGTTCAGCTTCGGCTTTGGGTAATTCACACTCTTCGATCAGCTCGTTAATATCAGCACCTAATTGAACCATTTTAGAGGCTCGGCTATACAAACGCCCGTCCGTATCAGTATTTTCCAGCTCACGGATACGTTCGTTTAGATGTTGAATAACATCTTGTTGTTCTGTCACCTTCTGCCCTAAACCGACAACCACAGAGCGGACTTCCAACAACTGTTTGCTCAGTTTCTGTACTTCTTTATCAGCATGTCGAGTTTGGACTCTCTGAAAATCGATTTTCTTTTGCAAACCTGAGCGAATACGCAGTTGCAAAGCGAGCAGCAAGAGCACAACGAAAACCACACCACCAGCGATGAAGGGGATAGATAAAAAATTCACTTCAGCCATGTTCATTCAGCCCATTATAGATGAGCCATATCATCCCATTCGTCTTCGGTTAACAGCTTGTTCAAATCAACCAGGATAAGTAGCTTACCATCACGATTGCTGACGCCTTGAATGAACTTCGCACTCTCGTCAGTTCCAACAGAAGGGGTAGTATCGATCTCAGAAGAACGCAGGTAAACCACTTCTGCAACGCTGTCGACCAGAATACCAATCACCTGATGTTCAGATTCGATAACAATGATACGCGTATTGTCCGTCACTTCGCCTTCAATTAAGCCGAAGCGTGAACGCGTATCGATAACAGTAACCACGTTACCACGAAGATTAATAATACCCAGCACGTAATCTGGTGCGCCAGGTACAGGGGCAATTTCGGTATAGCGAAGCACTTCACGTACCTGCATTACATTAATGCCGTACGTTTCTTCTTCTAGTTGGAACGTTACCCACTGAAGCACTTCGTCATTTGTGGCATCTTTCTTCACTTCAACTGCAAAAGCTTGAGACATAGTTAATCCTCGTTAATATCGTTGCCGACTTAATTCTAATTCATTGATTTCACGTCTAAACCAGCGTTTAGCATGTCTATAAGTGCTTGGACGTGAATTAAAGCACACATTTTTTCTTTCACCATGCCCGCCAGCCAGGGACGCTTACCCGCCTGTTCACGCCAGCGAACATTGTCAACATTGAGTACCTCAGTCCCCATTAGCTGGTTACTGGCTAATCCCCACATGCTTTCACCAAGCATGACGACATATTGGTAGTTCTCTTTATATTCTTCACTACAGAGCTTGTCAGCCATCACCCACTTTGCGGTATCAACCACATCAAACTTTTGCTCGCGATTTGTCTGCAGCCCCAAGTACCAGTCAGGTTTACCAATTAAATGATTCAGCTCGGTGATACGATGAATACCACCTAACTCGTCTAGGGGCACCGCAAACGTCACAGCATTCACATCGAAGTAAAGCACCTGAAAGTTTTCCGTTCGCTGAGTACTTTCCCATGGATTTGGTAAAGCTGAGTTAGCTTTGGACTCGGAGGCCGCTACCATTCCTGGCTCAGGTTCGATAACTTGTTCGAGTTCAGGTTGAGCCGAAATAATTTCTGGCTGGTCTACTTCGATAGCAGGCGCTTCGGTAACCCATTCCTGAATTTCTTCCGCCATTTCAACTGGCTGAGAAACCTCCGCCAATATAGGTTTTGCTTGCTGAGCAATAGCCATGGTGTTCTGGGCCAGAATCTCATCGATATCCAGTTCGTCAACCACATTACTCGACTCAAGCTGACTTAATAAACGCTCAACATCTTCTAAGTTGGGGGCTTCCAACTCCAGAGAACAAGTTTCTTGAAATGCAGTCGGCTCCTCTTGAAGAGGTTGCAACTGCAATTCTGGCTCTGGCTCTGGCTCTGGCTCTGGCTCTGAAGATGCGAGTTCTTGAGCAAGTAAGTCAAACTCTTCATCCAGCTCTTCAAGCTCAGTGTCTTCGTCTAGCAATGCGCAGAAGTAATCATCAAGTGCCTGTTCACTGGAAATAACGTCATGATCACTCATCGAGCGCTAACCTCTGCAGATAAATCAATAGCTGCTTATACGCAAAGACACCACGACTGCCTGATGCAAAGTGCGAAACAGGCAAATGCTTCAAGCTCGCATCGCGAAACTTAGTATCGATTGGCACAGCCGATGACCATACCTGACTCGGGTAGTCCTGTTTCAGTTGGGTCAGCGTCTGCAATGAAGCTCTGGTTCGCTTGTCGTACATGGTTGGCACTATCGTGACTTTAAAACCACCCGGACGTGATTTTTTCATGATGCTCAAGGTACGCATCATACGCTCAAGACCTTTCATCGCCAGAAACTCAGTCTGAACCGGGATCAAAATACGATCGCTTGCAGCAAGTGCATTGACCATCATCACTCCAAGAATCGGCGGGCAGTCGATCAACACGTAATCGTAATCTTGAGAAACCGCTTTGAGTGCTCGCTTGAGAATCAATCCCATGCCGCTGCGATTACCCATCACGCGATCTAATGTCGCGAGGGACATGTGGGCAGGGATGATATCCATACCGTCCAGTTGCGTTTTAAGAATCAACGGCTTTACGCTTTCATGCGTGAACGCTTTGAGCTGAAAAAGATCAAACAAGCTTGATGCCACGTTATCAGAGTCGTAACCGAGATAGGTCGTGAGTGAACCATGAGGATCAGTATCGACCATGAGCACACGATGGCCCTTCTGACTTAAAAGACCCGCTAATGTTACCGTGGTGGTCGTTTTACCTACCCCACCTTTTTGGTTAGCTACACTCCAAACGATCATGATCTATCCTACGCTAGCCCCACTTCGACCAGTATGCGTTCAGCAATGCGGTCCAGGGGTAAGTCCTCGGACGAAATACCCGCTTTCGCGACAGCCTGAGGCATACCGTAAACCACACAACTTTCTTCATCTTGTGCCCAAATCGTCGACCCCGCAGTTTTCAACATGCGTGCGCCTTCTCGGCCGTCTGCACCCATTCCGGTCAGCACGAGCGAGAGCACTTTATCTCGGTACACTTTTGCTGCAGAGCCAAAGGTAACATCAACACACGGCTTATAGTTCATGCGGTCACCGCCATCAAGAATGCGCAATCGTGCAGCACCTGCGCGGCCATCAATCATCATCTGTTTGCCACCCGGAGCAAGATACGCCACACCAGCTTGCAATACATCGCCATCTTGCGCTTCTTTGACTTGAATCTTGCACAACGTGTTCAGGCGACTGGCGAATGCCGCTGTAAAGGTTGCTGGCATATGCTGGATAAGAACAATCGGATGCGGATAATTCGCGGGCAAACGCGTCAAAATCTTTTGCAAAGCCACGGGCCCACCTGTGGATGTGCCGATGGCCGTAAGCTGATATCGCTTTCCGGATGATCGATACTTCGCCCCCGCAGAGCGAGGCTTTGGTGTCGCTGGGATCGAATCGCGCGTTGCAAGCGGTCGAGTCAGTGACGATGTTGCCGCTGGAGATGTGCGAGCAACAGGACGACGTAAGAACGAACGCTTGGATGCAATCTGAATGATGCGTTGCTGAAGTAGCGATACCGCCTCGTCACGGTTGCGCGCGATGTCCTCGAATTTTTTCGGTAAAAAATCCAGAGCGCCCGCATCAAGCGCATCCAGTGTTGCTTTCGCACCATCATGAGTCAGTGACGAAAACATCAGGATTGGCGTCGGCGACGATGCCATGATTTCACGAACCGCCGTGATACCGTCCATCACGGGCATTTCAATATCCATGGTGATGACGTCAGGCTTAAGAGATTTGGCCTTTTCAACCGCTTCTCTGCCATTCACCGCAACGTCTATCACTTCTAGGCGCGATTCTGAGTTGATGATTTCGCTAACGCGACGACGGAAAAAACTTGAATCATCAACGACTAGTACTTTAATCGCCATTTTATTCCTTTCTAAACATCCGCTTCGATTAAATTCGTGAAGCCGAGGCGTATCGCGTTAGTAAATCTGGCACATCAAGAATCAATGCGATGTGACCGTCACTGGTGATTGTCGCGCCCGCCATACCAGGCGTACCTTGCAATAGTTTATCCAGTGGTTTGATCACCACCTCTTCTTGTCCTATTAGCGTATCAACAACGAAACCAACACGTTGGCTGCCAATCTGAACGATGACAACATGACCATGGCCCGTACGCTCCTGAACTCGTGGTGACTTAGTCGCCAGCCAGTTTTGCAAATAGAACAATGGGATAGACTTTTCACGAACAATAATTGTCAGCTGACCGTCGACGACGTTAGTACGGCTTAAATCCAAATGGAAGATTTCATTCACTGAAGCCAAAGGTAGCGCGAACGGATGACCACAGACGCCAACCATCAGAGTGGGTAAAATCGCCAGCGTAAGCGGAACTTTGATATTAATCTTAGTGCCTTTGCCAAGCTCCGAATCAATATCTATTGAACCATTGAGGGTATTGATGGCTGTTTTCACCACATCCATACCAACGCCGCGACCTGAGATATCAGAAATCTTCTCTTTGCTTGAAAAACCAGGCGCAAAAATCAAGTTAAAACACTCTTTATCAGTCAAGCGAGCAGCGGCATCTTCGTCCATCATGCCGCGTTTGACGGCGATAGCACGAAGTTTGTTCGGGTCCATACCACCGCCGTCATCGACGATCGACAGTTCAATGTGGTCCCCTTCTTGCGAAGCAGACAGAAGCACTTTACCTGTGCGTGATTTGCCTGCTTTTACGCGCTCTTCCGGCATTTCAATACCATGATCGACCGAGTTGCGCACCAAGTGGATCAATGGATCGGCTAAAGCTTCAACCAAATTTTTATCAAGATCCGTTTCTTCACCGCGCATTTCCAGCACGATGTCTTTATTCAGGTTACGCGCCAGATCGCGAACAACACGCGGGAAGCGACCAAACACTTTTTTGATTGGCTGCATGCGCGTTTTCATTACCGCACCTTGCAGATCGGCCGTTACAACGTCTAAGTTCGCGACCGCTTTCGACATTTCTTCATCGTTGCTGTTAAGTCCAAGACTTAACAAACGGTTACGGACTAGCACCAACTCACCGACCATATTCATAATGGTATCAAGCGTTGAGGTATCCACTCTTACGGTGGCTTCTGCCTGTGGTTTCTTGGCCGCTGGTGCCGAAGCTTTGGCTTCTTCCTTCACCGCGACGGGTTTGGCCGTTGGCTGTGGTGCAGGTGCTGCTGCCACTTTCGGTGCTACTGGGGCTGGGTTAGCAGAAGCAGGCTTAGTCGCCATATCGAGCTCTTCAACCGATGGTCCTTTACCCGTTCCGTGCAGTTCATCGAGTAGTTTTTCAAACTCTTCATCCGTCATCAAATCACTGTCGTTATCTGTCATTGATGAAGAACTAGCTGGAACAACGGGCTCCGGAGATGTTGGTAGTTCAACTGGTGCAGAAGTAGACGACGATGGACTGTTGCCTACACCATGAAGTTCATCCAGAAGACGTTCAAATTCATCGTCGGTTATATCACCGCTATCACTAACAGCAGCGTTTACTTGTGTTGGTTTAGAAGGCTCAGATTTAGAGACGCCCGGCGCGCTGCCTTTACCATGTAACTCATCCAGCAGCTTTTCAAATTCGTCTTGCGTAATTTCGTCCACAGAACCAATACTTGAATCGACAGCTGGTACTGCTGGCTCTTGCTCAGGTATGACTGGCTCTGCAGGAATGATCGGCTCTTCTATCGCCCTTGTTACTGCCTCGTCTTCTGATTCAGGCTTACACAAACGATGTAGTTCAGCAAGGAGTGTTGGATCAGCGGCTTCAGGCACTGCGCGTTCTTGTACCGCCTGGAATTGAGTATTGACCGTATCAAGTGCCTTAAGCATGGTATCCATCAGGCTTGGGGTGACTGAGCGTTGACCATTGCGTAATACGTCAAACACGTTTTCCGCGCCATGACACGTATCGACCAGTTCAGCTAATGAGAGGAAGCCAGCGCCTCCTTTTACCGTATGGAACCCGCGGAAAATAGCATTGAGTAAATCTTTGTCTTCTGGATTATTTTCCAGTTCGACCAATTGCTCGGAAAGCAGCTCTAGAATTTCGCCCGCTTCAATGAGAAAGTCTTGTAGAATATCTTCGTCTAAATCGTAGCTCATACGTTACCTTTAAAATCCAAGACTGGACAACAAGTCATCGACTTCGTCCTGCGATGAAACCGCATCTTCTCTCAGTTCCGGATGAAGAATCGGACCCTCGGCTTCACTTGATGGTTTACTCTTTTTATCTGCCGGTTGTTGTAAAACTTGAGTCTGTTCTTCTGGTTTGTTAACAGAGAAAACGGTGAGGATGTCCACTAAACGACCTTCAACTTCATTCACCAGCGTGATAACACGGCGAATGATTTGGCCGGTTAGGTCTTGGAAGTCTTGTGCCATGAGAATTTCGGTCAATTGACCGCGCAATTCGGTGCTGTCACCTTCGACCTGAACCAATAGTTCATCGATGCGATGACAAAGCGCTTTAAATTCACTTAGCTCAATGCGACCGCGCATCAGCTCGTTCCATTGGGGACGGACTTGCAGAAGGCCTTCATGCAAGTTATCGGCGATGGGAAGGCAGCAATCGACTGCATCCATCGTTTTGTTCGCTGCCAGTTCTGTTTTCTCAATCACATAGTTAAGACGATCCCGTGCATCCGGGATTTCATCTTGTGCAATTTCGGTCATGCGTTGATCGAAGTTGAACTGCTTGAGTGAATCGTGAAGATCGCGAGTTAACGCTCCAATTTCTTGAAGCATTGGATTCTCAACGCCTTCATATAACGAGGCAACGAGCATATTGGCTTGCTCTTGATGCCCGTTCTCTAACATTTGAACGAGCGACTTCGCCTGCTCTAGTGAGATCATTCTGAATAGACCTTTTACGTTTAGTTCTTCTTATCGCTTTGGGAAACACTAATCGAGCCATTGTTAGGTAATTTTAATTTGATATGAATGGCTCGATTAACAAAGAGTAAGAGAATTATAAACGCTCGAAAATTTTCTCTAGTTTTTCTTTTAATGTTGCAGCAGTAAATGGCTTAACAATGTAACCATTGACACCAGCTTGAGCCGCTTCGATGATCTGCTCTCGTTTCGCTTCAGCCGTAATCATAAGAACAGGAAGGTGCTTAAGTTCAGCATCCGCGCGGATATGTCTCAGCAAATCGATACCTTGCATACCTGGCATATTCCAGTCAGTTACCACAAAATCGAAGTCACCTTTTTTCAGCATTGGTAATGCAGTTAAACCGTCGTCCGCTTCTTGAGTGTTATTGAAACCCAAGTCACGAAGCAGATTTTTAACAATACGGCGCATTGTTGAAAAGTCATCAACAATAAGGATCTTCATGTTTTTATTCAAAATTGCCTCCACTGAATCTTAAAGTCAGTGTTTTTAATTATTTTGTGTCCACGCACTTAGCTTGGTGCGTAAACGTTGCATCGATTGACTCAGAATTTGACTTACGCGAGATTCGCTTACGCCCAACACATCACCAATCTCTTTTAAATTGAGTTCTTCGTCATAATAAAGCGAAAGTACCAACGCTTCACGCTCTGGAAGCTGTTTTATTGATTCAATCAGTGCTTTACGAAAGGATTCATCAGCCACACCTTTAAATGGGTTGCTGTTATCACTTTCGTCGGATGGTGAAATCACATCATCTGAAACACCTAAATCCTCAATACCGACTAACTTTGAACAGTTTATATCAGTTAGTGCATGATGATATTGATCCAAAGTCATTTCGAGATGAGCTGCGACTTCAGAGTCTGTCGGGTCACGGTTGAGAATACCTTCGAGCTCTGCAATCGCTTGATTGATTTCACGATTATTTTTATGAACCGAACGCGGTACCCAATCGCCTTTACGCATGTCATCTAGCATTGCGCCACGAATTCGGATACCAGCATAGGTTTCAAAGCTCGCACCTTTAGAACCATCATAATTCTGCTGAGCTTCGATAAGGCCGATCATGCCAGCCTGGATTAGATCCTCTACCTGAACACTCGGCGGTAAACGGCCTAAAAGGTGATGAGCAATACGCTTAACCAACACAGAATAACGCTCTATGAACGCCTGTTGACTGTTAACTTTCCCGCGTTGATCGTAGGTTACTGCATTATTCACCAAATGGGTCCTCTGTGAATTCGCTACGATTTAGAAGCCTCTCGACAAAAAACTCCAAGTGTCCGCTTGGTGTTTTTGGTATTGGCCACGTTAATGCTTTATTGGCTAAAGAACTGATCGCTAAAGCTGCAGGAGAGCGTGGAAACGCGTCTACGACAATTCTCTGGCGTTTCACCGCTTGGCGTACTTTATCATCTAACGGAATACAGGCGACAAGTTCAAGGCTTACATTCAAGAATCGTTCTGTGACAAGTGTCAGTTTTGCAAACAATTCTCGCCCTTCTCGATAGCTTCGCACCATATTTGCTACCACTTTAAAGCGCTGAACTTGATGCTCTTTACTCAGTAGCTTGATTAATGCGTATGCATCCGTAATGGACGTTGGCTCATCGCACACCACGACCACGACATCTTGGGCTGCTCGCGAGAAACTGATAACCATGTCTGAGATACCTGCAGCGGTATCAACCAGTAGGACATCCATTTCATCTTCCAAACTGCCAAATGCACGAATAAGACCGGCATGTTGAGAATGAGAAAGCTCCGTCATGTTCTGTGCGCCAGATGTTGCAGGAATGATTTTGATTCCGTAAGGGCCTTCAACAATCGCATCTTTTAGCTCACATTCCCCGGCAAGGACATGTCCTAAGTTGCGCTTTGTACGAATACCGAGCATTACGTCAACATTAGCCAGCCCCAAGTCGGCGTCGAGCACCATTACCTTCTTGCCTTGACGAGCCATAGAGATCGCGAGGCCCAGTGTTACGTTTGATTTACCCACACCACCTTTACCACCAGTAACAGCAATTACTTTGGTTAATGATGGCTGTGTTAAGCGACGGAGGCCGCTTGCTTGATCGTGTATCATATTCTCAGTCATAGTAATCCGTCGCCCTAGAGTCCTTCACTTTCGCTGTTCCAAAAATGAGGTTCGTTCTCTATCGACTTCTCTAACAGTTCATTTGCTTTCGCAAGCATGTATTTCGGTTGTGCTATCACAATGTCTTCGGGTACGCGCTGACCATTGGCAATGTATGCCACTGGCAGTGCATTCTGAATCACGACACTGATGAACTCCCCTAAACTCAGGGATTCATCAAGTTTAGTCATTATACAACCTGACAGAGGGATACGTCTGAAGTGTTCTAGTGTTTCTTGCAGAACGCGACGTTGTGCGGTAGCTGGCAAAACAAGGTAGCTGTGAATCACTTCTCCACTCTCTTGCATTAAGGTATCGAGTTGCTCAGTCAGCCTCACATCTCGTTGCCCCATCCCTGCCGTATCAACCAAAATCAATCTTCTGTTTCGTAGCTGATATATTACATCGGCTAACTCTTTAGAATCTTTAGCAACTCTTACGGGACAACCCATAATTCTTCCATAAATAGAGAGCTGCTCGTGTGCACCGATACGATAAGTATCTGTTGTAACCAATGCCACATTGTCGGCACCATACTCCATCGCTGCCCGAGCCGCCAGCTTCGCCACGGTTGTCGTTTTTCCGACCCCCGTAGGACCAAGCAGTGCAACCACGCCACCACGCTTTAAAATATCTTGTTTTGGAATATGGATTTGATCCGCCACGAGTGAAAGTAATGCCTTCCAGGCTCGTGCCGGCTTGGTATCTTCTGGGATATAACACGCCATTTGATCCGCTAGTTCCGAAGACACGCCCATCCGCTCTAATCGCTTGATCAACATGGCTCTTAGTGGTTCACGGCGTTCTACTTCCTGCCACATCAAACCAGAAACCTGATGCTCTAAAAGACGTCGAATTGAGGTCATCTCTTCGCGCATATTTTCTAGTTCGGTCTCTGACTCTTCACGTGCGTCTGAGGATCGGCGGCGATCATAGCGCGTTGGATCAAGTTTTGGTTTTGGACGTTCAAAACGGTCATCTTGAGCGATGAGCTTCGCCAAAGGGGAGTCTGGCTGATAAGGTGCAGCTCTTTCTTGACTGTATTCGTCACGTTGCTTGTTTTGGCGCTTTAAGAGTGCTGACAGTGAATCTTCATTTTCAGCCACATACTCATCAGTATCATCAGCACCACCGCTGTAATGCTTAAGCATGCTCGCAAAACGCTGCGTCATTGAGCCTGACTTTTCACGAGAATCCGTTTTACTATTCTTCAGGCTGATTTTATCTTCTTCTAAGCTGCGCTCCTGAAAGCGCTCAGCCGCTGAAGAGGACATTTGACGATGTTCGTTGTAGCGATTCGGTAGAGAGGTACCACGATTAAGTTGCGCGGAAGCGTTTGGTGAAGACGCGTTTGCTTCACTATCGATGGCTGCCACGATAGCCACCCCGCCAGCCACTTTCTTATTCGACATGATTACCGCTTCCGCACCCAACTCCTCTTTTACTTGGAGTAGTGCTGTTCGCATGTCTTTGGCAAAAAATCGCTTTATTTTCAAACTATCAATCCATTAAAAAGGCGTGAGAATCAGTTGCCCACGGCTTGCACAATTCTGATCTGTTTTTCGTCCGGTATTTCCTGATAGGAGAGTACCCGGAGATTAGGGATTGTGTTCTTCACAAACTTAGCCAGTGTCGATCGCAGGACGCCTGAAGTTAACAGTACGGCAGGTTCACCTTTCAATTCTTGTTCTTGCGTTGCCTGGCTTAGTGAAGATTGCAGTCGTTCGGCAAGCCCAGGTTCAATACCTGCAGATTCGCCGCCTGACGCCTGCATTGTCTGATGCAATATCTGTTCCAGCTCAGGAATCAGAGTGATGACTGGCAACTCCGGCTCTATCCCATTGATTTCCTGAACAATTAGACGTTTAAGACTGATACGAGCTGCCGCGGTTAAAATGTCAGGTTCTTGACTCTTACTGGAGTACTCCGCCAAGGTTTGCACGATAGTACGGATATCACGAATTGGAATCGCTTCATTAAGCAAGTTTTGCAAAACTTTCACCACCACTCCGAGCGGTAGCTGATCGGGTATAAAGTTCTCTACTAACTTAGGTGCACTTCGACCCAGCATTTCCATCAGGTTCTGAACTTCTTCATGACCAATCAATTGCGACGCATTGTTGGTAAGTTGCTGACTAAGGTGTGTTGCCAGAACCGTGGATGAATCCACTACTGTGTAGCCCAACGCCTGAGCATGCTCGCGCTGCTCCTCACGGATCCATACGGCTTCCAGTCCAAATGCCGGATCGATGGTTGGCTCCCCATCAATCATACCGTAAACCTGCCCGGGATTAATCGCGAGTTCTTGGTCTGGGCGAATTTCTGCTTCACCCACCGCAACGCCCATCAAAGTGATGCGGTAGCTATTTGGGGTCAGTTCCAGGTTATCTCGAATATGCACGGCAGGGATTAAGAAACCGAAGTCCTGAGATAACTTTTTGCGTACACCTTTGACGCGCTCGAGCAATTCACCGCCTTGGTCACGGTCAACGAGCGGAATCAATCGGTAACCCACTTCTAAGCCAATAATATCGACGGGTTGTACGTCATCCCATGATAACTCACGCAGTGAAGACGGCTCATTGCTCTCGTCTGCTGTCACTGGGAGAGCCGGCTCTTTGGCTTTCTGTTTTTGACGCTTATCGATAAAATATGCAGCAGCCCCGGCAACCACAGCCAGACTCAGGAACGCAAAATGTGGCATCCCCGGAACAATACCCATTACACCAAGAATGGCGGCGGTGATCATAAGCGCTTTCGGGTTATCGAACATTTGGAAAACCAACTGCTCGCCCATGTCTTCATCCGTGTTCTGGCGCGTCACCATCATTGCAGCGGCAATCGACAGTAATAGTGACGGGATCTGTGCGACAAGGCCGTCACCAATGGTCAGCAAGGTGTAGATTTCAATCGCATCACCAAAACCTAAACCGTATTGAGCCATACCGATGGAAAGACCACCGATAATATTGATAAACAGAATCAGGATGCCGGCAATCGCATCCCCTTTCACAAACTTAGATGCACCGTCCATTGAGCCGTAAAAATCCGCCTCTTTGGTCACTTCAAAACGGCGCACGCGCGCTTGTTCCTGATCGATTAGCCCCGCATTCAAGTCAGCATCAATCGCCATCTGCTTGCCGGGTAAGGCATCCAAAGTAAAGCGAGCGCTTACCTCCGAAATACGACCGGCACCTTTGGTGACCACCATAAAGTTGATGATCATCAAGATGAGGAAAACAACCAGACCAACGGCGTAGTTACCACCAATCACCACGTTACCAAACGCCTCGATAACATTACCTGCCGCATCGCCGCCTTCATGGCCGTGCAGCAATACGACCCGCGTCGATGCTACGTTCAGTGCCAGACGCAGTAGCGTCGCAATAAGCAGTACGGTGGGAAATGCCGCAAAGTCGAGCGGACGCCGGGTGTAAACCGTCACTAACAACACCACCATAGATAGCGCGATATTGAAGGTGAAAAACATATCCAGCAGGAATGCAGGTATCGGCAACACCACCATTGCAAGGGTGGCCAAGACCATAACAGGTGCGCCAATGGCTGGCATTTCACGCTGAGGAATTCGTGGCAATTTATCTGCAAATGGCAGGTTTAACTTCATACTGCAAGGTATCTCAATCGAATGAAAGCATCGCGTTGATAACGAGATTATGCGCGACGGCTTTAGCCTAAAGGTTTAGGAATTGTTGATATTTACCTCATTCTTAGCAATCTGCGTACCATGATTTACGCCAAAATAATGACTAAAGGCTCAACAGGTCACAAATCATTGAATCAAAGAACTTTTATTTGACGCGTAACTCAGCCTAGTGACGATGTTCCGGTGGGATAGGCAAATCATAGTCCTGAAGTTTAGGCCGCTGGCCACCACGCTTGCGGTACTGTTTTAACTGGAAGACAAATGCGAGTACTTGCGCCACTGCGGTAAACAGACCATCCGGGATCTCTTGCTCCAGTTCCGTACTGTGGTAGAGCGCACGAGCTAATGGTGGCGCAGGGACAATGGTAATGTCATGTTCACGAGCCACTTCACGGATTTTCATTGCCATATGGTCGGTACCTTTGGCGATAACTACAGGGGCACGATCCGTTTTCTGCTTATAGCGCAGCGCGACCGAGAAGTGTTCCGGGTTGGTGATGATAACATCGGCTTGAGGTACGTCAGCCATCATTCGGCGCTGTGCTGCTTCCCGCTGCAACATACGGATTCGCCCTTTTACCTCGGGTTTCCCTTCCGTCTCTTTGTATTCATCTTTGACCTCTTGCTTGGTCATTTTCAATTGATCGGAGTGTTGCCAAATCTGAAATGGAATGTCGATGGCAACCACTATCAGCAATGAGCAACTGATCAGTAAGATAAAGTTGAGCAAGATTTCAAGGGCATGGAAAATGTTCTGCGGATAAACATCCATACTCAATTGAATCAAATCGGCTTGAGACGCCTGAATCAAATAGATAGCGAATCCGGTGACCAATACGACTTTTAAGATCGATTTGATCAGCTCAACCCAACTTTGCATGCCAACCATACGTTTAAGGCCACTAAGCGGGTTCATTTTTGACGGCTTAGGCATGGCCGCCTGGGCAGAAAAACTGATGCCACCTACACCCGCTGCACCTATCATCGCGGCGACAAACAAGGTGGCCAAAATAAGAAAGAGTGGGAAAAGTAATTCCGTCATTGCGCCTAGCGCGACATCAAACAACTTTGCGGTATCAAAAATTTCATCACGGGTCAGGTTAAATAGGCGACTCATGATGGAAAATAGTGCACGCGCTAATGCCTCACCAAACCACATCAGCGAAATGGCACCAACTATCAGTACCGACGCTGACGCGAGCTCTTTAGACCGAGCAACCTGCCCCTTTTCTCTGGCTTGTTGTAACCGTCGGGGCGTGGCTTCTTCGGTGCGTTCCTGACCGTCTGACTCTGCCAAATTAGCACTCCAAGCGAATGAGGCGACAAATCTGCTCCTCACCCACAGCCCAGTACAACTCGTAATGGCTGTACAAGCCAGCCAAGATGTACCAACAAATTAACAAACCGACCATCAAGGCAAACGCGAAGCCAAGTGAAAAGATATTTAACTGCGGCGCGGCACGTGTCATGACACCGAACGATAAGTTGATGGTCAACAGAGCAATAATGCCTGATAGAGACATACTTAATGCCGTTTTGAACATGATGCTCAGCCACCCCGCCAACTCACGGAAATCCACTGCCGTTAATGTGCCAGAGCCGATTGGCAGTGTTTTAAAACTGAAAACCACCAGCTGCAACATTTTCAAGTGCCCGTCTGTGGCAAGAAAGAACATGGTGGTTAAGAACATAAACAGCTGACCGAGCAACGGGGTACTTTGTCCGTTAGCCGGGTCAACCATCGAAGCAAAGCCCAAACTGGATTGCATACCGAGAATTTGACCTAACAAGACAAAGGTCTGAATCATAAATTGAGTCACCATGCCCATCGCAATGCCGATAATCATCTGCTCGGCAATGGTCATAAAACCGCGAAATGAGACCAGCTCTATATCTTGCGGAACAGTAGGAATGGCAGGCATAACTGCAAACGTGATTGCGAGCCCCAGGTAGAGGCGAATTCGAGGCGACACAAAACGTGCCCCAGTGACGGTCATCACCATCAACATAGAGGAGATGCGAACATACGGCCAAAAGTAATTGGCTATCCACTCCAAAATGATACCAGATGGGTATTCCATGCGCGTCCCTAGTACAGCACTTGAGGCAGACGCTCAATCAAGCCGTAGAAGTACTCCATCAACATTTGTGTCATCCAGTGACCAAAGAGCATCAGAGCAAGCAAAGTGATGATCAAACGCGGTAAAAAGCTTAGAGTCTGTTCGTTAATAGACGTCGCCGCCTGAAAAATGGCCACAACAAGGCCGATAAGCAAGCTTGGAATGATAATGGCGCAGACCATGATCAACACCATCCACAACGCTTCACGGAACAGCTCGACAAACATTTCTGGAGTCATGTCTTATCCTCTAACCTGCGCCAATCTAAAGGGCAAAACTGCCAGCGAGCGTCGACAATATCAAATTCCAGCCATCGACCAGTACGAACAGCATCAGCTTAAACGGCAACGATACAATCATCGGAGACAACATCATCATACCCATCGCCATAAGTACTGAAGCGACGACAAGGTCGATGATCAAAAACGGCAAGAACAACATAAAGCCAATTTGGAAGGCGGTTTTCAGCTCAGAGGTAATAAACGCAGGAATCAGTACGGCCATCGAAACGTCCTCTGGATTTGTCACCTGCTCTCCCGACATATTGACGAAGGTTTCTAGGTCTTTGATTCGAGTCTGTTTGAGCATGAACGCTTTCATTGGCACCTGCGCGGCATCAAACGCTTCTCTGGCAGTCACTTGCTCATTCATATAAGGCTGAATGGCGGTATCGTTTATCTCGTTCAGCACCGGTGACATCACAAAGAAGGTAAGGAAAAGTGCGATACCAATGATCACCTGATTGGAAGGCGTTTGTTGCAGACCCATCGCCTGACGAAGAATCGACATGACCACGACAATGCGCGTAAATGACGTCATCAAAATCACCATTGCTGGCAAGAAGCCAAGCATGGTCATTAAGGCGAGGATTTGCAGCGTGATGGAATAATCTTCGCTACCATCCGGATTGGTGGTCATGGTAAACGCTGGTATTCCACCGCCATTGGTGACCGACATCGTGCGGCTAGCGCCTGTATCACTCTGCATCGCCTGAACGGTTACGCTGTTCCCTTCTGCCAAGTTGGCAGGCAGTGAAGACTCCTCGACCTGAGCAAGCGAAAGTGAAGAAAACAGTACGCTCGCCAGCAAAATAAAGGTGCTCATGATGAGACGAATTGGGTTAGCGTTGGTCATTTTTCTTTATCAGCTGGCTAAATTGATTGGCAAAAGCATTATTCGCCAACTCTTCCTCTTTCAGAGGCTTCTCGAGTTTGGCAAGCGTTTGGATAGATTGGCTCGTGATGCCGACTAAGAGCTGCTCTTCACCGACCTGAATAACAGCAATTCGCTCTTTGGTCCCTACTGGCAGTTGGCTGACAATTTTTAAACCTTTCTGTTGGCCGAATACCGGACCTTGCATGCGTTTTAGCAACCAGGCAAGCAGCAATATCACCCCGATAACCAGCACAAGCGAGCCGAGGGTGGTCAGCAGATCGAAACTGCTTGGCGCAGACATCGAAGCAGAAGAAGCAAACGCCAGTGGCGCACTCAACGTGAAGCTCAGTGCACCAGCCATTTGCTTCCATCTTTTTGAACTAGTGCTCATTAGCGAAGCTTCTTAATGCGTTCAGTTTGGCTGATTACGTCTGTTAAACGGATACCGAACTTGTCGTTGACCACAACCACTTCACCGTGAGCAATCAGAGTGCCATTCACCAACACATCCAGTGATTCACCCGCCAGACGATCCAGTTCCACCACCGATCCCTGGTTCAATTGCAATAGATTGCGGATACTGATTTGCGAACGACCCACTTCCATAGAAATCGTTACCGGAATATCCATGATGGTGTCGAGTTTACGACGTTCATCATCAGATATTGGGCTTGAGGTGTCTTTCAACTCCTCCAGAGGTGCTGCCAACACTTCATCTACATCAATTGACGGTGCAGACGGGTCTTCGCCAAGAGCGGCTGCCCATTCATCTGCTAGCTTTTGATCGTCACTTGGTTCCATTTTCCTATCCTGTGCTTTGCCTTACTTATCGACAACAGATGCGCGCTGTAAGGTGTCTTAATCTTCTGTTTGGTTGTCATTCTCAAGTTCTGACATGATGTCTTTACTCAAGAAGGCTAAATCGGTTTTCACGACGTGAGGGCGCTCAATTTCTTGTGAAATCTGTACCGCCAGTTTGTCTTCGGCACGGCCCATTTTCACTCGATAGGTCGGCAAATCTTCGACAAACATGGTTGCATGCTCCGACATTTCTATTGGGATGATATCTCCCGGTTGCAATTCCATCAGATCACGCAGCGAAATATTCTTTTCCAACAAGTTCACGCGGAAGTTAACCGGACAGTCCATGATCTCTTCGCGCAGAGCAGAGCTCCAGCGAACGTCGGTTTCCATCTTGTCTGACTGCACACCGGCATCCAGCAGTTCGCGGATCGGTTCAACCATGGAGTACGGCATGACCACGTGGAAATCACCGCCACCGCCATCGACTTCGATGTGAAAAGAACTGACCACAATCACTTCTGTTGGGCTGACAATGTTGGCCATGCTCGGGTTGACTTCCGAGTCGAGGTATTCAAACTCCACCCCCATCACTGGCGACCATGCTTCTTTGTAATCTTCAAAGACGACTTTCAACAGCAGTTGGATAATGCGTCGCTCAGTAGGCGTAAATTCGCGGCCTTCAATTTTGGCGTGGAATCGACCATCGCCACCAAAAAAATTTTCTACCAGAATAAATACCAAGCGCGCTTCCATGGTGATCAGCGCCGTACCTTTTAGCGGTCGAAAGCGAACCATGTTTAAACTGGTTGGAACATACAAGGTGTTCTGGTACTCGCCGAATTTCATCATCTGAACGCCGTTAATCGACACTTCTGCCGTTTTGCGTAGCATATTGAACAGGCTAATGCGCATGTGCCTCGCAAAACGCTCGTTGATAAGCTCGAGCGTCGGCATACGACCACGGACTATTCGGTCTTGAGATGAGAAGTCAAAACTGACTGCACCATTGGGATCGTCATCGATAGACTCGTCAACGTCATCCACATCGTCAACGCCATGCAGTAGCGCATCAATTTCGTCTTGGCTTAATAGATCGGTCACGTTTTACCTATTGAATAACAAAATCTGTAAACAGTACTTTTTCAATCACTGACTTTCCGACAGCGGCGTTCAGTGCGGCTTTAATATCTTCAGACGCACGATCACGTAACTCCACTCGTCCCGTTGGTGAGCGCAACTGCTCAACGGTTGCCGAAGCGAACGTTGACAGCAGTGAACTCTCAATCAGTGGCAAATGATAACGTGCCAGTTGCTCACTCTCTGAGCCACGTACCATCAACTGAGCTTTGATTTGTACCAGCCGATCGCGGCTGTCACCTGTCACGTTGAAAACAAACGGCTGAGGAATGTTTACGTACGCAATCGGAACTTCGGCTGCAACCACCTGAGTTTGTTGCGGATCGGATTCTGTCGACTGCTTAGAATCATCCGATCCCATGAAAAAGAACGCGGCTGCACCGCCTCCCAACAAAAGAACCACGACTGCGATGATAATCAGTAGCTTACCTTTGCCTTTTGGTGCGCCCACCCCTTGTAACTGTTCTTCAGCCATTCTTTTCTCTTATTGTTTTGTTTTATGTAATCTGGCAGATAAAAATCTTTATGCTCATCAGGCCATTTCAATAATGTTATGCGTAGAAACTAATCCCATCACGCGGCGAGGATACCTTCACATTGAGTTCAACGCCGCCATCAAACTCCTCTTCAGTCTGACGTGAGAAACCTCGCCCAAAACCACCCTGCTTATTTTGCTCCGCCGCAGAATATCCATGTTGCTGCTGGCCACTATTTTGCTGTTGAACCGAAGAGTCAGCTAACTGCACTCCCTGCTGGGCAAGCATTTCTCTTAATCGAGGCAGTGTTTGTTCTATGATGTCACGTGCCTGCGGATTGGTTACCGTGAAGTGCACATTGGCCAAATCACTGTTCATAGTCATACGAATCTGCATACGGCCAAGCTCGGGCGGATCAAGGCGGATATCGAGGCTCTTTAAATTCTTCGACATCATCATTTGCACTTTTTCCGCGACCTGATCGTTAGCCAACTCTTTGGTCAGCTGTAACGGCAATTGCGCTTGCTGTGCGGCATCCACCCTGGTCTGCGGTGGCGTTGTGACGCCTTGCTGACTGACAGCAGCTTGTAGCTGACCAGCTAACCCCTGCTGTGGCTCGGTTTTATCCTGCTTATCCGTCGTAGCTTTGAGGATTCCAGTCGCTAATGCTGAGTTCATCGCTTTGTGGCTAACTTCTGTATTTGCCAGCGTCTGCCCAATCGCAGGATTGACAGCAGCCGTCGCTAGCCCTTCCGGCATGGCGGGTAAAACGGTTTTATCAATCGTCTGCGTTGTGACTGGTCCAGTTGCGCTTTTCAGATCTTGAGCAGTCACTTGCGGTGTCGGAGTCGTCGTTACCATTTGGCGTGCCGTGTTGTGTTGCGCCGTTTGTGGCTCTGAAAGCACTATTTTCACATCACTTGGCAAAGCAACCAACTGAGCGAGCTCTTCCTCTGGTAATTCCGCGATAACGTCACCAGTTTTCAATCCGTCGATAATTTCAACTTCTTGGTTCGTCAATGGTTTACCCTGAGCCAACTTGGTATCGATTACTTCAAGTTCATCTATAGAAACGCGCTGAACCACACTTGTCGTCATGCCGCCGCCATCTGACTCATCAATGCTAATCGCATTCGCTGCGTACGTTGCAGCCTCGAGATTTACGCCACTTTGTTCCAGCGTTGGCGCAGTTTGAACTTTCTGAGGCGCATTTTCTTGCTTCTCTGTCAATTCAAAACCGTGCTGTGGTGGTTCAATGACGGCTTGCTCTAGTTCCTCAGCAGCGACAAAGTTCCCAACACTTTCAACACTTTCAACACTTTCAACACTTTCAACACTTTCAACACTTTCAACACTTTCAACACTTTCAACACTTTCAACACTTGCTACGTTACCAGCAGTGTCAACGTTATCAACCTCATCAACGTTTTCTAAATTATCAGAATGATAAACGCTCTTAATGTCAGTGTGATGCGAAACTCCAGTGATCTCAGGAGGCAAAACCTTGCCGCGTTCGACCTCTTGATTGACAGGGTTCAAGGCTTGGTTCGCTTGCACAATTCGCCCCAATAGTTGCTGCCCTTCGTTCATAGAACGAGTGACATCAAGCTCGACAACTTCATCACTTTTGGCAATGTTCAGCTCGGGTTTGCGTGTCTCAACGACTTCCTGCTCAAGTTCAGGAAGAGCTTGCTTTTTGGGTGCGACCTGACTGCTCGTTGTTTTCCCCTGACTTCCACTCTCTCGCGCTACCGACGGCATTAGCTGCTCTTCAGGCTCTGCCTGTACATTGTCTTTTTCTAACAATGCCTTAGGTGACTGGTTTTCGCTTTTTCCATCAACAGCGATGGTTTCTTGAATTTCACTTTCTGGCTCAGCAGGCTGCACTGAAGAAGTACTCACTTCATCACTCTTTTCTGCAGCTTCAGTCACTTCTGGCGTCAATTTTTCATCAATCACTTCGACTTTGTGTGAATCTGCGAATACGCCAGCTAAGGTTGCAAAAAAACCTTCGTTTTCTGAATTTTCTGTGGATGTTGTTGCGCCAGACTCGGAAACCGAGATCTTGTTGGTCGCAGCAACATTAGTCAAATTCACATTCATAGTAACATTCTCGTTTTTGGCATTGAGCCACTTTGCTCGGCCAAATCACATGTCAGAGGTAAGTTGAATTATTAGAAGGTGAATTTGCAAAAATCACGCCAATACAAAACGTAATTTTCCTGACGCTGAAAGTACGTCGAAGTGATCCTGCAAAAGCTCTCTGAGTCATGGTCAGAACAGCTTGACCTTACGGCTGTAGAGTAACGTCGAGAACTCATCCATTTGCTTTTGCTCACGCTTGGCTTCTGCGGCTTGTTTCTCTTTAGCTCGCTTCTCAATCATCCACTCATAAGACATGCGCTCTTGACGCATTTTCAGCCAGTACTCTTTGCCGTTTTCGACTTGCTCTCTAAAGTGGCTTTCCGCTTGCTTCTGCTTAGACAAGGTTTCATCCAGCTGAGTAAGAAATCGATTCAAATGACCATACTGACTTGCCGTTAATCCAGCCTGTCCCCGGTCCACCAACTGCTGGCAGTAATCGAGCCGATACTTTTCAATTTGTTCAACTTGACGGTAGTAATCCTCTAACTCAGCACGCGCTTTATTCAAAGCTAATACGGCTTGCTCTTCCCGCTCTTTTGCTTGATCAAACAAAAATTCCATAGCGTTATTCATAGCGATTACCCACCTAAAATACTTCTCAGCATGTTGACGCACATGTCGTATGGAACGGATTCTTTCATACGCTGTTGCAAGTATTCGTCTAACTTCGGCTTAAGCGTAAATGCACTATCGATAGCAGGGTCGGTACCCGGTTTGTAAGCACCAATGGAAACCAAGTCCTGATTTTTGCGGCAAATCGACAACACCTGACGAACGGCTTTCGACATCAGTACGTGTTCTTCAGTGGTGATCTGCGGCATTACGCGGCTGACTGATTTCTCAACATCAATCGCCGGGTAGTGACCTGCATCAGCCATTTCACGAGACAGCACAATGTGACCGTCAAGAATCGCGCGAGATGCATCAGCGATCGGGTCTTGCAGATCGTCACCTTCGGTTAGAACGGTAAAAAATGCAGTGATTGAGCCCTGCTCTGCGCCGCCGTTACCCGCACGCTCGACCAGTGCTGGCAGTTTGGCAAACACCGATGGCGGATAACCTTTGGTTGCAGGCGGTTCGCCGACAGATAAGGCGATTTCACGCTGCGCCTGAGCAAAACGGGTCAAAGAGTCCATGAGCAACAGCACGTCCAACCCTTGATCGCGAAAGTACTCTGCAATGGTCAGCGCGGTTTGACAGCCTTTTAAACGCATCAGCGGAGAAGCATCGGCAGGCGCGGCAACCACAACAGAGCGACGACGCCCTTCTTCACCCAGTATCTCTTCGATGAATTCTTTAACTTCGCGTCCACGCTCACCAATCAGCCCAACAACCACAACTTGAGCGGTGGTGCCTCTGGTCATCATGCCCAGCGTGACCGATTTACCCACACCAGAGCCAGCGAACAAACCAATCCGCTGACCTTTACCAACCGTCAGCAATCCGTTAATCGCTTTTAACCCCACATCGAGAGGTTCTGAAATCGGTTTACGCGCCAGTGGGTTGATGGGCTCAGCATTGAATGAAGCACGGTGATCGGTATAGATAGGGCCAAGGCCATCAAGTGGATTTCCAACCCCGTCAATGACTCGTCCAAGCAACTCCATTCCTACGGGTAAGCCTGCATCAGAGGTCAATGGCGTTACTTTCGCGCCAGGCAAAATACCGGTGATTTGTTCACTCGGCATCAAAAACAGGTTGTCGCCAGAAAAGCCCACCACCTCGGCTTCCATGTGCCCGGACATGGTCTCGACCAGACATAAACTGCCAATCGGAGCCCGGCATCCTGTCGCTTCTAAGGTCAAACCGACCACACGAACCAGTTTTCCAGATGCCACAGCTCTTGTGGTCAACCCTTCGACTTTGTAGTTTTTAAGACGGTCCGCCAGCGCTAACATAGGTTACTCACCCTCTTGGTGACGGTTTGCGCCACAAAAACTCTGCAGCACATTTTTAATCCGCTCTTCCATACGATAGTTAATGCTCGATTCACCTGCTGCAATCTGCACATCTCCACGATTGAGTGAAGGCTCAGCGACCAGCGTCCAGTTACGACAATCTAATTCCTGCTCACCGTATGCAGAGCGAATGATAGACACGTCTTCCGGGTTGAGTTGTAACGTAATGGGATGACCAGAGACAGGCAGAGCTTCAACCGACTGCTTGACCGTATCGAGAATAATTTGTGGGTTGGTCTGGGCTTCGATGTGAACCACTTCTTTGACAAGGCACAGCACCATGTCCACCAGCTGTTTTTCAACCTGAGCGTTCATTAACTCCAGTGGCTGAGCAAACTGGTTGGCAAGGTTCATGAAGACTTCCACCTGCTGCTGGATGAACTCTTGTCCGGCACTCACACCTTCTGCTTTACCGAGTTCTAAACCTTCAGCATGACCCGCCTGCAAACCTTCTTCTTTGCCTTTATCGTAACCTTGTTTAAAGCCCGCTTCCTGACCTTGGTACAAACCTTCCTGATAAGCGCCTTGCTTGATCAGCTCAATCTGCTCTTCGGTCAATTCAAGAACTTGCTCTTCTTCTGGATCGTCAAGGTTTGGAACCCAGCCCGGATCGTAATTAAACGCCGTCTGTCTGGCTTGCTTGGCTTTTGGCTCGCCGTAGTCAGGCAGCCCCCAGCGTTGCGGTTCGATCATCGCATCATCTTCATCAGGACGAATAAATCCACGTTTTCTATCGCTAACCATGGGTTACCTATGCATATTTGATGTGTGTTGAAGTTGCCCTGCGCTTGGAAAATAGCAGGGTAAGAGAGATTACAAGAATTCGTCGGCGCCGCCAGACAACATAAGTTCGCCCGCATCCGCCATACGACGTGCAATCGCAAGAATTTCTTTCTGCGCCGACTCTACATCAGCGACACGCACTGGCGGCATCGCTTCAATATCGTCACGCATCATCTCAGCAGCACGTTTTGACATATTCTTAAATACTTTCTCACGCAGAGAGTCGTCGGCACCTTTCAGCGCTCTCTGCAGAACATCTTGTGGGACGTCACGCAGTAATTTCTGAATACCCTGATCGTCGACTTCCGCCAAGTTCTCGAACACGAACATCAGATCCTGAATTTGCGTCGCCATGTCTTCGTCCTGATCTCGGATTTGGTCCATCAGGATGCCTTCGACATTGTTATCCAGATAGTTCATGATTTCGGCTGCAGCCTTCAGGCCACCAATCTTGGCAGCTTGCGCGCCAGCCTGACCGGCAAACTGTTTCTCCATGATTTCGTTCAGCTCTGCCAATGCCGATGGCTGCACTTCCTCAAGGTTGGCAATACGCATCATCAAGTCCAGACGTACACGTTCCGGGAACTGTGACAGAATTTCTGCAGACTGATCCGCTTCTAAATACGACAGAACAATAGTTTGGATTTGTGGGTGCTCATTGACGATGATGCTCGCCACCTGGCGCGGGTCCATCCATTTCAATGAATCCAGACCTTTAGAACCCGTACCAAGCAGAATTTGGTCAACCAGATTATTCGCTTTGTCTTCACCCAGCGCGGCTACCAACGCATTACGCATGAAGTCTTCACTGCCCATACCGATATTGGTGTATTTCTGGATATCTTCCAAAAAAGCACGGTGTACAGAAGACACTTTTTCCTGACTCAGATCTTTTGCGCGAGCCATCGCACCACCAACACGCTGTACCTGTTTTGGTTCCAGGTGGCGAATGATGCCCGCCGCATCCTGCTCATTGAGGCTCAACAACAAAATGGCGGCTTTATCTTCACCGCTGATGGTTGATGCATCAAACTCCACTGGCATGCCTGCGCCATTTTCACCTTGAGGTACGATATCGTTAGCCATTTTCATTCATCCAGTTTTTCACAACCTGAGCTGCCAGTTCTGGTTCGTTTGCCACCAGCGCACGAACCGCTTTCAGTACATCTTCATCTTTGTGTAAATTCGGCAAGTCGATACTTGAACCAAACTCAAACAGCTCGCTACTCTCAATGTCACTGCCAAGTAGGCTGGTTTCTCCGTCCGCACCAATAGGTATGCCATCTGGACCGTACATTTCATTTTCGTTATCGCTGGTTGGGTTAAGCAGTTTCTTCATCGCAGGGCGAACCAAAACCAACACAACCACGATGATCACCAAGGCGCTGGCAAACCAGCGAACCCAATCGTTAAAGTTTGGATGTTCCCAAATCGGTTGGTCGACAAGCAGCTCCGCTTCTGGCTCGGCAAACTTGACACTCAATACATTGAGTAAATCACCACGTGACTGATCAAAACCGACGGTGCCAATTAACACCTGACGAATCGCATTAATTTCGGGTTCAGACATTGGCGTGTAAGTGACTTCACCTGTGTCTGGGTTGACTTCTCGGCGATCTTTGATTGCCACTGAAACCGTTTGACGCGCAACGGTACCTGTCTGTTTGCGTTCATGGCTAATGGTGGTGTCCAATTCAAAGTTACGTGTCGATTCTTTACGCACGGAACCTTGCCCTGATAACGACCCATCTTTCATCTGAGCAATATCTTGTGGGATCGACGCATCGGCTGGCGGTTGGTTACTCAGAGCGCCTGGAATCCCAGCTACTGTGTTACTGTTGTTGTAATCTTCCAGTGCATATTCACTGCGTGTCGCTGGCGTATTTGGATCAAAGCGTTTTCGGGTTTGTTCTACCGCGCTGAAGTCCATTTTGATATCAACCTGCGCGGTGTAATTGCCGATACCCAAAATTGGCAGTAGCACGGAATCAATTTTTTCACGTAGCGCTTGTTCTTGATTTCGCTCCAACTCTTGCTCTTTTCGACGAGCAGCCGACGCTGGATCTTCAGAGCCTGAACTCAATAAACGACCGTGCTGATCCGTTACGGTGATACGGGAGGTTTTCATTCCTGGAACCGCGCTGGCCACCATGTCGACGATGGAATCCACTTCCTGCTGCTTGAGGTTAGCCCCTGTCGATAAAGTCAGAAAAACGGAGGCCGAAGCGTCTTGATTATGGCGAACAAAAACACTGTGTTTAGGCAATGCCAGTAACACCCGAGCTTTGCGAACCTGCTTCATTTCTTCAATTGCCTGAGCAAGTTGTCGCTCACGACTGAGTTTCAGACGCTCTTGCTCCAGACGCTGAGAAACCCCAAAACCCATGTCTTGCAGCAAAATGTCATCGCCAGCTTCTGTAGCCTGATTGACACCCGCTCGCACCATACCAAGTTTGATCGAGTTGTAGTCACTCGCCTCAACCGAAACGGTATTACCATCCAGTTTGTAGTCAATTTTTTGCTGATCAAGATAGTCCAGAACCGGGATCAATTCTTCGGTCTGGTACGCGCCAAGCGGACGCATCTCTGGCTCTTTCACCCAGAAAAACAGCATCACGATCAACGCAACACAGATGGAAATGGACAGCACCAGTACGACCTGACGAAGTAAGTCAAGATCGCCTACCGCCATATCTAGTTTTGACGCACTGCGCTCTTCCAAATCTGGGTTTTGACTTTCCACATCCAGCTCGGAGTTAGCGATAAGAGCACCATCTGCACCGCCATCAGTGACGGTTAAATCTGTAGACTTGTCTGCCACAATGATTACCTAAATTACACGGGCATATTCATGAGGTCTTTATAGGCCTCGACGAGCTTGTTGCGGATTTGGACAGTAGCATCAAATGCCACACTGGATTTGTTACGGGCAATCATAACGTCTGAAAGGGAGACATCAGCGTCACCTCGATCAAAACGAGTCTGAAGATCACCCGACGCTTTTTGAAGTGAGTTTACGTTATTGATGGCGTTGGTGAGGAGATCACCAAAATCGGCCCCAACTTTCGCACCAGTCGCCGTAGGAGCTGTGTTCGTTGCTTCTACCATCATGGCGCGCATATCTGCCTGAATACCATCAATTTTCATTACCACCTCAGAGCCAAATGTTTGACTATTACTAAAACTGTTCATTATCAAAGCAATTAACATGCCACAAGGTGATAACGTTTTACTTAGATTCATCCAAACATGGTGACTTTTTGCACAAAAATCACCACTACATTGAGAAAAATTAATTGGGAATGTCGATGCCAGCATCGCGCATCTTAGCCAGTTTGTAGCGTAACGTGCGTGGACTGATACCGAGTTTGTCTGCCATGTCTTTTCGACGACCATTACACTCAACCAAAGTATCGAGAATGATCGCATACTCTTGGTCGCGTAACTCACTCCCCAAACCTTCACCGCCAGACGCAATGCGGCTTATGCTCTCAGCCTGAGCAACAGGCTTCACGTCCGGCACCAAGGTTTGTGCATTTTGCACCACACGCTGCAAGCTATTCGCATCTTGCCAATCGACTCCTTCGAGCAAAATATGTTCACCATCAATGTCGCCATTTTCACTCAGAATCAGAGCGCGCTGAACGACGTTATCTAACTCGCGAACGTTACCCGGCCAAGGATAATTAAGCAGTTTATCGACCGCAGACGCCGAAAGCTTCGGAACTGGCATCCCCATCTTTCCGCAATGGCGCTCCGCAAGATGTTTGGCTAGTGGCTCAATATCCCCTTTACGCTCACACAGCGCCGGCCATGCAATTGGGAAAACGTTAAGGCGGTAATATAAATCTTCACGGAAGTTACCTTCCGACACATATTGTTTGAGATCGCGGTTACTGGTCGCCAAAACACGAACATCCAGCTTGATGCTTTTGCGGCTGCCTAAACGCTCGACTTCACGCTCTTGCAGCACACGCAGCAATTTGGCCTGAAGGTTCAGGTCCATTTCGCTGATTTCATCCAACAAAATCGTCCCGCCTTGCGCTTGTTCGAATTTACCCGGACACGCTTGAACAGCCCCAGTAAAAGCGCCTTTTTCGTAGCCAAATAGCGTGGCTTCAAGCATGTTATCTGGAATGGCAGCGCAGTTGATGGCAACAAAAGGACCATCCTTACGGCTTGAGGCATTATGGATGTAGCGCGACATGACTTCTTTACCTGAGCCACTTGGGCCGAGGATCATCACGTTGGCGTCGGTACGCGCCACTCGGTCTGCCAGAGCTAACAGTCGCAGGCTTTTTTCGTCGGCGACCACAGCATCGCCACTATCGTCGCTTTTGATCGGCGCGTAGCGACTGACCATATTAAGTAACACTTCAGGTGCGAATGGTTTTGCCATGTAATCTATCGCACCGTCTTTCATCGCTGAGACCGCATCTTCAATATTGGCGTACGCTGTCATCAGCAAAACAGGTAGGTTTGGCCAGTTCTGTTTGATGTTTTTTAGCAGGGCTAAACCGCCCATACCAGCCATTTGCACATCAGAGACAACAATATCTACCGTGTTTGATTTCAGCTTGACCAGTGCTTCTTCTGCACAGCCCGCTTCTAACCACTCATAGCCTGCTAGAGCCAGAGTATCCACCAGGGCCTCACGAAGACCTTCGTCATCTTCTACGATCAGCACTTTGCTTTGCGCCATTATGATTCTCCTTATTGGCAGAAGACGCTTATTGCGCTTCAGCTTGCACTCGTTCTAGCGGAATGCACATGGTGAAGCAGGCTCCATCACCCTGCTCTGAAATAAGTTCCAATCGACCGTCATGGGCACGGCAAACCATTTGAACGACCGCAAGACCTAGCCCAGTTCCCTGAGAACGGGTAGTAAAAAATGGCTCTAAGATTTTGCTCTGTAGCTCTTTAGGTACACCCGGTCCATTGTCCTGCACAGAAATACGCAGCTCACCGTTGACCGGGCGAAAGAAGATATCAATTTGCGACTCTTTGCCTGACATCTGAATCGCATTCATGACTAAGTTACTCAAGGCAGATGCAATAGCATTGGCATTTCCAAGTAAGCCTGTTTGCTCTTCCTCTACTTCAAGAAAGTAGTCAATATTGTTGTTTTTTAAGGCAGTTTCAACCATGGGTTGATATTCCGAAACCAGCTGAGCAATCGTAAATGGCTTAATGACTTTATTGTCACCACCTTTGGCAAAAAGCAGCATGTCGTTAACCTGCTTTTCCAAATCGTGCAGTCGATCCATCAATTTACTTTGAAACCGCTCTCTCGTATTCGACGGAAGGTTGGGCGCAGCTAGATTGGACGCATACAGCATAGCGCTGGATAAAGGCGTTCTGACTTGATGAGCCAGAGAAGCCACCATACGCCCCAAAGACGATAAACGCTGTAAGTCACTGACTCGGGATTGCAGTAAGCGCGTTTCGGTCAGGTCAGTAATTAGGATGAGCTGACCCGTTTCAGAAGCAGAAATCGCCAAACGCACTTTGCGGCCATTGCGCAGTGAGACTTCATGGCCGTCATCTTCTCGCGGGTCAAATACCGCCTGAATGACGTTGAACCACTTTTCATTAACCAAGGGTATTTCAAGAATACGATGCGCTTCCGGGTTCGCTTCACGCACAACACCGAACGTATCGAGTAGGATGACTCCCGCAGGCATAACATCCAGGACCTGCTTATAACGTTCGACCTGATTTTCTACTGAGTCTAAATGGGATTGGTTGGTGGTATCTTCCATTAACTGCCTGTCGAAATATCGCCACTAAATAGTAAAACAACTTAGTAAGCAATAAGCATACCAAATCATTAACTTTTATTTATCAACAAGTTAATGGAGTGACAATAAGTTGACACTAAATTGACATAAGGTTTTTTACGGATTGTGTTTCACAAAACAGCCCACCGGAGTGCAAATGCCAGCCGCTCAACGGCTTTTATAGGGTCATTCCAGCGAGCCTTAGCGAGACTAGGAATCTAAATTCAGCGCTCTGAGAATCTATAGAAAACTCTTTGGCAACAAAGCGCTCGGATAGAAGTTCCTGAATCACGCTCCTTCGTCGCTGTCCAGGATGACGGAAAGCCAGAATAATCTGTTTGCAGTTAAAAGAACGGCATTACACCGGAGTGCAGAGTTAGCGTTGTAAGTTGTACTTACGCATCTTCTCAACCAAAGTCGTACGGCGCATTCCCAGCATATCGGCGGCTCGTGCTACTACACCACCTTGGGCTTCAAGCGCTTGACTGATCATGTTGATTTCAAGATCAGCCAGCAGTTCTTTTAGGTTGACCCCTTCAGGAGGAAGCTCTTGCGGCGCGTTTGCATTGCTCTCCAATTCATCGAATTCATCAAAGCTGAAATCTCCCGAGAAGATGTCTTGAAAGACATCACGCTCTTGCTCTTCGACTGAGACAAAAGGGTTACCTTCAGGCTGGAATTCCGGAATATCACTGTAACGGTATTTCGTTGGCAAGTGATTCACATCGATCAGACTGTTTGGATAGAGAATCACCATGCGCTCGATCAGGTTTGCCAACTCACGTACGTTCCCCGGCCAGTCATGTTCCATCAAAGAGTTAATAGCGCGCGAAGTAAAGCAGATTGGCTGCCCACCTTCTGCTTCCAAACGAGCCATCAATTCTTGCAGCAATAGAGGGATATCTCGCTTGCGCTCTTTCAGCGCGGGCATTTCAATAGGGAATACGTTGAGACGATAGAACAAGTCTTCACGGAAGGTATCGCCTTCAATCATACTCTCGAGGTTGCGGTGCGTAGCAGCTACGATGCGAACGTTCACTTTAATCGTATTGTTGCCACCCACTCGCTCAAAACAACGCTCTTGCAACACGCGTAACAACTTTACCTGCATTGGCATTGGCATATCACCAATTTCGTCCAGAAACAGCGTTCCGCCATCGGCCAGCTCAAAACGACCTTTACGCGAAGTCAATGCCCCGGTAAACGCGCCTTTTTCATGACCAAACAGCTCACTCTCCAAAAGCTCTGGGGGAATCGCACCACAGTTAATCGGTACAAATGGGCCGCTAGAATACGAGGAATGATAGTGGATATTACGCGCAACCACTTCTTTGCCCGTGCCCGACTCACCCAGGATTAAAACGTTAGCTTCGGTTTTAGCGACCTGCTCAATAAGATGGCGAACTTCCTGAATGCCACGGCTCTGACCCACTAAACTACGGAAAAGCGTGTTTTTTCGTTCACTTGCGATCACATTCACACCCTTTCTTCCCAAGAAGTCATTGCAATGACGCAAGGCGTTACTAAGTTGTGGGTAATTTAAAGGCAGTTCTAACTCACCAACATAGCTTGGTAAATCATCCACAGGTAGCGATAAGCGTCCCATGACGAGCAGTGGAATGTGGTAGGCATCACTAAGATGAGCCACAACTTTTGATGCTGAACCTGAAGAAATATTACCTATAATGCAACCAGACCAGAGTTCAGACCAATCAACATCACCTAGCTGATCAGAACTGACCGCTTCGCAACTTTCTCCAACAAATTCCAATATATTGCTTAAATTTGAACGACTTGAAGCGTCGTCATCAATTACAAGCAGTTTTGCCAAACCTTGCATAACTAAGAATGATTGCCTTTATTTTTGGATGTGTTGCGGCTAAACCTTGATTAGCTCGAATGAGTGTTAAGAAAAGCGGAAACGCCACACTCAATGACCGAGAGACATAGGGGAAATCAGCAACAAAAAAAGCCATTAGGGCTACTAATGGCGCTTATTTTATTTAAATATAAAAATAAGGCAACCAAGCAATCGAGAGCTCTAAGTGTGAATGTGACCCAAATAAGCAACCCATTGCACAACCAAGCAATATGTATTCAATCAGTATAACAATTTGTTTTAATTATTAAATACCGACTTCTTCGGCTGTTAGGTTATGGAACTCTGTTGGGATCTGATCCCACGCTGATTTTATCTCTCGAATAATATCAATAACATCATCAATTAGTTGCGGATCATTTTGGTGATTGGCTGCAGAAATTTGCGTAATCATAAATTCATAAAGTGAATCTAAGTTTGAGGCAATATCCCCGCCATCGTCCATTGACAAGCAACTTCTCAGCGCAATGATAATGTCTAATGCCTTACCTAGACGCTCACCTTTTACTGGAATGTTACCAGCTTGCATCGCTGCTTTGCCTTGAATCAGGCGCTCAACCGCTCCCGCCATTAGCATTTGAATGACTTTGTGCGGAGAAGCCGCGCTCAACTGGCTGTCGACTGATACCTTTTTATATGCTTGCAAAGATCCGCGCATAGTAATCCTCTTTCTAAATAAACTTTTTGTATTGCTGAAGCGATCGTTGACCATAGCGCAATTTGTGCAGCTCTTTTCCTGCCTTTGACGTCTCTGATTGCATCAGCTCAACAATATTTTGGGTACGAGCAAGCAAGTCTTGCCACTCGACTTCTTGCTTAAGCAATGGATTTTGCCGAACCGTTGACAGCAAATTTTGCAATAAGCTTTCTCTGATATCGACCAAGCGAAGAATTTCTTCAGTATTAATATCGACTTTTTGCAGTTCTTGGCTAATGCATTGATCCAGAGCATTAATTTCGATAAGTTCGCTTCGCATCGATTAACCCAGCGCACTCATTAAAGCGCCTAACTGACCTTGCATCTTACCGGTTGCATCTTGCATGGCAGAAAATTTGGCATGGGTACGTTTTTCTAAGCTCTCCATGCGGCGATCGAGCGCTGCTTGATCATCGCTCAAGCGATAATTCTGTTCTGTAAGGCTTTTTTCTCGAGTACGAATGCTACCGGTAATACCAGTAATGCCGTGAATGGCATCTTCGATGCGTTTTGCGAAGCCGGTATTACCGCCAAAGAACGTTTCCAGTTCATTGAAGTTATTGTTCAACTGACGATCTAGCATGTCGTAGTTAATTTCTAGCGTCCCCTGACGAGTCGTGGTGATACCAAACTCTGTGAGTGACTTGAGGTTTTCTGGCGCTTTATCGATTTGGGAGGAAAATACCGATTTAAGTCTGGCGTCGGCGCTTCGTACTGTGCTGTCTCCAGATAACGGACCTTTTTGTCCGGTCAGTGGATCGACGCTCGCCAATGCCTGGGAGGTTTGATAGAACGAGTTGTAAGCCGCAACAAAGTTTTCAATATCGCTGCGCACGCCCTGACGGTCATATTCAACGCCTATTTCAGCAGGCGTTTGATTCGGTCCAGACTTCCCCTTCAATGTGAGGTCAACACCTTCTATGGCGTCTTCTATAACGTTGTTGTGACTGGAAAGTTTGGCAACGCCATCTAGTAATACGACCGAGTCCTGGCCAGCCTGAACTTCGGTCATGCCACTATAGCCTTCAAACATTGATTGGGCCTGAGCAATTTTCGCTTCGGCAGCGTCTATTTTTTCCAGTCGCTCACGCTCTTCAGGATCGAGCTTAGAGCGGTGGATCTGCTTCGCTTGCTCTTGCGTCAATTCACCACGCTTTACTCTGTCATCAAGATCCTGTTTTTCATCGGCAATTTTCTGCTCGATTTGTGCTTTTTCTTGATCCAGCTGTTGTTTTGCTTCTTTGGTGGTGACATAAGAGTCGGTCAACGTACCAGATGCGGCATTACTCCAGCCCGGAACATCGGGCGCTTTTTCAATCGCTTTTTCATCCAACTCCAGTTCTGGTTCTTGGTAAGAATCAAGTAAGGTGCCTGAAGCGGTTTCCGTCCAACCAGGAATACGATCCTCAGGACGCCAACTTGCACGCTGTTGCGCTTTATCGAGCGCATCTTGTCCCGCTTTGGCAGCTGCTGCGCCGGCAGCAGAAACAGGCTCACCAACTATACTCCCTTGTTGAGTTGCTAATTCCTCTTGCGAGGATTGCATTTCAGGAGGTAGAGGGTTGCCGCTTTCATCCAGTAAAACTGGTTTAGCTGATGGTTCTTGAGCCTGCAAAGGCCCTAACACCTCTTCGGCTGCAGCACGTGCTGCTTCCACAGCTCGTACTCGCTCTTCAAGTGTTTGGTAAGCGAACTTGTTTAGTGGGTTACCTTGTTCGGCGTCCACTGTGACGGTAATTTGGTGATCCTCACCGGAGTGGTTGGAGGCAAGGATAAGTCGAGGGCCATCCGCATCGTTAATAAGAGAGGCACGAACTCCTGTGTTATCTCTCGCACCATTAATGTTACGAACGACATCAGCGAGCTTAGATCTTGAACGGACACTGATGTTAAAACTGTCTTCACCAAGCGAAATATGCAGCTTACCCGGGCCAAACTTTGCGTCTTCTGGTAAAACATCAGACGCAACTTTATGGCTTTGTGCAAGCTGCAACACATCGATAGCATACTTACCAGCTATAGCATCGGTAGTTGCGGTGGCAGATACGATCTTATCGTCCGTGGTCTCAACCGTCCTGGCAGCAAAAGCTTTTTCCTGACGGAAGTTCACCATAAGGTTTTTCATCGTATCCAACGATTCTCTGAGTCGCCCATAGGCACTGATGCTGGCATCTATCGTCGTGCGTTCATTGTTAATACGTTGCTGCTTTGGTACACGCTCGGCATCGACAATTTTGCTGACCATGGTGTTAATATCCATGCCGCCAGACATCCCCAATGGGCCTAAACTCATTAAATCACCTCTAAAAATGACTACACTTTTTCAACTAACAAACCGCTATTAGCTGTGTGCTCAGCTAGGCGACGCAAAACAACCAGCATGTCTTCATCAGGAATTTGACGAATCACGTCGCCAGTATTGGCTTCGTAAATCGTCACAACGTCTCGGCCAGATTCCTCATCCACGCGAAACGCCACTCCCTTGTTTATGGATGTCACAAACTCATTCATTTGTGCGACCATTTTTTCACGTTCTTCTCTGTTCAGCTCCTGACGGCTTTCCGCCATTTTCATCACAGTTTGAACAGAGAGATCGTGCTCGGTGTTTTTCACTTGTGGCTGAGAAATATCACCGACTGAACTTGCTGGGTCCGGCATACCTATGCCATAGCCATTTTTACTAGCAACTTTGGTGCCATCCTCTGCACCGTAAGACTGGATGTTCGATGTGTAGGAGGCTATTTCCATTACAATCTCCCTTCCAACTTATGAGCTAACGATAGGGTCCATCGCTTTACTGAACCAGCCGTGTTAGCCCAACAAGCTTAGCGCTGCAGATGGTGACTGCTTCGCTTGTGCCAGGATTGAAGTACTCGCTTGCTGAAGGATTTGCGACTTAGTCATTGCCGTTGTTTCCTTCGCGTAGTCGGTATCTTTAATACGGCTCTTAGACGCATTAACGTTTTCATTAATGTTATCTAAGTTGCTGATCGCATGGTTAAAGCGGTTTTGGAACGCACCAAGTGACGCACGCTGGCTGTCCACTGACTTAAGTGCACCATCGATAACAGCTACAGCTTCTTGAGAGCCCGCGACTGAAGTAACATCGATGTCTTGAACCGTGACATCTTTTGCATCACCGAAACCAATTTCACCAGCCAGGTTGCCAGAGAATTCAACGTCGCCAGTCACTTTTTGCGACGAAGCAAACACTTGCAGCTTACCATCTTCGCCAACTGATGCTTTTACGTCATCGCTTTGACCGTTGATATAAGTGGCTAGTTGCTCAAGATCATCACCTTGTTTTGCATTGATGGTCAGCTTTTGCTCTTCACCTTGCGCGTTGGTGTAATTCATTTGAAGCTTAGTTTTTTCACCCACTGCCCAGGATGCATCTTTACCTTCTTCTGCGGCGTAGCTCTTACCACCCATAGCAGAAGTGTCCGAACGCAGACTATCCAGAGAAAGCATCACTGCTTCACCTGAGTCCGCTCCGATTTGGAAAGATTGAGTACCGTAAGTACCGTTAAGTAACTTGTTACCACCAAAAGAGGTGGTTTCCGCAATACGGTTTAGTTCGTCGTTTAGTGCGGTCACTTCTTCCTGAATCGCGACACGTTCTGCTTTTGAGTTAGAACCGTTCGAAGACTGAAGTGAAAGGTCACGCATACGTTGTAAGATATTAGTCGATTCATCCATTGCACCTTCAGCAACCTGTGCAACAGAAATACCGTCGTTAGCGTTTTTCACCGCCATGTCCAGGCCACGACTTTGTGCATTCAAACGGTTTGAAATCTGTAGACCCGCCGCATCGTCTTTCGCGCTATTGATTTTATAACCCGAAGACAAGCGCTCCATTGATTTTTGTTGACCATCCGCGGCCTGATTCAGGTAACGCTGTGCGGTCATTGCAGAAACGTTGGTATTAACGTTAATCGCCATAATTGATCTCCTTAAGGCTTTTGTGAATGTACCTTCGTGTCTCTCACCTCACTTAGGTACATCTCATTTCTCTCAATCCCTTTAACGGCGATCAATACCTATCCTTTAGGAGAATTTTCCATTTTTTTGCGCTTACTTTCTTCGACTTAGCGAAGTGTGACCTCCATTCAATGTGGCCAAATAACCCATCGGTGTATTTTCGTCAGATAGAAAAAAACCCAGCCGAAGCTGGGTTTACTCGCTCATCTCTCACCACGAGCCAATGAGGTTCTTGCCTGAGGTTAATGTTGGTATAACGCTTAACCTAGCAGACTTAGCGCTGAGTTCGGCGCTTGTTTCGCTTGCGCAAGGATTGAACTTGACGCTTGCGATAGAATTTGAGACTTGGTCATTTGTGTCGTTTCTTTGGCGAAGTCGGTATCTTTAATACGGCTCTTCGACGCATTCACGTTCTCGTTAATGTTATCCAAGTTGTTGATTGCATGGTCGAAACGGTTTTGGAATGCACCTAACTCTGCGCGATGGCTGTCTACGTATTTCAGAGCAGCATCAATGATAGCTACGGATTCTTGCGCTCCGCCCACTGACGTTACATCAATAGAATCAACTGTTACTTTATTACCTTCACCCAGGCCTAATTCACCAGATAGGCCACCAGAGAATGACAGCTCACCATCCACTTTGTTGTTACCAGCAAAGACTTGTAACTTGCCATCTTCATTAACTGATGCTTTTACCAAGTCAGTCTGACCGTTGATGTAGGTTGCCAGCTCTTCAATATCATCGCCAGCTTTTGCATTAATCGAGATTTCTTGCTCTTGACCAAAGCTGTCTGTCAGACTGATTTTCATGTCTGATTTATCCGCAGACACATTCCAGTCTTTACTTTTGCCATTTTCAGCTTGGTAGCTAAGACCACCCATCATACTGTTGTCAGAACGCATATCTTTCAGCTCAAGCATCACTGCTTCGCCATTATCTGCGCCAATTTGGAATGATTTGGTGCCATACGTGCCGTTAAGAAGCTTGTTACCGCCAAAAGAGGTGGTTTCTGCAATACGATTCAGCTCGTCGTTCAGTGCAGTCACTTCTTCCTGAATCGCAACACGTTCTGCTTTTGAGTTAGAACCGTTCGAAGACTGAAGCGAAAGGTCACGCATACGTTGCAGAATATTGGTGGTTTCGTTCATCGCTCCTTCAGCAGTTTGTGCAACGGAAATACCGTCATTCGCGTTGCGAACAGCCACATCCAGACCACGGCTTTGTACATTCAAACGGTTCGAGATTTGCAAGCCAGCAGCATCATCTTTTGCGCTATTGATCTTAAAGCCTGAAGACAGACGCTCCATAGACGCTTGTTGAGATGAGTTTGCATTGTTTAGGTAACGCTGAGCGGTCATCGCTGATACGTTTGTGTTTACAGTCACTGCCATGGTGATTTCTCCAATTGATTTTCCGGTGTAGCGGTTTCCGACGTCTCGGAAAACCAAGTAGTTCTCTCAAAGTTACTTTTATTAACGACGCAAAATCTGATTTCTTTAGGAAAAATCTTCGATTTTTTAGAAAAAAGTTCATTTTTAGGGGCGATCGTGACGAAATAGATAAAAAAGCAAAAAAACGTCAAATTTTAACTAAAGCTTCTTTTGTCCCTGTCGATACAGGCTGTTTTTTTTATAAATTTTAAGGAAGATGGCATTAGCCCAGTAAAGATAAAACAAGATTTGGCGCTTGTTTCGCTTGCGCAAGAATAGAGGTACTGACCTGTTGCAAGATCTGCTGTTTGACCATCTGCGTGGTTTCTTTGGCATAGTCTGTGTCTAAGATTCGACTATTAGAAGCAGAGAGATTCTCATGAATATTGTCTAAGTTGTTTATCGCATGATTAAAACGATTTTGATAAGCACCGAGCTCGGCACGGTGACTATCTACATATTTCATCGCCGTATCCAGAATCGCCACCGCTTGCTGAGCCCCACCAACGCTGGAGACATCGATGTTGTCGACCGCTTGATACTCTTTAAGCTCCAAACCTAACTCGTTCGCCAGCTTGCCAGAAAACGAAATCGTGCCAGACGTTTCTTTGCCTGCCATGAAAAGCTGTAATTGACCTCTTTCATTGACAGAGGCGGACACTTTGTCAGTTTGACCATTAATGTAGGTGGCTAAGGTTTCAATATCATCACCGGCTTTAGCGTTAATTTGGATGTGTTCCGTTTCACCCAAGCGGTTAATAAAAGACATGTTAAGTTCGTTTACACCCCCCTTAACTTTCCAATCTGTCCCAGCTCTTCCCTGTGAGATATAACTGAACCCACCCATATCTAACCCATCGGTGCGCATAGACTTTAATTCGACTTGTACCGCTTCTCCTGACGCTGCGCCAATCTGAAAGGCTGATTTACCGAAGGTGCCATTAAGTAATTTACGTCCGCCAAACGCGGTAGTTTCAGCAATACGACTCAACTCATCATTCAGCGCACTGACTTCTTCTTGCAGTGCACTTCGTTCTGCATTGCTGTTTGAACCATTCGCAGACTGTAAGGAGAGATCACGCATACGCTGCATGATATTGCTAACTTCATTCATTGCGCCTTCTGCGGTCTGCATGATCGAAATACCATCGTTAGCATTGCGAACCGCAACATCTAAGCCACGCATCTGCGCTTGTAAGCGATTAGATATCTGCAAACCTGCAGCATCATCTTTTGCGCTGTTAATACGCTTCCCTGAAGACAAACGCTCCATAGATTGGTTCAACATGTCAGTTGCGTTGGTCAAATGACGCTGTGCCACCAGAGCTGAAATATTGGTATTAACGGTGATAGCCACAAATATGTGCTCCAATAAGATGAAGGTATTGGATATTTATCGGCCGGATTCTTGGAAGGTTTAGTGCTTTTAGGCAACAAGATAGGAAGCGAAAGAAAAATAACACAGCAGAGACAAACACTTCGAGTGTGGACAATGCCTTTCGCTTTTTGATTCTTATTGGGTCATTCCAGCGAGCCCTAGCGAGACTAGGAATCTAATATCAGCGTGCAGAGAATAGATAGATAATTCTTTGACTACAAAGTACTCGGATAGAAGATCCTGAATCACGCTCCTTCGTCGCTTTTCAGGATGACGGCAGACTGGGATAGCCGCTCGCGGTTAAACGAACGGCCTTATCAATCTGGAGGGTTTGGAAAAGTAGCAACTTAAACTTATTTGATAGCTAGTTCCGCCAGCATTTCCTGTGATGGAGCAAAGAAGTATGCGCCAGTTACTGCTTTAGTAAAACGCAGTAGTTGGTCAGTTTTGCCATCCGTCACACCGTACATGCTCTCCAGCATCACTTTGATGTTATGCAGAGTATGACAGTAGCAGATAAACAACAGGCCGTGAGCCCCCGTCACTGTACCGTATGGCAAGCTGTGACGAACGATCTTCAAGCCTTTACCTTCTTCTTTGATGTCTACACGGCCAACGTGAGACGCTGCTGGCACATCATCCAGCTCAATCGAGTCTGGCTTAGTACGGCCAATGACTTTCTCTTGTGCTTTTACGTTCAAACGGTTCCATGCCGGGAGGTTGTGTTCAAAACGCTGAGCCATTACGTAGCTACCACCAGCAAATGGGCCTTCTTTGATCAAGGCTACCTCAGCTCGTGCTTCGCCTTCTGGGTTCTCTGTGCCATCGATAAAGTCAGTCATATCACGGGCATCCAGATAACGGTAGCTATACGTTTCATCAACAACGGTGACATCTTCTACTGTCTCTGTCAGAAACTTACGCAGTACGTAAAAATGTAAATCGTGACGAGTGGAGTGACAGTGAATGAGTACATCGACATCGCTTGCTGGAGCAACAATGTCCCCTTCCCCTAGCTGTGGGAAGTCAATTAACTCTTCAGGTACATCAACATTTAGGTGCTGCCAGAATGCTTTTGTGAATGCGATAGACAGTGTGAGATCAGCACCTGGCTGGCTGTTATTTAGCTCCTCAACCAGCTTTGGAAGCGCTTTAAGTTTCGCCAATACGTGGTCACGGTTTTGGTTTACTTTCAGTTGAGTAAACAGTGCAAATGGTCCTGCTTCTGGCACGATAGCCGTTTGAGCTTGTAACATTGAGGTATCCTCTATACTTTGCCCCTGTGCGGGAATCTATTGATTTTTATTTAATTATTTGAAGGCTGCTCTTTATTATGCTCAAAATGAGGCACATTAAAACAGTCTTTCACCCACCTTCCATTCAGAAAGTAGATCATAAACCAGGTGAGTAAGGTGATGGTCAGCGCGTTTGCCCAATTGAATACACCATGCTCTAGATACACATGATACAGGGTCTGAGCAAGTTGAATAGCGCACAAGATCAAAGTCACCTCTCGGCCATAGCTCGTTATTTTATTCACCCATCTTCGATCAGGTTGACGTAACCCCATCAACCACATCAATAGCAGACTGGGAATACCCATCGATAAACCTAAATATAGTGTGCTCGAGTCTGGATAGACAATCGACAGCAGTTTACTTCCACTCTCCCGGCTGACACCTGCCATGGCAAACACCACCCAAGATCGGGCAAGAAACATCCACCCTAGCCAAACAAAAATCGGCGCTTTCAAAAATCCATGAGCGTCATATTGATCAAATGTGTAGCGCACAATATCTTCTTCTTTAATAACTTACTGCGGTCACTTTACCTGATCACAGAGAAACTGCAACGCAAGCCCCTACTGGCATCAGTAAAGTATCCCCCCCAACTAAAACAAGAGAAAGCTTATTCAGAACTTGCGCTAGACGGTTCATTTCAACCCGCTTGACGAGTAGACTAGGCTTAAGTAATTTCAAGATGCAGGCTCTTACTGCCGAGTAAATAAAGACATGAAAAAGAAAAATACCGCAGCTCCCGTCCCTTCCCAAGAAACCCAGAATGAAGCCATGAGCATTGCCAAAGCCACGCAGAAGCCAGGGCAAACGAAAGAACAAACCAAACTGATTGCGCAAGGCATCGAGAAAGGTATCGCACTGTATAAAAAGCAACAGAAGGAACGAAGCCGACAAGCAGACAAAGCCAAAAAGAAACAGCAAAGAGAAAAACAACGTCAGACCGAAGAACAAACACAACACGAGCCTCAAACTGCCGTCGAACCCGCGACGAAAAAATCATCCGTGCTACCATGGGTGCTACTTGTTCTCAGTTGGATTGGTTTCGCCGCCACTATTTTCATGGGGAAATAATATGCTTCGCCTCATCCTTGTTATTTCAACCCTCATGCTCTCTGGTTGCTCATTGACACCTCTTCATTCGGACGATAAAAACCAGCAGGTCGAAATACGGATAGATGGCCAGTTTGATCCAGCCCAATGCGAGTACCTCGGTGAAGTAACTGGCAGTGAAGGACATTGGTATAGCTACCTGTTCTATACTAACGATGACATGATCAAAGGCGCGACTAACGACTTAAAAAACAACGCAATGGCTATCGGTGCAGATACGGTATTTATGGTTTCTCCACAGTATTTTGTAACGTCATTCACAGTACTTGGGGCTGCATACCGCTGTAAGTAATTCGTTCTGTCTATTCAGCGATAGATAAAAAAAGCCAGCGATTGCTGGCTTATGCACGAAATCCAAGGCTACTAGCGATATCTCGCTCTCGCTCCAGAACCCATTGACTATCAAAAGGTCCCCAATCCGAAAGTTGGTAATAGCCATCATTATGACGTCGACCATCTTGAACAAATATAAGCTCGATGCCGATACCCGGTAATGCCTTTAGTACATCTTGAATTGTACGTCGAGGCCACCCCGTTTGTTCGATTAATTTTGGTACATTTGGCCTTTCCAGGCTTTCGACCAACAAGGCCAAATATAACCGCCTTGCAAAAACAGGACTCAACTCCATTGACACCTCCTAAACTTGTGCTGAATCATTATTTCGTTTTTGCACAGCGAGATGTTGCGTTTGATCAATAACTCGACTTATCCACCCTTTTTTGGTGTCTTTTTACTCAAATTCCTACAAGTTAATTCCCAATTTGACTCATTCTGTAAGTTACCAACGTTTACAACTCGGCAATTTGGTTTGGTTAGAAGACATAAATTATTCTCTATCGCATTTTGTCAGTTTGTTTGCTTCTTGGTAGGATGCGATAAATAGCTCAAAATAGCTTGAGCACCTGAGAATCACGGTCTCAGTGCATAAGAACAAAGTAAAGAGAAAAGGAAACATTATGACGATTACCATGTTTGGTATCCCAAACTGCGACACAATTAAAAAAGCCAAGAAATGGTTAGAAGCAGAAGATATCGCGTATGAATTTCATGACTACCGCAAACAAGGCGTAGATGAAGCATTGGTGACAGAATTTTGTGATGCGCTAGGCTGGGAAATCGTGCTCAACAAACGTGGTACCACTTTCCGCCAGTTGACTCAGGAACAGAAAGATTCTCTGAATGAAGAAAATGCTATCAAACTGCTAGTGGAAAACCCAGCGATGATTAAGCGCCCAATTTTAAAAGTAGATGATCAACTCCATATTGGTTTTAAAGCTGATCAATACACAACGATTTTTAACTCATAAATTAAGGAACACTCAAGGATGACAGACAGTCCAGTACTGGCTCTTGCGAAAGACCTAATCAGCAGACAATCCGTAACGCCTGAAGACGCGGGCTGCCAGGACTTAATGATCGAGCGACTAAAAGCGCTTGGTTTTGAAATCGAAGTCATGGTGTTTGAAGATACAACCAACTTTTGGGCTCGCCGTGGTACCGAAGCACCGCTATTTGCCTTTGCTGGCCACACTGACGTAGTACCTGCGGGCAAGCTTGAACAATGGGATACTCATCCATTTGAGCCAACAATAATCGATGGCTACCTGCATGGTCGCGGTGCGGCGGATATGAAAGGCTCTCTGGCAGCAATGATTGTCGCTGTTGAACGCTTTATCGAAGAAAACCCGGACCACAAAGGCTCTATCGGCTTTTTGATTACTTCAGATGAAGAAGGGCCTTTCATCAATGGTACCGTTCGCGTGGTAGAAGCGCTGATGGAACGTGGTGAAAACATAGATATGTGTATCGTTGGTGAGCCTTCAAGTACCGAGATCGTTGGTGATGTCGTAAAAAATGGTCGCCGTGGTTCAATCACAGGTGATCTTACGGTTAAAGGTACTCAGGGACACGTGGCGTATCCACATCTCGCCAATAACCCTGTTCACTCTTCTCTGTTAGCGATTCACGAATTAGCGACAACGGAATGGGATAAAGGCAACGACTACTTCCCGCCAACCAGCTTCCAGATTCCGAACGTGTCGGCTGGTACTGGTGCTTCAAACGTCATTCCGGGTGAATTCAACGTTCAGTTTAACCTGCGTTTCAGCACCGAGCTCAGCAATGAGATCATTGTTGAACGTATCACTGAGACACTGAATAAGTACGACCTGAACTACGAGCTAGACTGGACTTTCAACGGTGACCCGTTCCTAACCGATACTGGCGCATTACTGGATGCCGTTGTAGCTGCCGTTGACGAAGTAAACCATACTAAACCAGCACTGCTGACAACAGGCGGTACTTCGGATGGTCGTTTTATCGCTCGTATGGGTGGCCAGGTAGTGGAGCTTGGACCAGTAAACGCCACCATTCACAAAGTGAATGAGTGCGTGAAAGTTGACGACTTAGAAAAGTTAACGGACATGTACCAAAATACGCTTAAGCATTTATTGGCGAAGTAATCGGCCGCTAACAGCCAGTTAACGAGAACAACATGACACCATCGCAACTAACAGGAACCACCGATTCTCATCTTCAATCAACCATGATTGGTCAGAAAGCCTTTTTGCTTCATCCAGAAGTGGCTCATGACCTGCTCAGAATGATTGAGGCTGCAACGGATGCTGGTTTTAAAATGGAGATTGCCAGCGGCTTTAGAGATTTTTCGCGTCAGCGCTCAATCTGGAACGGAAAGTTTTCTGGTGAGTTGCCCATTCTTGATTCAGACTCGAAGCCACTGAATAAGTCTGCTTTGAGTGATGAAGAGAAGTTAATGGCAATTCTGCGCTGGTCTGCTCTACCCGGGGGTAGTCGTCACCACTGGGGATGTGATTTTGATGTCTATGCGCGTAACTTGTTACCTGAAGGTACCGCTCTGCAACTGGAGCCTTGGGAGTATCTAGACGGCCACCAACATGAGTTCTATCTGTGGTTGAAAGCACATCTCGATAAATTTGGTTTTTTCTTCCCTTATAAAGAAGATCTTGGTGGCGTTGCGATGGAACCGTGGCATATTAGTCATAAAGCTGTTGGTCAGGAATGTTGCTCACAGGTAACGCCCGAGCTGCTGAGAAGTGAACTGATGAAACAAAATCAGCAGCATAATATTGCGGGAATAGATTCAATACTAAATAATTTAGATAAGATTGTGTCTACGTTTATTCGTAACATTACGCCACCGCCGGAGGCGCTATGATAGAACTGCTCACTAACCCATGGGTTATCATCATTGTCGTGTTAAGTGTCATCATCGGTAATATTGCCGCATTGAAATACACCGCCAAAATGAAGTTTGATCAAATGGATAAAAGTCGTAAGAACGATTTAGATAAATTGAACGAGCTCGATCAGGAACGCTACGGGGAAAAAGACAAAAAAGACGATCCTTCTCGTTAATGAATACCAACTAAAAAGGGACCAAACGGTCCCTTTTTTCTAATAATAGCCAGTGCTTTTCAATTACTGCTTCACCACTGCGGCCAAAACTGGCGCCAGTGATTTAAGGAATGCTTCTTCAACCGGCTTACCTGAAGAGTCGGTAATATTGATTGATGTTCGGTTACCCAAGTCGCCAAATAGGAAGGTGTATTTACCCGCATCCAAATCAACGGGTTTAACGCCAATCTCATTCCAGAATTCATCATCCGGTGATGCGTATTTCGCTTCTACTGTACCCTGAGATTGAGTACGATCTTCAATAGTGAAACCCATCTTCGGCAGAATAACTGGCAGACGCGGCCACAATACGTCATATTGAGCACGAGCGATGATGACAGGAAGACCACTTCGGTCTGTGCCCATCGTAACAGGGATCTGTTTTACCAGCTCCTGAGCTTTACGCTGCGCATCTTCACGAACTAGTTGATCGTAGCGAGCGGTTACCAGGTTAGTCATGAACACATTGTAACGTTCACGGTTAGTCGGAGTGACTTCTTTAATTTGACCACCTTCACGCCAATCAATAAGACTGACTTTGAATCCATAACGACTACCAGCCTGTGTACGCAGTATCTCGTATCGGCTGCCAATCTCCATGTCTTCATCAGCAGAATCCCAAGTTACCCAACCCGTTTCAATACGCGAATCGGTTTGGCTCTCAACCGGAATTCTTCTGGCTTCAACCATGCCTTGTACCGTTTGCCAAACCTTGTCTAACTCGTCTTTACGGAGTAACCACAGCGTCACTTCACCATCTTGACTGCGATCCAAGCGAGCACCAGGAATCAGTTCGAGCACTTGTTGTGGTGGACGAATATCAACGTTTTTACCCACACCACCAGCATACGTACCCTGAGGGATTTCGTAGTTCGGGTAGAGTTGCGGTTGAACACCTTGCGGCGTATTCCATTCACCCAACGTAGGGGTGTTTAAATACTCGAAATCGTCCTTTGCCTGACGACGCTGGGTAGCACCACCTGTACAGGCAGTCAATACGAATACAGCTAATGAACTTAACACTAACTGACTTGAAAGCTTCATTTATACTCCTAAAACACTGAGGGCGCATAGGCCCCCAGAACGTCAATCCTAGTAACTCAATCTTTATAAATACGGGCGTCGGTTAACGCCTGTTCCACGATCGGCTGCATTTTTTCAGAAAGCGTGGTTAGAGGAAGACGCAAGCTACCATCGTCGATCAAACCCAGCTTTTCTGCTGCCCATTTTACTGGGATCGGGCTTGCTTCAACGAACAGATTCTTATGCAGAGTCATTAAGCGCTCGTTTATCGCTTCTGCTTCTTCGTACTTACCTTCACTTGCCAAATGGAACATGTCTGCCATATCTTTCGCTGCGATGTTGTTGGTTACCGAGATAACCCCATTGCCACCAAGCTTAACGAAATCTAAACCCGTCGCATCATCACCACTTAGTAAGATAAAATCTTCGCCACAAAGTTCACGATGAATTGCAACTCTATCCAAATCGCCAGTCGCATCTTTGATACCGACTATATTATCAAGCTTTGACAAGCGTGCCACTGTCTCTGGCTGCATATCAACAGCTGTACGACCCGGTACATTGTAAAGAATGAGTGGCACATCACTCGCTTCTGCGATGGCTTTATAGTGCAGGTACAAACCTTCTTGTGTTGGTTTGTTGTAGTACGGCGTAACACTTAGGAAACCAGCAATGCCAGAATCCGCTAGCAATTTGCTAAATGTCACGGCTTCGTGGGTAGCATTTGCCCCCGTGCCCGCGATCACCGGGATGCGACCGTCAGCAAACTCTACCGCCTTATTTACGACCTTTACATGCTCTTCAATCGTCAGTGTCGCCGACTCTCCGGTTGTGCCTACCGCCACAATACCATCCGAACCAGATTCGATATGGTATTCCACTAGCTTCTGTAAACTGTCAAAGTCTACTTCACCATCCGCTTTGAATGGCGTAATCAGCGCTACGATACTTCCTGAAAACATGTTTATCTCCCTTATTTAGTTCTTTCTGCATGGTACTTTAATGCGATTGAAAAACACAAGAGCGTAAACTCGCTTACAAAGTACAAATGAGTGAATAATTATCAGATGTTAGAGATCTCGCAACTTAAATGCTCACTTTGGTCTGGTTCCTACTAAATTCGATAGTTGTGTTCGTTAACTGATTCAATTTTGAAGAACAAGACGTGAGCCAAACCAAGACCTCATTTTTACTAAGCTCAGAAATATACTCTCTAGAGAACTTAATCAAGTCAGACGTGAGTGAATAAAAAAACCATGTTGTAAACAAAAGCGGACTGACTCGATCTTTCTCTGGTGTATCTGTGCTAACATCTTTCTATTGAAGAAAGGACAAGAAGCTCATTTATGAAGCAACATCTGGTACTTACAGCAGTTGGAACGGATCGTCCAGGTATCTGTAACCAAGTCGTAAAGCTCGTTACGCAAGCTGGCTGTAACATTGTCGATAGCCGAATCGCTATTTTTGGCAATGAATTTACCCTAATTATGCTGCTGACAGGTAGCACCAGTAATATCACTCGTGTCGAAACACAGATGCCTTTACTGGGGCAAGAACACGATCTGATCACAATAATGAAGCGTACCGCCGCTCATGAGTTAATCGACAACAGTTACACCATGGAAGTGTTTATCGAGTCAGAAGACCGCCCGGGGCTCACCGAGAAATTCACTCAATTCTTTGCTGACCAACAGATTGGACTCGACTCGCTAAGCGCACGAACCATCAGCAAATCAAAGATTCAGGCCGATGTCGATCAATTCCACATTGCCATTACTGCATCGGTGAGTGCCGATTGCAACCTGATGCAATTACAAGAAGATTTCGATGAACTTTGTCAGTCGCTCAACGTACAAGGTTCTCTGAATTTCATTAAAAACACACTATAAAGTAAAGGAAATCATAATGAATACGCTGACAGCAGGCTCGCCAGCGCCAGCCTTCTCTTTGCTCGACCAAGACGGCAACACAGTGACACTTGGTGATTTTAAAGGCAAGAAAGTACTTTTCTACTTTTACCCGAAAGCGATGACTCCGGGCTGTACAACGCAAGCAAAAGGCCTGCGTGACATTAAAGCAGAACTCGACACACACAATGTGGTTGTGCTTGGCGTAAGTATCGACCCGGTAAAACGTCTGGGCAAGTTTATCGAGCGCGATGAGCTTAACTTCACACTACTGTCTGACGAAGACCACGCGGTCGCAGACCAGTTTGGTGTTTGGGGTGAAAAGAAATTCATGGGTAAGATCTACGATGGTCTACATCGCATTAGCTTTCTTATCAACGAAGAAGGCGTGATTGAGCACGTGTTCAATAAGTTTAAAACCAAAGACCACCATGAAGTGGTTTTAAATTATCTCAACGAAAACGCGTAAACCGTCGGATTGAGCCGAGCACCTAAATACAACAAAGCCCAGTACATGCTGGGCTTTCTTTTTTTCTCAGGCAGTGAGAATTGATTCACTCAGATTAGTGTAGTTATTCCTGCTCCGCAGGTTCAGTCTCTTCTGTACTCGGTAGCGCATTCCAAACGGCTTTGACTAACGTAGCCAATGGGATAGCGAAGAACACACCCCAAAATCCCCATAACCCGCCAAATACCAACACAGCAATAATGATGGCGACTGGATGGAGGTTTACTGCTTCAGAAAACAGCACTGGCACCAACACGTTCCCGTCCAATGCCTGAATAATCCCGTACGCGAGCAGTAGCCAATAGAACGGCGGTGTAAGCCCCCACTGGAACAGCCCTACGATCGCCACAGGAACAGTAACTGCTGCTGCGCCGATATATGGGATAAGAACGGACAATCCGACTGCGACGGCTAACAATGCGGAATAACGTAAATCCAGAATCGCAAAAGTAACGTAGCTAACCCCGCCAACAATCAAAATTTCCAGCACTTTACCGCGAATATAGTTTGAGATTTGTTCGTTCATCTCGTGCCAGACTTTGTTTGCTAACTTGCGGTTTTTAGGCAAAATACCACTGGCCATACCGAGCATCACTTCTTTGTCTTTCAGCAAAAAGAAGATCAGCAAAGGAACCAGAATTAAATACACCGCTAATGTTGCGAGACTGACTAAAGATGCCAAAGAGCCTTTAACCACGCTTTCCCCAAGACCTAAAGCTTGGTTTTTCGCATTGGTTACGATAGTTTCCACAATCTCCAGGTTCGCGAGCTCCGGATGGCGCTCTGGCAACGTAACAATAAACTTCTGTAAGCCATTGTACATATTGGGGATATCGTTGATTAAGTTACCAACCTGAGTCCAAATGGTTGGTACTAAACCAAACAAAGCAATCAACATCAAACTAATGAAGATCAGCAATACAATGATTACTGCGAGCGTGCGCGGCACCCCCATACGGCACATTTGCACTACCGGCCACTCCAGCAGGTAAGCGAGTACAATCGCCACCAATAGTGGGGCAATGAGATGACCGAAGAAGTAAATAGTGATAAAACCAAACAGCAAAATCGCTACCAGGCTCACTGCATGTGGATCTGAGAATCGACGTTGATACCAACGACTTACCATTTCGAACATCTAAGCGGATTCCTTATTGAAAACAGTCAATGTGTAGTGATCTGATGTTGGTTGGCAATCAACCACGTACCCTTGAGCATTTAGGTATTTCACAATATCTTGTTTAGAGCTGTTATCCGTAACTTGAATGACAAGATTTTGATATTGCGGATTTTCTCCTTTAAATGCCTCAACAGTGTGACGCTTTGCAAGTAACAGTGCCAAGGGGCAGCGTTGCTTACGCAAATCAAGTAGCATGGATTCCATTGTATTGCTCTGCACTTATGATAGGGTTGTATTGTAACGGCTTTTCAAGTTGGTGCTAGCACTTCTGACATGATTTAACCAGATCCTGAAATCACTCAGATATACACAATTTACGAAACCAATTCGTTTATTCTTGGTCTTATTGCTAGCATATACCCAAATGATTTCAAGGAGCATAATAACGCGAGTTTCTCGAGGTTATTTGGGCATACTAATAACAGGATGGCCGTAAAGTATAGTGGTGACGTTGTGAGGTACGCGACCTCCTGCCACATACTCAGGTATTTGGGAGAACCTTTAAAACGTATGTTAAAACGCACTCGATCGCTAGTTTGCTTATGTATTGCTACTGCAATTAGTTCGCCAACAACCTACGCCAATAGTATCGACTTACCAGATATTGGAACCGCCGCTGGGAGCACTCTATCGATAGACCAAGAGTTGATTTATGGTGATGCCTACATGCGCATGCTCAGAGCGAGCAAGCCACTGGTCAACGATCCTGTGATTAATGAGTATATTGATTCTCTCGGTCACCGTTTGGTGGCCAATGCAAATGATGTAAAAACACCGTTCCATTTTTTCATGATACGTGACCGCAACATCAACGCTTTTGCGTTTTTTGGTGGCTATGTCGCTTTGCACTCAGGTTTGTTTCTACACGCTCAATCTGAGAGTGAACTCGCCTCAGTGGTTGCTCACGAAATCGCACACGTTACGCAACGTCACCTTGCACGTAGCATGGAAGAGCAAGCAAGACGCTCACCAGCATCATTGGCTGCATTAGCTGGTGCTCTACTACTTTCTATTGCAGCACCAGAAGCCGGTATTGCCGCCATTACTGCCGCAACGGCTGGTAATATGCAAAGTCAGATAAACTATACGCGCGCTAACGAGAAAGAAGCTGACCGCTTTGGCATCTCAACACTGGCAAAAGCAGGGTTTGATGTACAAGCTATGCCTCGCTTCTTTGGTCGACTAGCAGATGAGTATCGTTACGCGAGTAAGCCGCCTCCGATGCTGCTTACTCACCCGCTCCCTGAAGACAGGATCACGGACAGTCGGCAGAGGGCGCAGGCTTACCCACCTCTACGTATACTTCCTTCCATTGATTACCATCTCGCACGTGCACGTATTGTTGCCCGTTTCGCAGGTATTGACGGACAAGCGGCATTAGGTTGGTTTGAACAAACACAGAAGAAAGCCACCGCCGATATCATGCCAGCGTTTGATTATGGTCGTGCTCTGGTTCACTTGGACAGTAAGCGGTTCTCACAAGCAGAGCCAATACTGAACAAACTGCTGACACAAGACCCAGGAAATCCGTTTTATCTTGATGCGATGACCGATCTGTATATTGGGCAAAAACAGCCAGATAAAGCGGTGGAAATGCTGAGTAAAGCATTGACGCGTAATCCACAGAATAAAGTTCTGACGATTAACTATGCGAATGCCCTGCTAGAAGCCAATATATATGATCAAGCAGTGCGTATTTTGCAACGATACACCCATGACAACCCTGAAGATACCAATGGTTGGCAGCTATTGTCGAAGACTTATCACGAGTTGGGACGTAACGATGAAGAGTTGGCTGCGCGCGCCGAAATCTTGGCATTACGCGCGAATTGGAATAAAGCGATTCAATATTATAGTGAAGCAAGTAAAATGGCTAAGTTGGGCAGTTTAGAGCAAGCACGATACGATGCTCGTATTGACCAACTCATGATCCAAAGAGATCGATTCATGGCATTACAATAACGAAATGGAGAAAACCATGTCAGTCGTGATTTATCACAACCCTCGTTGCTCAAAGAGCCGTCAAACTCTCGAGCTGCTGGAAAAAAATGGTGTTACACCAGAAGTCGTAAAATATTTGGATAACCCACTTAGCGTGGAAGAACTAAAAGCACTCTATACTCAACTAGGGTTCTCTGCTGTTCGCGACATGATGCGTACCAAAGAAGCCGACTACAAAGAACTGAGCTTAGGTGATGCGTCAGTCAGTGATGAACAACTGTTCGAAGCCATGGCACAAAATCCAAAACTGTTTGAGCGCCCTGTTGTTGTCGCAAACGGCAAAGCGAAGATCGGTCGCCCTCCAGAGCAAGTGTTGGATATTCTATAAATGGATTGCCAGATCCTTATTTTGTACTTCAGCCGTCACGGCGCAACAAAACAACTGGCAAGACAGATAGCAAGAGGAGTTGAATCGACTCCTCAATGCGAAGCAATTTTGCGTACAGTTGAAGAATTGTCACCTCACTCACATCCCCCTTCCGATCCAATTGTTACTCTAGAAGAGCTGAAAAAATGCGATGGTCTTGCATTTGGTAGTCCCGTCTGGTTTGGCAACATGGCAGCGCCTTTAAAGCACTTCTGGGATCAAACCACACCTTTGTGGGTAAGTGGAGACTTAATCGATAAACCAGCGTGTGTATTTACCTCATCCTCTTCGATGCATGGTGGTCAGGAAACCACACTACAAAGCATGATGACGCCATTGTTGCATCACGGGATGATGTTATTGGGAATTCCTTATGCAGAACCAGAGCTGCACTTAACTCAGTCGGGTGGTACGCCATATGGCGCGAGCAGTGTCGGCAAAAAGCCAACGCTCACCAATGACGAAGCCCGCCTGGCACAGAAGTTGGGTAAACGACTAGCAACAGCAGCACTCAAGCTGAAAGCTAGCGAGTAAATTCAAGGATAGTAAATCGATGTCTGAATCTTTTGACCAACCTGCACTCAGTGCACAAACGAAAAGCTATCGTTATTTAGCTTTGTTTGGCAACTTGGCTTTACTGGCTTGGGTAGCAATTTGGCAACTCGCGCTGTCTCCTCACCCTCACTTGAGTAGCACAACGCTTGCGATTGCATGGTGTATTCCATTATTGCTTCCGTTGCCGGGTATATTGGCGGGCAAACCCTATACTCACGCTTGGGCAAACTTTGTGTTAATGCTGTACTTTTTGCACGCGTTAACCATTTTATATGTCGATGGCGGAGAACGTTGGCTCGCAGCGGTCGAGCTTTTGCTAACGACGCTAGGCTTTTTTGGCAACATTCTATTTGCGAGAGCAAGAGGCAAAGAGTTGGGCCTCAAACTCAAACGCTTATCCCAAGTAGAGAAAGAGGAAAAAGCGAAGTTCAACAAATAAGGCCAACGATGAAACTAAAAAGAGTCGCGATTTGTGACTCTTTTTTATTACTTTCAAAATGTTAGCATTCTATGAACGTTGACTAGAGGTCCATTCATAAATTACGTCATACTGCTCTTGCACCGGCTTAATTACAACAGGCTCTGATTGTTTTACTTCTTCAACTGAGGCGTCAGCGGTCACAACATCTGACCCCAATTGCGCTTCTTGCGTGACCAATTCTGTTTGCACTGAATCTTGAGCTGGTTGTAAAGGCGCAACTTCTTCCACTGGCTTTATTGGCTCTTGGTACTCACCCAGTTGCGAGATCGATGACGCTTCTTTTTCAAACGTTTCTTTAGAAGCCAATAAATGAAGTTTAAGAGTTAGCTCGTTACCTTGAACACGCTTGACTTCAGTTCCAGCAACAGAGTTAAGCTTGTTTAACGCGCTTTCTAAACGGAAAAAGTCTTTCGCGGAATAAATGTTGACCACTTTCATCGTGATCCCATCAGAAGCTTCACCAGACACAATCACGGCGCTCTTACCTGCGTAATAATCGGTAATCCCATCAACCATTTCATTCATCGCATTCGATCCAGATGCAGCCCCACTACGAGGAGAACGTTGAGAGACAAGAATAGCCGATGGTGATTGGTCATATAACGTCCAGCGAACTTGATCGCCCTGAGCTTTTACCACCAGCACGGCATCTGCCGGGTAACGTTGGCTAGCCTTTGCTATCGGATCAGCAAAACCACCCCATAGGTCTGAAACACTAACACCGGTCACATCATCAAAGTCACCGACTGGAAAAGTAATCGGTAACCCTCGAGCTTCGGCTGCGGCGTGCAATGCAGAAACCTTCGGCGAGTCTGAGTGCTCCCAGGCAATGGTACGCTCATAAGCATGCTCTTCAATCGCCCAGACGAGAATATTGGCACGGTGAGCCGACCAAGATGGCAACTGCGCCTGAGTCAGAAGAGAATGAATCTGACTACTACTGAAGCGCATTTTCAAACTTGGTTTGCCTTCAACCTGCCCGTAACCGAGTTGAGAAATGTAGCGAGAACTTGAGCTCAATGCCTTTTGAATAACCGGATTGCTTAAAGAAGCTTGAGAACCAGTCGCTCGAACAATCACCTCTTTCATACCTTGTTCACGAGCCAAAGACTCACCGTTGTTTTGCTCGCTGTCGATAACCACTTCAGCACGATAGATATCTACCTGCGTAAGTGCATACACGGGCAGGGACAACCAACCTATCAGTATAAGAGCTAAATAGCGCATAGTTTTCATTTTCCTTTAAATAAGAGAAAGCATAATAAGCAACTATCAAACCTTGAGCAAGGCAACTCATGGGTAAATAGCTTGGAATTTGACCAACTTACGTCATTTGCGGCACAGTGTTTAGAACGGATAAACAAGTGGGCCTTTTTTGTTATCAATCCATCTGCGTATCCAAAAAGTGAATTCCCCAGAGCTCGAGATAAAGGAAAATACCCGTTTCCAACATGACACCTTGCGCTATGCGCGACACGTTATTACATCCTTTACTTTGCGCCTCATCTAACAAAACATGAACTTTGGTCCACAAAACAGGCACTTTTGTAAGAAAATCGCTCTAAAGGCCTATTTTATCCACTTAAAATCATCGAAAAGTTTGATCTGACCATTGTCGCAAACGTTTGCTGAGTGGTACTATTCGCCGGATTTGTCTGCATATCTTTAAATAGGAAATGATTATGAAAAATGCGTTACAAGGCGCTCAGATGCTCTTTGTCGCTTTTGGTGCTTTGGTACTCGTGCCTCTTCTGACTGGCCTTGATCCAAACGTAGCACTCTTCGGCGCTGGTGTTGGTACCCTCCTCTTCCAATTAATCACTAAACGTTCTGTCCCAATTTTCCTTGCTTCTTCTTTTGCGTTTATTGCTCCTATTATGTTCGGTATCCAAACATGGGGTATCGGTGCAACTATGGGTGGCTTAATGGCAGCAGGTATGGTTTATATTGCCCTGGGCGCGGCGATTAAAGTTCGTGGCGTAGGCTTTATTCATAAGATTCTGCCACCAGTGGTTGTTGGCCCAGTGATTATGGTTATCGGCCTGGGCTTGGCTCCAACCGCTGTGAATATGGCGATTGGTAAAACAGGTGACGGTGCTGCTCAATTGGTCAATGGTGATGCAGCGGTCATGATCTCTGCCGTTTCACTATTAACAACTATTGCACTGAGCGTGTTTGCGAAAGGCTTCTTGAAGCTAGTACCAATTGTTGGTGGTATCTTAGCGGGTTACTCTGTCTCTCTTGCCTACGGAGTGGTTGATTTTACCCCTGTTGCTCAAGCAGCTTGGCTGGCGATGCCAAACTTCACTACGCCTGAATTCAACATCAATGCCATCCTATTTATGATCCCAGTGGCTATCGCACCCGCAGTGGAACACGTTGGTGATATGCTGGCTATTTCAAATGTGACAGGCAAAGATTACCTTAAAAAACCTGGTCTGCACCGCACAATCGCGGGTGACGGGGTAGCAACTATGGCTGCTGCTATGGTCGGCGCGCCACCAAATACAACCTACAGTGAAGTCACTGGCGCAGTCATGCTAACCAAGGCATTCAACCCAAAAATCATGACATGGGCAGCCGTGACTGCAATTGTTCTGGCTTTAGTTGGAAAGTTAGGCGCTATCCTGCAAACCATCCCTGTACCGGTAATGGGTGGCATCATGATCCTACTGTTTGGTTCTATTGCTACCGTGGGCCTGAACACGCTGATCAAAAACCACGTTGATCTACACAAATCTCGTAACCTGGTTATCGTTGCTGTTACGCTAGTATTTGGTATTGGTGGCATGGCTTTCGGCATTGGTGAATTCAGCCTACAAGGCGTTAGCTTGTGCGGTATCGTGGCAATCATTCTTAACCTGGTTCTTCCTCATGACTTGGGTGAAAACCATGTAGTTGATAACGCTCAGATCGAAGAAGACAAAGCGAACTAAATCGTAAGTTCAATTCGACACGTACAAAAAAGGCTTGGTAATAACCAAGCCTTTGTTTTTTGTTCAGAACTGAATCTGCGTTTTGTTTTACGCTTATTTAGTACCGAAAATCTTGTCACCCGCATCACCTAGACCAGGAACGATGTAACCTTTGTCGTTTAGTTTCTCGTCGATCGCCGCAGTGTATAGCTCAACATCTGGGTGTGCTTTTTCTAGCGCTTCGATACCTTCAGGCGCTGCTACCAGAACAAGTACTTTAATCTGGTTACAACCTTTCTCTTTCAGAAGGTCAATAGTCGCGATCATAGAACCGCCAGTTGCTAGCATTGGGTCAACAACCAGTGCGATACGCTCATCAATGTTAGAAGCAAGCTTGTTAAAGTATGGTACTGGCTCAAGCGTTTCTTCATCACGGTAGATACCTACCACACTGATACGTGCACTTGGCATATGCTCAAGAACACCATCCATCATGCCCAGACCAGCACGCAGGATTGGCACAACGGTTACTTTCTTACCTTTAATCTGGTCAACTTCTACTGGACCATTCCAACCATCGATAGTAACTTTCTCTGTTTCAAAGTCTGCTGTCGCTTCGTAAGTAAGTAGGCTACCGACTTCAGTCGCTAACTCACGAAAACGTTTTGTGCTGATGTCACCTTCTCTCATTAGACCAATTTTATGTTTTACTAGAGGGTGTTTTACTTCAACAACTTTCATGTCCATCTCCGGCTATAATAGGCAATATTTAAACAAACCTTCAGATTATACATGATTTCCACGGGGAAAGCAGGATATATCACTGAAGAAAAAAACTCGCGCAAACGTTTGCTATCTGTATTTAAGCACTGGTAGAATAGCGCCGTTTTCATATCCAACTTAAATACCGAGGACTTCCCTGTGAGTGGTAATAACTCTTCTCTTAGCTATAAAGACGCTGGTGTTGATATTGATGCAGGCAACGCGCTTGTAGATCGTATTAAAGGTGCGGTAAAACGTACTCGTCGCCCTGAAGTGATGGGTGGTATCGGTGGTTTTGGCGCTTTATGCGAATTGCCGACAAAATACAAACAACCTGTATTGGTTTCTGGTACTGACGGCGTAGGTACAAAACTTCGCCTGGCACTGGATATGAACAAGCACGACACTATCGGTGTTGACCTGGTTGCAATGTGTGTAAACGACCTGATCGTACAAGGCGCTGAACCATTGTTCTTCCTTGATTACTACGCAACAGGCAAGCTAGATGTCGATACCGCAGCAGACGTTGTTTCTGGAATCGCAGATGGCTGTTTGCAAGCGGGTTGTGCCCTAATCGGTGGCGAAACTGCTGAAATGCCAGGCATGTACGAAGGTGAAGACTACGACGTAGCTGGCTTCTGTGTAGGCGTTGTAGAAAAAGAAGAAGTGATCGACGGTACAAAAGTAGCGGCGGGTGATGCTCTTATCGCAGTAGGCTCAAGCGGCCCCCACTCAAACGGTTACTCTCTGGTTCGTAAGATCCTTGAAGTATCTGGCGCAGACAAAAACGAAATGCTAGAAGGTCGTACTATCGGTGAGCACCTTCTGGAACCAACTAAGATTTACATCAAATCAGCACTTAAAATGATTGAGAAGCACGACATTCATGCTATTTCTCACATCACTGGTGGTGGTTTCTGGGAAAACATCCCGCGCGTTCTTCCTGAAGGCACTAAAGCAGTGATCGACGGTAACAGCTGGGAATGGCCAGTGATTTTCCAATGGCTACAAGAGAAAGGTAACGTAGAAACACACGAAATGTACCGTACATTCAACTGTGGTGTTGGTCTAATCGTTGCCCTGCCTAAAGATCAAGCGGAAGCAGCGGTTGCACTTCTGCAACAAGAAGGCGAAAACGCATGGGTGATTGGTGAAATCGCTCAAGCAGAAGCAAATGAAGAACAAGTTGAAATTAACTAACTTGCGATTCTTGCTCAAAAAGTAAAAAGAATGAGGACGCTATGTCCTCATTTTGCTATCTGGAACTCGAAAACCATTTAAATAGTAGGTGATACCAAGCTAGCAATAAGAGAATCATTCTTGCTGACATTGGTATAATTTAAAAACCTACAGTAGTAAGGCAGTCTCAACATCATGAAAAATATAGTGGTCCTCATTTCTGGTAGTGGCAGTAACCTACAAGCGATACTGGAAGCGTGTGAAGCGAATATGCCTGACGCACAAGTCGCTGCCGTTTTCTCAAATAAAGCGGACGCTTACGGATTAGAGCGCGCGAAACAATTTAATGTTGCAGGCCATTTTATCGACCCAAAGGCATTTGAGTCACGTGACGCATTTGATGCAGAATTGATGAATCAAATCGACCAATATCAACCAGATGCAGTGGTATTGGCTGGTTACATGCGTATCCTCAGCAGCGAATTTGTTCAACATTACATGGGTAAGATGATCAACATTCACCCTTCGCTACTGCCAAAGTACCCAGGCTTACACACTCACCAACGTGCGATTGACGCTCAAGATAAAGAGCACGGCACCAGTGTGCACTTCGTAACAGAAGAGCTAGACGGTGGTCCGGTTGTTCTGCAAGCAAAAGTACCGGTATTTGAAGATGATGATGCGAGCACCCTTGCCGCTCGTGTTCAAACCCAAGAGCACAAAATCTACCCGATTGTCACCAAATGGCTTGTTGAAGACAGATTAAAGATGCAAGACGGCAAAGCGTGGTTAGACGGCAAAGAGCTTGGCGCTCACGGCTATGCTGCCGCTGAGGAAGAGTAGCACTCTTCGGGTAAACTCAAAACCAAATCAAAAAGGCAGCCTTATCACACTGGCTGCCTTTTTAATTGCTGGAAAGTGTTAGTTACTCAAGAGGTTCCGTCGGTGCCTGGCTGGCGACTTTCTTTGGCGCGAATGCAACGTCTTTCAGCGCTGCTGCATTATCATCAACCAACTCACCTAAATGAAACAGACCATACTCACCTGGCTTCATTCTCTGCCATGCCTCATTACCGGTAAGCGGTTGAGTCGCAATAACAGAAACAACGTCATTTGGTGTTGTTTCTTCCTGGAAGTTAATTTCAACATCTTCATCCAGTAGTGCCGCTTTACCAAAAGGCGCTCGTCGCGTAATCCAATACAGGTGATTGGTGCAATACGTCATGACAAACTCACCGTCACTCAGCAGCATGTTAAATACGCCCTTTTCTTTCAGTTGATCACAACATTTTGCGACGTAGACAAAAACCGATGCCATATCCTCCGGAGGCTCTGGGTATCTATCTTCCATCTGTTTCAATAACCAACAAAACGCCAGTTCACTATCCGTTTGACCTACCGGGCGGTGTCGCCCCGTATGCAGGTCCTGGTAGCCTGTTAGCTGACCATTGTGAGCAAATGTCCAGTACTTACCCCACAACTCACGTGTAAATGGGTGCGTATTTTCTAAATTGACCCCGCCACGATTAGCCTGTCGAATATGGCTGACAACAGCGCGGCTTTTGATCGGGTAGTTCTGAACCAGTTCTGCTATTTTTGAATCGCAGCTTGGCTTCGGATCTTTAAACGTCCGAAATCCTTTACCTTCATAGAAAGTGATTCCCCAACCATCACGGTGCGGACCAGTTCGACCTCCGCGCTGCATCAGGCCGGTAAAACTGAAACAAATATCCGTTGGAACATTGGCGCTCATGCCGAGCAATTCACACATGGTTTAAAGAACTCCTTACCTAAAATGCCAACCTTAAAACCGGAACGGCCGCCTTAATTATTCCATCTCTTTTTCGATCAACTGAATAACAATGTGAATAATTTTAATATGGACTTCCTGGATACGATCAGCGTAGCCAAAATGAGGCACACGAATCTCAACGTCTGCCAGACCTGCAATTTTACCACCGTCTTTACCTGTCAGTGCAATGGTCTTAATGCCTTTTGCTTTCGCGGCTTCAATGGCTTTAAGAATGTTACCTGAGTTACCCGATGTCGATAAACCAAACAGTACATCGCCTTTACGGCCTACTGCTTCAACATAACGAGAGAAAACAAAATCGTAACCAAAATCGTTACTCACACAAGAAAGGTGGCTTGGGTCAGAAATTGCAATGCCTGCATAACCCGGTCGATTATCACGGTAACGACCCGTCAATTCTTCAGCGAAATGCATTGCATCACAGTGTGAACCACCGTTACCGCATGAAAGCACCTTGCCCTCTTGCTTAAAAGAATCCGCAATCATTTTCGCAGCCGCTTCGATTTGAGCGATATTGTGGTCATCGCTTAAAAATTTGTTGAGCACTTCAGCAGCTTCGTTCAATTCACTTTTAATCAGATCTTGGTACATAAGACGTTCTCTTTATTATCTCGGCCCTCAGTATGCTTTCACATTACCTTGGCAAATGGTTCTAATGCCAAGCGGGCATCAGACATTTCGTTACAGAGAGTTTACCCATAAACGAGAATTAGTGTCGATAGTGAACCAACAGATTTGGACAACCAGCAGGAATAAACATCGCAACCTGCTTAATAAATCAGCATCAAAATCTCATTTTTAGAATTTTTACTCTACTTAGATCACTTTTTACCCAACCTTATGTTTTACATTTTATTAATATATTGATTACAATTTCAGGACTGGTTAGACCTCTTATCAGAAGACAGACATACAACACTTACAAAGTCTGAAAAGGAAAATACATATGGACATCTTGCTTTCAATCATTGCGATGACAATCGTCTTAGGCTTTACGCTCTATCATCGAATGCCACTCGTAAAATCTGTCAGCTTTCTAACTGCTACCATGTTAGTGCTGACTATCGCTGGTTCTGCAGGCTTTTGGGGCTGGGCGGTTTACATCCTTGCCATCGCTATATTTGCCGTATCTAGTATTCGTCAATCTCTGTTCAGTGGTAAGGCGTTAGCTGCCTTCAAAAAAGTCCTTCCGGCCATGTCTCAAACTGAGAAAGAAGCCTTAGATGCAGGTACGGTCTGGTGGGAAGCTGAGCTCTTTAAGGGTAAACCTGAGTGGCAAAAGCTGCATGCTATTAAAGCACCTAAGCTGAGTACGGAAGAACAGGCATTCCTTGATGGCCCAGTTAATGAAGTCTGTGCCATGGTTAACGACTTTCAGGTGACCCATGAACTGGCCGACTTATCTCCTGAAGTCTGGCAATACCTGAAAGACAACAAATTCTTCGCCATGATCATCAAGAAGAAATACGGTGGTCTGGAGTTTTCTGCTTACGCGCAATCACTGGTATTGCAAAAACTGACGGGGGTTTCTGGCGTTCTCTCTTCTACTGTTGGCGTACCTAACTCTTTAGGTCCTGGTGAACTGCTTCAGCACTACGGTACAGAAGAGCAAAAGGATTACTACCTCCCACGTCTGGCCGAAGGTAAAGAGATCCCATGCTTTGCTTTAACCAGCCCAGAAGCAGGTTCCGATGCGGGCTCTATCCCTGATTATGGCGTGGTGTGTAAAGGTCAATGGGAAGGTAAAGAAGTACTCGGCATGCGCCTGACATGGAACAAGCGTTACATCACGCTGGCTCCTGTGGCAACCGTGCTTGGTCTTGCCTTTAAACTGCGTGACCCTGAAGGCTTACTTGGTGACAAAGAAGATCTCGGTATCACCTGTGCGCTGATCCCAACCAATGTAAAAGGCGTTGAAATCGGCAATCGCCACTTCCCTCTCAACGTCCCTTTCCAGAATGGCCCAACACGCGGCAAAGATATCTTCGTTCCTATCGATTTCATTATCGGTGGTGAGAAAATGGCAGGCCAAGGATGGCGAATGCTGGTTGAGTGTCTATCGGTTGGTCGTGGTATCACGCTTCCTTCAAACTCAACCGGTGGTATTAAAACGGCAGCTCTGGCAACCGGTGCATACTCTCGTATTCGTCGTCAGTTCAAACAGCCTATCGGGCACATGGAAGGCATTGAAGAGCCTTTGGCACGCATTGGCGGTAATGCTTATGTGATGGACGCTGCGAGCAACTTAACCGTGGCTGGTATCGACCTTGGTGAGAAACCGTCTGTGATTTCTGCAATCGTGAAGTACCACTGTACCCACCGTGGTCAACAGAGCATCATTGATGCCATGGACATTGTAGGTGGTAAAGGCATCTGTATTGGTCCATCGAACTTCCTCGCTCGTGGCTACCAAGGCTCACCAATTGCAGTGACTGTAGAAGGCGCGAACATTCTGACCCGTTCGATGATCATCTTCGGTCAGGGCGCGATTCGTTGCCATCCATACGTTCTGCAAGAAATGAACGCGGCGCACTCTGACGCAAGTGACGCTGTTGAGAAGTTTGATAAAGCACTCGCAGGTCATGTGAGCTTCACCATGAGTAATTTGGTACGCAGCATCTGGTTTGGTTTGAGCGATGGCCTTGGTTCATCTGCACCAACTAAAGATGCGACCAAACGTTACTACCAACAACTTAACCGTTACAGTGCTAACCTAGCGCTTCTGTCTGATATTTCGATGGCAGTGCTTGGCGGCTCACTGAAACGTAAAGAGCGACTATCGGCTCGGCTTGGTGACATTCTAAGTCAACTTTACTTAAGTTCAGCGGCGCTAAAACGTTTTGAACAAGACGGCCGCCAGGTAGAAGATTTACCTCTGGTTCATTGGGCTCTGCAAGATAGCTTGAAGCAAGCAGAAATCGCCGTTGATGAGTTTTTGACTAACTTCCCGAACAAAGTTATTGGTCGTGCACTTCGCGTGATGATCATGCCGTTTGGTCGTGTACGTAAAGCGCCAAACGACAAACTTGACAGTAAAGTCGCGCGTATTCTGCAAACACCAAGTGCAACACGTTCCCGCATTGGTCGCGGACAGTACCTGGAGCCAACAGAGCACAACCCTGCAGGTAAAATTGAACTGGCACTGTCTGTGATTCTGCAAGCGGAACCGGTGTTCGACAAAGTATGCAAAGCGCAAGGTAAACGTCGTCCGTTCTTGTGTCTGGATATCCTTGCTGAGGAAGGACTAGTTCAAGGCATTATCACTGAGGAAGAAGCGGAACTTCTCAGAGAAGCAGAGCAGCACCGTTTAGATACCATCAACGTTGATGACTTTGAGCCAGAACAACTGGCAGCAAAGCCGAGTTGCGTCCAGATGGACAGTGTCGCCTAAGAAAATAAAGCCGTGGTTAATAAGAAAACCGGGAGCCAAATGGCTCTCGTTTTTTTGTTTGTACGGTTCCTAGATTGATAGTGATATACAGCTCATACGCTTTTGAGTGATAAATGGCTCACGGACGAAATAACAGAACGATGTATACTTTACTGTAAATAAACCATTTTTAGGGGTGCATCTGTGGCCAAAAAATTATTCTCGCAGTGGTTCCCTGGTCTCGTTCAGCTTAAGCATTATCAGCGCGAATGGTTCACTAATGATTTTCGGGCCGCTTTTTCTGTCGTAGCCGTTGCCTTGCCTGTTGCCATCGCGTACGCGCAATTAACCGGCGTTTCTGCCATTGTCGGCCTCTACTCATGTGTGCTCCCGATGCTGGTTTATGCCTTAATGGGCACATCACGACAACTCATTGTTGGCCCCGATGCGGCAACTTGTGCGGTGATTGCCGCCGTTGTCACTCCGCTTGCGGCTGGCGACCCTACCAAGCATTGGCAATTAGTGATGACCATGACAGCAATGACTGGCATTTGGTGTGTCGTGGCGAGCCGCTTTAATTTAGGCATTTTTGCGGACTTTCTCTCCCGACCAATTCTTCTCGGCTTACTTAACGGCGTTGCACTTACTATTATTGTCAGCCAGTTTGCCAAAGTCGTTGGCTGGAGATACGAGCAACGTTACCTATTGGAACGCTTATGGGAAGCGCCTCAACGCCTAACCGAAGTTCACTGGCCTACCGTCACGTTAAGTATTGCCACTGTACTGGTTTATCTGGTGACCAAACGCTTTCGTCCTGCTTGGCCAGCAGCGATGCTCGCCATACTCGTCACGACGACCTCCGTTTGGCTGCTCCACTTACAAGAGATGGGCGTTTCGGTTGTGGGTATTACCCAAGGCGGATTCCCTCAAATTCAAGCCCCAACGTTTGAACTGGGAGAGGTTCGTGAACTGGTGGTTCCAGCGTTGAACCTTGCTATTGTCAGCTTTGTTAGCATGATGCTCACCGCACGCAGCTTCGCAGCTAAGAATGGCTACGACATTGATGCAAACAAAGAATTCAGAGCGTTAGGCTTTGCCAATATCGCTTCGGCTTTTTCACAGGGTTTTGCTATCAGTGGTGCAGATTCTCGTACAGCGGTTAATGATGCGAACGGCGGAAAATCACAGCTAGTCTCTATTATTGCGGCCCTCACTATTGCTGTCATCGCGGTCTTTATTTATGAGCCGCTACAGTTTATCCCTATTGCTTCACTTGGCGTGGTATTGATCATCGCTTCATTGTCGCTGCTCGACCTCAAAGCGATATGGAAATTACGCCAACGCGATAAAGATGCCTTCAACCTTGCAGGTATCACCTTCGTATCCGTGTTAGTAATTGGCGTGATTCCGGGAATTACCTTAGCGGTACTTTTGGGACTGTTTCAATTTTTGCGGATCGTTATGCGCCCAAGCGATCAAATCCTTGGTTTGGATGAGAAAGGCACAATACGAACGCTCGATAACTCAGGCAAAGCCACCCCAATACCGGGTATGGTGATTTACCGGTTTAACTCGCCACTGACGTATTTTAACGCCCCTTACTTTAAACGCCGAGTATTGGAACAAGCTGAACATACCAAAGACGTCAGTTGTGTCGTGGTAGACGCCGTATCCAGCTTTACTCACCTTGATTTAAGCGTGATGGCAACCCTGTCGGATCTGCATGAAATGCTTAAGAAACGAGGAATACGATTAATTCTTTCTGGCCGAAAACGCCGCTTACGGCAATGGTGTGATCTAACGGGTATTAGCACCAGCGATGGCGGGATCTTACTGCGTGCCGATATGTATCTCGCCATCAAACTCAGTGGATGCTACATCAGTGCTGTTGGCGAAGGGCAAGTTCCAACCGTACAAAAAGAACCCGATTTGGAGCCAACGCCAAGACCGATTCCCGATGTGGCTTAATAGTCAATATTGCTGTTAAACCGGAACTAATTGGCTTAATGCCATTCGCTGAACAGTAATTAGCATATCCAAGTCTAGCGTCACCCAGAACAGCGACGAAGGAGCGTGATTCAGGGTCTTCTATCCGAGCATTTGGTTGTCAAAGATATTCTTATATCTTCTCAGCACGCTGATATTAGATTCCTAGTCTCGCTATGGCTCGCCGGAATGACCGGATAAGCGCCTTTTCGCGACAGTCACCCTTTCTTATTTCTAGTTCTTCGGCATTTGCAGCTGCATTTCCGGTATCGCTTGCCTTTTTGCTTTTAGCTTGCGCCATATCAGCCAAAATAAGAGTCCGATGAGTAACACTACCACGTTACCGACAGCAATAATAATCATGCTGCGCTTACGTTCTGCTTCTCGTTCAACAAGGATGTGCTTTTCCATCTCGATTCTGTGCTGCTCGGCAAGTTCGGCTTGTTTAACTTTCCGCGCCGCCTGCAAATCTACGTCATCAACCACACTGAATGTCTGCTCCTGAATTGGAAAAACCAGGGGACGTTTGGTGGCAAAATCAGTCGCAAAGATACTGCCCTGCCATGAGTATTTACCTAAACCAGTGTCGTTATTCAGATTCAATGTCGCTTTCAGGCCATCTTGAGAAACTTGACTCTGGCTAAAACTTTTAAAACCATCTGGCGCATTTTGTTCAACACTCACTGCCAAGGAACCTGGGGCAATCATGCCCTGCTCGCCGCTGACCACCAGCTGATGTGGCTGGTTTTGTTCACGTGATTGAATAAAAGTACGCGAAATAGGATTCGGATATACCAGTACTACCTGCTCTTCAGCACGCAAGAAGACGCCATTCCCCGAGACAATACGTGCACGATATTTTCCCGGTTGAACTTCGATCGGTAACTGAACAGTAAATACACCGTCTCCAGCTTGCTCATCCAAATCTCTACCATCATCCTGGAAATCACCAATCACTAATGGAACTGGTCGCCCCTCGTTAATCAGTTCATCTTCGTTTTCAATAAACTTAGTAAAGGTAACCTGGAGGTTAACACGATCGCGAAAGTCTCTTAAAACAAGCGGTTTATCATCTGAAGTGAGTCGGGCGGTAAATTTGAGCGCTTCGCCGTAATACAAATGATTCGGAAAAGCGTCAGTGCTTAACTTCAAATGAGAAATTAAACGAATGTTGTTCTTAGGCGTGACTTTCCCCACCGCTTGCCATGGGCCCGGCATCGGCTGATCGATAGAGACAATATCGAGTGCAGGTTCCTGATACCAACGAATATTGTCGTAGGAACCCCAGGCATAGTATTTTTTACCGTCAGGGCGAACTAACACCACAGGCTGAGAGCTTTGCTCGCGATGGACCAGAAAAGTGATTTGCTCGATGCTCGGATCAACACGAAAGCGATTATCTAGCAGAGACATGCTAGATTCGCTCGCAGCACTCGCAAGACAACTCCAGATCGCCAGAATAGCAACCGACAAAGCCCTCAACATAGTTTCTCCTACTGATGCCAAATACAGTCTTTCACCAGCTCTAATCTTTTCTGGTGCGCATCTAATTCATCGGCACTGGCGCGCAAAACCTTTAGCGCTTTTCTTCCTTCAACCCGGCGAACACTTTCTACGCCCCCCTCTTGCTTGTTGGCATTAAATTCAAGGTTTGTTTGACCACCAGTCATCAGGAGGAAAACGTCAGCCAGAATCTCCGCATCGAGCAAAGCGCCGTGGAGTGTACGGTGCGAGTTATCAATACCGTAACGTTCACATAAGATATCGAGGTTATTTCTCTTACCCGGGAAGATTTTCTTCGCCATGGCAAGAGTATCGGTCACCTTACAGAAATCTTCTGTTTTACCGATAGTTGGATCGAGCATTTCAAACTCATAATCCATAAATCCAGTATCGAAGGGCGCGTTGTGGGCAACCAGCTCAGCCCCTTTGATAAAATCGACAAACTCTTGATGCACACTGGAATATTCTGGTTTATCGACTAAGAATTCATCGGTAATACCGTGAACCTCAACCGCTTCTGACTGAATTTCGCGATCAGGTTTTAAATAAACGTGGAAGTGACGGCCAGTCAACTTGCGGTTTATGATTTCTACAGCACCGATTTCAATAATGCGGTGTCCCATGTAGTGAGGGCCGCCTTCTCGGTTCATACCCGTGGTTTCGGTATCGAGAACTACAATGCGACTATATTCAGAATTGCTGCTGGTATTCATAAGCTTATATATGTCAGACTATGCTTTAATAAATGTTTCGGCTAATAGTACCAAAAATATGACCAAACACGTTGAGATTTTCACTGACGGATCTTGTTTAGGTAACCCAGGACCCGGTGGTTACGGCATCGTTTTACGCTACAGAGATGTGGAAAAAACACTCTCCAAAGGTTATTCCCTAACGACCAATAACCGTATGGAAATGCTCGCTGCAGTGATTGCCTTGCAAACACTGAAAGAGCCTTGCAAAGTGACATTAACAACCGATAGCCAATATGTTCGACAAGGCATTACCCAGTGGATTCATAACTGGAAAAAACGGGGTTGGAAAACCGCGGATAAAAAACCGGTAAAGAATGCCGATTTATGGCAGGCTCTGGATAAAGAAACCGCCCGCCACCAAGTCGAATGGCATTGGGTCAAAGGTCATGCGGGCCACAGAGAAAACGAAATCTGTGACGAATTAGCCCGAACAGCGGCTGAAAAACCCACTGAAGAGGATACCGGCTACCAGGCTTCCTAGCGCTTGTCGCTTGATATTTTTTTCACTCCGGCACCCTCTCGGTTCATTACCCCAAGTGGTGTGAGTCTTTTCTTTAAACGCCAGTGCGGCTTGATTGGCTTGAGAGGGTAGGTTCGTTTACGGGCAACGATGTAATACAGGCTGCCCGCTGGCGATGCCCACTCCCCTAAACTATTTTCAAGCCAGGTCCACATCGTGCGGTAGCGTGTCATTGGGAAAAGCGCATAGCGTTCACGATGAATCACCTGATAGTTAAGCAGTCCAAGCCAGTCCTGAACACGGCTAGACGAGAACATTCGACCACTCCATGGCAGGTTGTTTTTTCGCCATGGGAACAGACTCGCTAAGCCAGTAAAACTAAATGGGTTGAAGCCAGTAATGATCAGGTAACCGTCATCCATCATCACTCTGTCCACTTCCCTGAGCAGACGGTGAGGATCACTGGCGTAGTCTAACTGATGAGCCAGAATTGCCACATCAAAGCTTTTTTCCAAAAAGGGCAATTCGTAACCATCCGCAACGACATTATGCAACGGGTTCTGGATATCTACGTTGACTTGGTGTTGAATGTTACAATTACTGCTGGTTAGCTCACAGCTCAACCCGCCCAGTTTGAGCATGTGGTAACCGAAGAGTTTCGGACACCACTCATCAAACCGAGTTTGGATTGACTCAAGCACCCAAGGTCCATTATTCAGATCAGACCAAGTAGACGGGTGTGGTATAGTTTTGTTGCTGAGTGCTGGTTTCATTAACCACCTGACTATAATGGGTGACGGAGAACGAATCGTGTTAGAGATCAAAAGCATACCCGCATTTAATGATAATTACATCTGGCTAATTCAAAATAACGATAAACGCTGTGCCGTTGTTGATCCGGGTGATGCAAAGCCTGTATTAGAATATTTACAAGCTAACGAGTTAACTTTAGAAGCGATCATGATTACACACCACCACAATGATCACATTGGTGGCGTTCCAGATTTAGTTCGCGCATTTCCTAATGTTGCCGTTGTCGGCCCAAAAGCGGAGCCAATCCCAACCCTAACCGCTCCAATGGAAGAAGGTGACAAATTAGAGCTGTTCGGTGAACTCTTCATGGTGATGGGATTGCCAGGTCATACGCTGGGCCATATTGGCTACCTTGGTGATAGCAAATTGTTTTGCGGTGATGTGCTATTTTCTGCAGGATGCGGTCGCATATTTGAAGGCTCAGCAGAACAAATGTTTGACTCCTTGAGCAAAATCGCAGCATTGCCGGATGAAACCCAAGTCTATTGCGCACACGAGTACACCGCTAGTAACGTAGCATTTGCCCTTGCTGTCGAACCAGACAACGAGAAGCTTCGTCAGTACCGTGATGATGTAAATAGACTACGTGCGTTAAATATCCCTACCCTTCCAACCACGTTAGGTCAAGAGAAATTGATCAATCCATTTTTGCGTACCGACCACCCAGAAGTCGTTAAGTCTGTGACGAGTCGCATAAAAGATAACGATCCATGCTCAGTTTTTACGGCATTAAGAGTGTGGAAGAACGAATTTTAACCAATTTTTACTTGTAAGTTTACAAGACCCCAGTATCATCATGGATTGTTTTTCAGAGAAGCGCTTCCGGCGCTTCTCTGCGTTTTGGGAAGAATATAAATCTATTTTTATGTCCACCCATTGCATATTTAGAGGTTTAACCTCTTTTATTAGTGTTTAAAGAAATATGTCTATTATCTTGCGATTGCCACGTAGCGCTTGCTACGCGACAGGCTGGAGAAGATAAAAAGGCCCTAAATAGGCTGAATCCATGCGTTTGAAGTACAGTTTGGCTTTGGCGTTATTGCTTTCTGGTTGTCAGATGACTTCTCCAGATTCAACAACGTCAACACCAGAGACCAACAAGTCAGAGCTAGCTGCTAAACAAAAAGCAGCTAAGGAACAAGCAAAAAGTAAGCAATCTTTGACAAAGACTGTCAAAGAAATGCCGAAAGTGCTTTCTCCTCAGGAACAAGAAGATGTATGGCAACGTATTGCTATGCAACTTGAAATGGACATCCCACACAATAAAAAGGTGGATTACTACCGTACCTGGTATCTAAAACACCCAAACCATCTTAAAACAGTGTCACAACGTGCAGAACCGTTTCTGTACATGATCGCTGAGCAAATTGAAAAACGAGACTTACCAATGGAACTGGCTTTGTTGCCAGTAGTTGAAAGCTCGTTTGATGCCTTTGCCTACTCACATGGCAGTGCAGCAGGTCTTTGGCAGTTTGTTCCAGGTACCGGAAAAATGATGGGCCTTGAACAAAATTACTGGTATGACGGGCGTCGCGACGTGGCAGCCTCTACTGAAGCGGCACTAGATTACCTTGTGCAGCTTAACAAACAATTTGATGGTAGCTGGGAACATGCTATTGCGGCCTACAACAGCGGTGGTGGTCGTGTATCCAGAGCGATTCGCAAAAACAAGAAACTCGGTAAGCCAATTGACTTTTTCTCTTTGGATTTGCCTAAAGAAACCAGCAGCTATTTGCCTAAACTGTTAGCACTTGCTGATGTGGTTGCGAATCAGGATAAATATGGTCTTAACATTCCTGCTATCCCGAATAAACCGGTATTAGCGCTTGTTGACCCTAAAGAGCAACTCGATCTTGCAATTGCAGCTGATTATGCAGGCATTGGTGTCAAAGAGCTACAAAGCTACAACCCGGCTTACAACCAATGGTCTACGTCACCAAACGGTCCACACAAATTGCTGATTCCTGTAGAAAAGAAGGATGCGTTCCTTGCTCAGGTAGCAGATAACCGCGGTAAAGGCGTCAAAGTGGCTCGCTACAAAGTAAAATCGGGCGACTCACTCGGTGTATTGGCTCGGAAATATGGCACAACGACGAAGGTGATTCGCCGAGCTAATGGCTTGTCGAATGACAATATTCGTATTGGTCAACATCTGCTGATCCCGACATCAACTAAAGATGACTCGAAATACGCATTATCGTCGAGCAACCGCTTAAATAAGACACAATCTACCGCACGCGGCCAGCTTAAGCTGACACATATTGTGCAGTCAGGTGAGAGCTTATGGTCAATTGCCCGTGACAATAACGTGTCGTACAAATCTCTTGCTAAATGGAACGGCATGGGACCAAAAGACACATTGAGAAAAGGTCAAAAGATCGTCATTTGGAAAAAAGCAGCTGGTGACTCTGTCATTCGTACTGTGTTCTACAATGTACGTTCTGGAGACACTATCAGCGGCATCGCGAGTAAGTTCAAAGTGAAGAGCGCTGACATTGTGAAATGGAATTCTCTTCAAAAGAAGAAGTACCTACAACCCGGTCAAAAACTTAAGCTGTACGTTGACGTCACTAAGGTAAGTGTATGATCCCATCAAGCAATCCGCTTGTAATGTTGTTGGATATATTTCGTTCACCAACCTCATGCTTTTTGGCGTTATATCAGCGTGGTGGCTGGGGATGGCAACCATTTATCCTATTGATAGTCAGCCCGTTCTTGTTTTGGGGCGCGTATTTCTCTAACGTGGATTTTGCTTGGCTCAGTGAACAGCTGACACCACAATTACAACAAATCAATCCTCAACAGATCGATTTGTTGGAGCCAAACACGTTAATGGCGAGTGCAATCATTAATGATGTCATCAACCGCTTTGCGACACTGCTTCTGCTGGCGTTTTGGTTCTTTCTTGCAACCAAAGCCAGTAAACAACAGTACGGCTATTGGAAGTGGTTCGCCGCTTCGTGTGCGGTTCTGTTCCCAGCCGTGCTTGGTGATGTTGCAAGCTACGCAAGCTTAATACTCAACCATGGTGAAGTGATGACATACGCTGCAGATCTCAACAGCCTCAATGGCTTACTGAAGCTACCACTCACCAACGAATGGTCTCACTTTGCAAGTTCACTGCCGTTATTGCTGCCATGGTACATCGTTTTAGGTTACGGTGTTGTCTTGACCTGGACTGAGTTTGAACGTGGACAGGCTTTGGTTATCGCCAGCCTGCCATGGGTGATATTTTACGTCATTTGGGCGCTTTACATCGTTATTGCTTAACCACCTAGACAACGCTAATCGCTTAGCGTAAATGACACCACTAACGGATTATGATCGGAAGCGTCGCTCTGCGGCGCTTTCGCGTTTTTGAGCACAAGGCCACGATAAAACACATGGTCGAGTCGCTGTCCGGTAATAAACTGGGTTCGATGATCCGGTGAAAACGACACTTCTTGTAAGTTTGCCTTCTTTAACGCTTGCTTCATGGCTTCCAGACGATATTCATTCCAACTATTAAAATCGCCAGCAAATATAATAGGCCCGGAGTGTTGCGTTAGTAGCGCCTCCAAAGCTGCGATTTGTGAGTGGTACTCATCCGTCCCAACAGTGAAATTAATCGCGTGTATATTTACAACAGCAAGCGTACTACCGTTACTCAGCCGATATTGGCTGAAGAGTGCGGATTTTGGTAAACGTAGCCAAGGCTCTGTCGAGGTATAAGCACACGCTTTCTCAGGCAGATTTTGTGCAATATTAATAACGCCAGCCCCACTACCCAATGCTTTAAAAGCGCTTACCTGGTTGCTCATCCAGCTCCCGTCCACCAGCCACTGCTTGAATGCCTCCGTCATACTCGCCTCTTGCAGTAGTAACAATTGCTTGTCAGTTGAAAGTGAATCAAGCGCACTTTGCCAATTATCTTTACCCTGCTTGTAAATATTCCAAATCAACACATTGAGTTCTCCGTCAACATCTAGTACTTGTGAACCGTTAAACTCAATGCATTGAATATCTTCAGTAATCTCTTCACCTGTCTGGGTAATAATTTGCGGTTGCTCAGGAACCGTGAAGATAATTTGAAAACCCAGTACTACAGCCATGAAGAAAAAGACTATTGACAGAAAAAAACGCTTAAGCATAAAGGCGTACCTGAATGTGTTTAACCTGAGTGAGGTTACGGAATAAAAAAGGGAGCCATACTCGGCTCCCTTTTAGCTTAATCAAAAATTTAAATCGCGTCTTCGTCTTCTTCGCCGGTACGAATACGGATAACACGCTCAACATCCGTGACGAATATCTTACCGTCACCGATTTTGCCAGTTTGTGCGGTTTCGATAATGGTCTCTACGCATTTATCTGCGACATCTTCGGTCACTACGATTTCCAGTTTAACCTTCGGTAGAAAGTCCACCATGTATTCTGCGCCACGGTATAATTCCGTGTGACCTTTCTGACGACCAAAACCTTTGACTTCAGAAACGGTCATCCCTGTGATGCCAACTTCAGCTAATGCTTCTCGAACATCATCCAGTTTAAATGGCTTGATAATCGCTTCAATCTTCTTCATGTTCATCCCTTAAGCTTTAATCGTATGCGGATATTATCGTTTACCGTCTTACAACATTCAATCTTTGTCTCGGTTTGGTATCGTAAAATATTGAGTTTGATGAAGTTTATTTAGGCTAAAATTACAAAGCCAGAGTGCTGCTCTGGCCTAAGTTAACCGAGTCATCGGTGAGCGACTATAAGCTGGAGTAGTAAGCCGCTAAGTTCGCGATATCATCATCAGAAAGCAGTGATGCTTGTGCCTGCATAACAGCAGCAAGTCCACCGTTACGCTCTTTATTTTTATAAGCTTTGATTGAACTCATGATGTACTGAGCATTCTGCCCCTTGAGGTTTGGGTACCCAGGGATGGTCGCAATACCATCTGCACCATGACAAGCGGCACATACTGCCGATTTTGCCTGCCCAGCAGCGACATCGCCAGACGCTAATGCTTGCCCCGATAACATGGTTAGCGCCATCATTGCGCCCATTATTACTTTCTTCATTGCTTCACCTAATCGTTTTTATTTATAAGTACAATTTATGTTCGATATTGTGTCACGAATGACAAAGGCTTACGCCAAATCAGCTCACAGTCTTGACCACTAAATGCTTTATCCACAAACAAATCGGCTACCGCAACCACCTGATCTTGATACATAACAATCGGTATCTGGCGACGTCGCCAGCTCGGCACATGGTACTCTTGAAACAGTTTTTTTAATTTACGACTGTGATTACGTGTTGCTGGATGCGCAGATAACCCTTCAGGGTTAAACGTGACGCTCAACAACTCCGGCTGCGGCGGCAAAGCAATGGTCGCTTGTTCTGTGGTCGTACTTAACATTAGTTCGCCCAAACCTTCTGGTAGAACAAGTGCACAATCAACTTGAAGGTTAACCTGCCAACCGGAAACATCTGCTTTGTCGCAGACCCAGTAGAGCTTATTCTGGAATCGACGAACCTCGCCTTGTTTTAACTTAATCTTTGGGTTGGCATCTTGTTGAGCTAACGCGACTTCTTTCCAAATCAGGCCGAGTTGCACTTGAGTTGGCATTTGCGCGTTCTGCTTAGCTAACCACATACGGATCAATCGAGCGCGGGCAAGCTCACCGTGAGAGGCTAATTCCGCAATATCGAGACTGAGATCGGTTTGCAACGCACGATAAAAAACGTCGTTAAGTAGTTCGTCTAACAACGTTTCTTGCTGAGCACAGAGAGACGCACTGCGTTGTACGGCCTGGTGAATACTCGGCCAGCGTTGCGACAATTCAGGCACCACGTGGTGACGCAAAAAATTTCGGTCATAGCGCGTATCCTGATTACTTTCATCCTCCACCCACTCAAGTTGTAAAGACTGAGCAATAACCTCTATTTGTTCTCGTCGGGTTGTCAGCAATGGGCGAACCAAAGTGCCAACCGAAAAAGGCGCACTTTCTGCCATGCATGACAATCCTTTCGGGCCACTGCCACGTTTAAGTGCAAGGAGGAAGGTTTCCAGCTGGTCATCAGCATGTTGGCCGGTGAGAAGAAGGTCGCCGCTCTCAATATATTTTGCTAACGCTTGATAGCGCGCTTCACGAGCGAGTAATTCGATACTTTCCCCACTATGAACATCTAAGGCGACGTGTTCTATCGAACAGGAAATATCCGCTTGCTTAGCCCACGCTTTACATTTCTCAGCCCAGTCGTCCGCATTACTGCTTAATCCATGGTGAACGTATACCGCTTTGCATGGTATTGCGTGCTCACGCTGATAGCGACTCAGTAGCGCCAACAATAAACGCGAGTCCACACCTCCGCTAAACGCTAAGACAACTTTCGTCTGAGGTTGGTAATGTGCAGTCAGTAATTGTGCAAAATGCTGATAAAGCGATTCCATAAACAATCCAATAGATACAAAAAAGGGCTGGACTCACATCCAACCCTTGCTATTTTATCCGTTATCTAACCAGATATCAGCAGTAACCGTAGCTCATCAGACGCTGGTAACGACGCTCACGTAGCGACTCTTCGTCTAGCTGTTCTAGATCTTCCAACTGACGAAGCAATGTTGCTTTCATGTTTGCAGCCATTTCAACGTGGTTACGGTGCGCGCCGCCTAGCGGCTCTTCGATGATCTCATCGATAAGCTCAAGCTCTTTAAGACGTGGCGCTGTCAGACCCATTGCTTCTGCTGCCTGAGGTGCTTTATCTGAATCACGCCATAGGATAGAAGCACAGCCTTCAGGAGAAATCACTGAGTAAGTTGAGTACTGAAGCATGTTTACGTAGTCACCCACACCAATCGCAAGTGCACCACCTGAACCGCCTTCACCGACAACGTTACAGATTACTGGTACTTTTAGGCCAGACATCACTTTTAGGTTTGTCGCGATCGCTTCAGACTGACCACGCTCTTCTGCACCAACACCTGGATATGCACCCGCGGTATCGATGAATGTGATGATTGGCATGTTAAAACGCTCTGCCATTTCCATTAAGCGTAAAGCTTTACGGTAACCCTCAGGCTTTGGCATACCAAAGTTACGTTTCACTTTTTCTTTGGTCTCACGGCCTTTTTGGTGACCAATGATCATCACAGGTCGACCTTCCAGACGAGCAATACCACCGACAATGGCTTTGTCATCAGCAAACGCACGGTCACCCGCTAGTTCATCAAACTCTTCAAATGCATGCTGAATGTAGTCCAAGGTGTATGGACGTAATGGGTGACGAGCCAGTTGAGCTGTTTCCCAAGCGCCTAAGTTGCTGAATGTCTTTTTCTTCAGTTCTAGGCTTTTCTTCTCAAGCTGTTCGATTTCTTTATCCAGGTCAACCGCAGCATCACCACCATGGCGAGATACATCGCGCAGGGCTTCAATTTTTGCTTCAAGTTCTGCAATTGGCTTTTCAAATTCAAGAAAGTTTAGGCTCATCTATGAATCCTTGTTTACTCAGCGTCTAAGATAATACGCTGAATTTTTTAGTTAAATTCAAGTTCTACCTGGTTTGTTCCAAGTAACTGTTTTAAATCGTCTATTAATGTATCACTTGGCGTTACTCGCCACTCGGTGCCCAATGTTAACCGCGCTCTGGCGTCGGCACGCTGGTAGTATACATTGACGGGTACGGTTCCGGCTTTGTGCGGTTCTAAAATACGACTGAACTGCTCAAAGAATTGATCATTGATCTGATTTGCATCAATCGATACCGACAGACCACGAGCGTATTTTTCACGCGCGCTGCCGAGATCCATAACTTCACGCGCCGACATTTTAAGGCCACCATTGAAGTCATCAAAGCTGACCTGTCCTGAAACGACCAAAATTCTGTCTTTTTCGAGAAGTTCAGCATACCGATCAAGCGCATCTGAAAATAGCATGACCTCCATTCGACCACTTCGGTCATCTAATGTCATGATACCAATACGTGTTCCTCGCTTGGTCGTCATCACGCGAGCAGCTATCACCAAACCTGCTACCGTCACTGATTGGTCACGACGTGTTGGCGTTGCGTCTTTTAGTCGACAACTGGTGTATTTATTTAGTTCCTTTAAATACGCGTTAATGGGGTGCCCAGTCAAATATAAGCCAAGAGTGTCGCGTTCACCCTCCAGCCAAACCTTTTCAGGCCAAGCTGGAACTTGAATGTATTTATGCTCCACTTCTTCAGGCGCATCGGTTAATACACCGAACATATCCGCCTGACCAAACGCTTCTGCCTGATGGTGCTGACTCGCGGCTTTCACTGCATCACTCAATGACGCCATCATAGCTGCACGATGAGGTCCAAGTCGGTCTAATGCACCGGCGTAGATCAGCTTTTCAATTACACGCTTGTTAACACGTTTTAGATCGATACGCGCACAGAAATCAAACAAATCTTTGAAGTGACCGCCTTTGTTTCTCGCTTCCAGTATCGCATCAATCGGGCCTTCACCAACACCTTTGATCGCACCGATACCGTAAACAATAGCGCCGTTTTCATCAACATTAAAGCGATACAACCCTGAGTTAATGTCCGGAGGCAATACGGTAAGCTTCATACGGAAACATTCGTCGACCAGACCAACCACTTTTTCAGTGTTATCCATATCGGCGGTCATTACCGCAGCCATAAACTCAGCTGGATAATGCATTTTCAGCCATAGCGTTTGGTACGAAACCAAGGCATATGCAGCAGAGTGCGATTTGTTAAAGCCGTAGCCAGCGAATTTTTCTACCAAGTCGAAGATTTTCATCGCCAGCTCGCCGTCGATGCCGTTCTTCACCGCCCCTTCTTCGAAAGTAGCACGTTGTTTGGCCATCTCTTCCGGCTTTTTCTTACCCATCGCACGACGCAACATGTCGGCGCCACCCAAGGTGTAACCAGACAAGACCTGCGCAATCTGCATTACCTGCTCCTGATACAGGATGATTCCGTACGTTGGGTCTAATATCTCTTTTAGTGACTCGTGTTGCCACTTTTCATCTGGGTAAGAGACCGCTTCACGGCCGTGTTTACGGTCGATAAAGTTATCTACCATGCCCGACTGTAGTGGACCCGGACGGAAGAGCGCTACTAGTGCGATGATGTCTTCGAAACAGTCTGGCTGAAGTCGCTTGATCAACTCTTTCATACCACGCGATTCCAACTGGAATACGGCGGTGGTTTCTGAGTTTTGTAACAAACGGAACGACGCCTGATCGTCGAGTGGGATAGATTCTATGCGAACCGGCTCTTTACCTTCGCGCTCTAAACGCGGGTTAATCAAACCAAGCGCCCAGTCAATAATGGTTAGTGTACGCAGACCAAGGAAGTCGAACTTAACCAGACCAGCAGTTTCTACGTCGTTCTTATCAAACTGGGTAACCGGGAAGTGACCTTCCGCATCCGCATAGATCGGCGCGAAGTCGGTGATCGTGGTGGGTGAAATAACAACACCACCCGCGTGCTTACCCGCGTTTCGTGTACAACCTTCCAAGATGTGGCACATGTCGATGAGTTCTTTAACTTCTTCATCTGCCTCATAAAGCTCAGGTAGTGCTGGCTCAGCTTTGAATGCTTTATCCAGCGTCATGCCAGGATCTGGTGGGATAAGCTTCGAGATTCGGTCGACAAAACCAAACGGATGACCAAGAACACGCCCCACATCGCGGATTACCGCTTTGGCTGCCATGGTACCAAAGGTAATGATCTGAGATACCGCATCACGTCCGTACATTTCAGCTACGTGATCAATGACCTGGTCGCGTTTATCCATACAGAAGTCGACATCGAAATCGGGCATGGATACACGTTCAGGGTTCAAGAAACGTTCGAACAGAAGATCGTATTCCAGTGGATCAAGGTCAGTGATTTTCAGTGCGTATGCCACCAGAGAGCCCGCACCCGAACCACGACCTGGGCCTACAGGAATATCGTTGTCTTTCGACCACTGGATGAACTCCATTACGATCAGGAAGTATCCTGGGAAGCCCATCTGGTTGATAACATCCAACTCAATTTGCAAACGCTCATCGTATTCTGGACGACGCTTTTTGCGTTCTTCTTCATCTGGGAACAGGAACTCCAGACGCTCTTCCAGACCTTCGCGTGATTTCATCACCAGGAATTCGGTCTCTTTCATGCCCTCAGTTGGGAAGGCGGGCAGGAAGTATTCATTAAGACGCACAGTTACGTTACAGCGCTTAGCAATCTCTACACTGTTTTCTAGCGCTTCAGGAATATCCGCAAACAGCTCACACATTTCTTCTTCAGTGCGAAGATACTGCTGTGGGCTGTAGTTTTTTGGTCGGCGCGGGTCTTCTAGTGTATAACCGTCATGAATCGCTACTCGAATTTCATGAGCATCAAAACGATCAGCGCTGAGAAAGACCACCTCGTTGGTTGCCACAACGGGCAGATCAACTTGCTCCGCAAGTTCCACCGCGAAGTGCAAATAGGTTTCTTCATCCGGACGACCAGTACGCAGCAATTCTAGATAATAACGGTCTGGAAAGTGCTGTTTGTAAAACTCGACACAACGCTGTACTAAATTCCGGTTACCTTTAAGCAAGGCTTTGCCGATATCACCACTTTTACCACCAGAAAGAACGATTAAACCTTCTGACATTTCAGCCAACCAGGCCTTATCAATCACTGGCTGATGCTGGATATGACCGCGTAGGTACGCTTTGGAGATCAGCAGCGTCAGGTTTTTGTAACCTACGTTATCTGCAGCCAGTACCGTTAGCTGTGTCAGCTCCTCACCGAACTCATCAGATTGCATTTTGAAATCTGCGCCGATGATCGGTTTAACACCGCAGCCATGCGCTGTGCCATAAAACTTCACCAAACCACACAGGTTAGTGAAATCGGTCAATGCCATCGCAGGCATGCCAAGCTCTGCGACTTTTTTAACGATCGGTGGAACTTTGTTGATACCATCCACCATCGAAAAATCACTGTGAACTCGAAGATGAACGAACTTGGGATCTGACATTAACAGGTACCGTGTAACTCTATTTTGTTTTGAATTTTAACCTAAAGGACTGGGGATATAACACCAATTCACCCAATTTATTACTCTATGCCTAAGGCTTTCTTGACTGGTTTAAAGCTCTTACGGTGTTCGGCGATCACGCCATGTTGCTCAATCGCTTCAAAGTGCACTTTGGTTGGATAGCCTTTGTGCTTTGCAAATCCAAATTGAGGATATTGCTTATCCAGCTCTTCCATTTCGGTATCACGTACTACTTTAGCAATGATAGACGCTGCGCTGATCTCGGCCACACGCAAGTCACCTTTAACCACAGCTTGAGAATCCATCGGTAGCTCAGGACAACGGTTGCCATCAATAAGCACAAGATCTGGCTGAACATTTAAGCCAGCAATCGCACGTTGCATTGCCACCATGGTCGCTTGAAGAATATTAAGCTCATCAATTTCTTGTGGCGAACAACGCCCCACCGCCCAAGCGAGTGCTTTTTGTTTGATTTCCGGCAGCAAAGCTAAACGTTTTTTTTCGCTGAGCTTTTTCGAGTCATTTAAACCCTCGATCGGGTTGTTTGGATCTAAAATAACCGCAGCGGTCACAACATCCCCGACCAAAGGGCCACGTCCAACTTCGTCAACACCAGCGATAATCTGGTAGCCTTGTGGCGTTTCAAACGGTGGAAGTTCGACCTTTGTCTTGGTCATCTTGGTTTTGGTAGACTTAGCTTTGGTAACCATGTGGTTCTCTATTTTTCAATCAGTTTTAATACCGCACTTGCGGCTTGTTGGTCCGCATCTTTGCGTATCCAGTGATGCATTTCGGTAAACTTGTCGATCATCTCGCTGTTATCGCTTTCCAGTAGACGAGACACTTCTTCAAAAAGGTTTTCTGCTGTACATTCGTCCTGTAAATATTCTTTTACCAGCTCGTCATCGGCAAGAATGTTGGGTAGTGATACGTATTTGGTCTTCAGCAGACGTTTAGCCAAAAATGCCGTTAATGCATTAACACGATAACCGACAACCATAGGACGTTTTAGCAGCATACATTCCAGTGCAACCGTACCAGATGCCAGCATGACCGCATCAGAGGCAGTAATCACGTTACGTGCAGTATCATCCACCAGCTTAAAGTCCAATTCGGGCGCATGTTGTTTCCACGCTTGCTCAAATTGCTCACGACGCTTCTGATTCACAAGTGCAACCACAAAACCCAAAGCCGGGTATTTCTGATGCAGTAATTTACAGGTTTCAATAAACGGCTGCGATAGCATTTTCAATTCACTACCACGACTGCCAGGCAGTACAGCTAACCATTTTTTATCTTGCTCTAAACCCAGCAGTTCTCTTGCTGGTGCTTGCTCGGAACTAAGTGAAATAGCATCGGCCAACGTGTGACCAATAAATTCACATGGCACATTAAACTTATCGTAAAACGCTTTTTCGAACGGAAGAAAGGCCAAAACCAGATTCGTCGCGGCTTCGATCTTAAAAATACGCTTTTGACGCCATGCCCAGACAGAAGGACTGACATAATGAACCGTTTTGATCCCGGCTTGCTTTAGGTCCAACTCCAGTCGTAAATTGAAATCCGGCGCATCAATACCGACAAAGACATCGGGTGGATTTTGAGTGAAGTACTTAACTAACTCTGCTTTGACTTTTAGCAAGCGAGGTAGGCGTCCCAGAACTTCAACCAGGCCCATTACCGCCAGCTCTTCCATATCGAAGAGTGATTCACAGCCTTGAGCGATCATTTTAGGGCCGCCAATACCGACAAACTCCGCGTTTGGATATTGATCTTTAACTGCTTTGATAAAGCCTTCACCCAGAGTATCACCGGAAAGTTCTCCGGCAATGATGCCAATACGTAATGGTTTTTCCATATCGTTCCCGCCCTATGTACTATGGATAAGGTAATTCCCTATCCATAAAACACAAAAAGATCGCAGCCTAATTCAGGCGCGATCTTTTCAATTTATTTGAACATCCGTGAATTAACGAATGATACCACGTTCCGTGGTTTCCAGAAGGTCACAGAAACGTTTCACAGCTGGAAACTCTTGTGCCATTTCAGCCAACACAGGTTTCACTTCTTCCAGCGTTTTACCAGAACGGTAAATTTCTTTGTACGCTTTTTGCAGTGCACGAATTTCTGGCTTTTCGAAACCGTTGCGCTTCAGGCCAACTAAGTTCAAACCAAATGGTGTAGCGTGGTTACCTTGTGCAAGCACATAAGCTGGAACGTCCTGTACAACAGCAGAACAGCCACCAACATAAGCGTATGCACCGACAGTACAGAACGGGTGAATTGCCGAAAGCGCCATAACACCAGCGTAGTCATCAACCGTCACGTGACCACCCAAAATCGAGTTGTTACCGATGTGAGTGTGATTGCCCACCACCACGTCGTGCGCGATATGAGCATTCACACACAACAGGTTGTCGTCACCGATAACCGTGGTTGCTTTATCTTGGACTGTGCCACGATGAACCTGAACCGCTTCGCGAATCACATTGCGGTCACCAATCACCACCGTGGTATCTTCGCCGCCATACTTCTTGTCTTGGTTTTCTTCACCAATCACAGCATGTGGAAAAATACGGTTATCTTTACCAATGGTAGTATGGCCTTTAATGACAACGTGAGACATGACTTCTGTACCTTCACCGATTTCAACCGTTGAGGTAATGTAAGTGAATGGACCAACAGTCACATTAGCGCCAATTTTGGCACCTTCTTCTACCACCGCGGCAGGGTGGATTTTCGCGGTTTCATGAATCATATTAAAACTCTCGACGAGCACACTTCAGTTCTGCTGAACATACTACTTCGCCGTCAACTTTTGCCACACCCCGAAATGCAGCAATACCACGACGCTCTTTCAGAAATTCAACTTCAATGACCAGTTGGTCACCAGGTACGACGGGTTTACGAAATTTTGCGCCGTCAACGCTAGCAAAGTAGTACAGTTCATTCTCTGTTGGTGCACCAAATGATTTAAATGCCAATAGTCCGGTAGCCTGAGCCATCGCTTCCAGAATCAAAACACCAGGGAATACGGGTAGTTGAGGAAAATGACCTGTGAACTGAGGTTCGTTAACCGACACATTTTTAATCGCATGAAGGTACTTCTCTTCTTGGAAGTCCGTCACACGGTCGATCAATAAGAATGGGTAGCGATGAGGTAAAAGCTCTTGAATCTCAGAGATGTTCATCGTTTTCTTTTCAGTAGTCAAAGTCGTATTCCTATATAAATTCTTTATAACCAAGGTGGTCAGGCTACGATAATAGCCGCAAAATCGGAAAATTCCGGCAAAGTGTATACCAGCTTGATGTTATACCAATCGTAGTAAATAAGTGCTTATTCTCGCTTGCCAAAACGCTCGATCACTTACTTACTGTGATTGGTATTTAATATACTCATAGCGCGTCATTATAGAAGAAAAAGACTCGCATTTCGCGAGTCTTTGTTCAGAATGTGGAACTAAGATTCTTCTTTTGGTTCCAGCAGTTTCTCAACGGCTTTCAAACGTTTATTCATCTCGTCAATACGGTGAACTCGGGTCACGGTTTTACGCCATTCCTTGTTCGTCTGTAGTGGAATACCCGATGAGTAAATGCCTTTTTCTTCGATACCGCGCATTACCATGCTCATACCGGTGATAGCAACACCATCTGCAATGGTGATGTGGCCGTTAAGAACCGACGCACCGCCGATCTGACAGTACTTACCAATTGTAGTACTGCCCGCCACAATAGTACCACCTGGCATCACGGTACCATATCCGATGTGAACGTTGTGAGCGATTTGAAGCTGGTTATCCAGAATCACGTTGTCTTCAATAACCGTATCTTCTAATGCACCACGGTCAATGGTCGTACATGCGCCGATCTCAACACGGTTCCCGATACGCACAGAACCAAGCTGAGGGATTTTAATCCACTCGCCTTTGTCATTTGCGTAACCAAAACCGTCAGAGCCGATCACAGTGCCAGACTGGACCAAACAATCATCGCCCAGCGAAACTTCATGATAGATAGTTACATTAGCCCAAAGCTTGGTGTTATTACCCAGCTTAGCGTTTTTACCGATAAAGCAACCTGCACCAACCATCACGTTGTCGCCAAGTTCTACGCCCGTTTCAATCACGGCGTTTGCTCCAACTGCAACGTGCTTACCCATCTTAACATTGGCTGCAATCACGGCACTTGGTGCAATGTCTTGTGCTGGTTTTGGTGTTGTGTCCATTGCCTGGACAACATGTGCAAAAGCAACATAAGGATCCGCAACTACTAGCGCATTGCCTACGCACTTATCTTTATGTTCAGCTTTCACCATCACGACAGTGGCTTTGCAGTCAGACAGATGCTTTGCGTACTTTGGGTTAGACAAGAAGGTCACATCACCTTCTTGTGCTTTATCCATTGGAGCAACACGGTTAACAACAAGTGTGTCATCACCAAATAATTCGCCACCAGTAATGGTTGCCAACTCGGCTAATGTTAATGTTTTCATAACTTCTTATTTTAAAGCTTTAATTACGTCTTCAGAGATGTTGTATTCTGGCTTAGCAAATTGAAGCATAGAGCTATCAATTACCATATCGTAACCTTTGTTCTTAGCGACTTTTGCCACAGCGTCTTGAATCGTTTTAAATAGCTTAGCTTTTTCTTCCGCTTCACGACGAGCGCTTGCTTTGTCTAAAGCCTGAGCTTTCACTTTGTACTCGCTGTCTAGCTTTGCAATATCGATACGTAGTTTTTCAATTTCATCTTGACTTAGAAGCTCACCATCACGTTGTAGCTTCTCAATTTTTGTTTTCGCTTGAGATTGAATTTTCTTAAGCTCGTCGGCTTTACCTTTAAAATCTTTCTGCATTTTTTGCAAAACAACTTCACGCTGAGGAAGTGCTTGAAAAACTTGACCAGTGTTTACGTAAGCAATTTTTTGCGCCGCTTCTGCAGCGTTTGCAAACATTGATGAGCCAAGTACAAGAAGGCCAATCCCAGCCGCTTTGATCATTTTATTCAAAATATTTTCCTCTTTAGAAGGTTCGACCGATAGTGAATGTGAAGAACTCTTCATCATCGCCATCATATTTCTTAACTGGTTTCGCTAGTGAGAATACTAGAGGCCCCATTGGAGACATCCATTGCAACGCCGCACCGTAAGACGAGCGGTAATTGGTTGGATCTGAGTAGTCGTAATAGTATTTATCACCATATTCCGCGCCTGAACTGCGGTAGTCAAATTCTGTATCCCAGACACTTGCCATATCAAAGAAGATACTGGTACGAATTTGGTTTCTAACTTCATCCGATGCGAACGGGGTCGGAACGATCAGCTCAAGGCTTGCTAATGCGACAGCGTTACCACCTACGGCATCGTCTGTTGCAGTATCTGCACCATTGTTCGAGCCCGAGTAATCACGGTACACCGCTTTTGGACCTACTGAGTTAGAGCCAAAACCACGTAGCGATGTAAAGCCACCCGCGTAGTAGTTTTCGTAGAATGGGAACAAGTTATCGTTACCATTCGTTTCGCCATAGCCGTTACCGTACCCTAAACGACCACGGAACAAGAGCGTGAATTCATGTTTTTCAGTCAGTGGCATGTATTGACGAACATCGTACTGCATTTTGAAATACTGAACGTCAGAGCCAGGTACCGTCATCTTGTAAAACGCGCGTTGGTGATTACCCGCCGTCGGGAAGTAACCACGGTTCAGGTTGTTACGTGTCCAAGAGATATTGATATCAAAATCGTTGGTGTTCAATGAACCATCTGAATCAATATTGTCAGCTTGTGCACGCAAGAATTGCTCTACCTGTAAGTAAGGAGATAAGTTACCAATCTTGTTGTGCGTGTAACCAACACCGAACTCAAAGCGGTTTAGCTCATCGAACGGGAAACCCCATGTCAGGCTACCGCCGTAACTTTGGTTGGTGTAGTCAACAATACCTGCTTCAGATGCTTCAAATTCATCATAGAAGATCTTGCCACCCAAACTTACTCCATCGAGGTTCCAGTATGGGTCTCGGTAGTCCAAGCTGATATTCTTTTGGTAGTCGTTCATCATGGCGTTAATACCAACTCGATTACCACTACCTAAGAAGTTGTCTTGTTGTAAACCAACCTGGAAGCTTACACCAGATTCTGTACCGTAGCCGACACCAAAGTTCACGCTACCGGAGTTCGCCTCTTTCACAGAGTAAACCAGATCAACCTGGTCATCACTGCCTGGTACACGAACAGTTTGTACTTCAACGTTTTCAAAGTAACCAAGACGGTTCAGACGAGTTTTACCCGTTTCAATCGATTTCGAGTTCAACCAGCTGCCTTCCATCTGACGCATCTCGCGACGAAGCACTTCATCTTTGGTCGAGTTGTTACCCGTGAAGCGAATATCACGCACGTAAATTCGATTACCTGGATCAACATTAACCACTAACGATACTTGGTTGTTTTCATCGTCAAATTCAGGAATGGTATTTACCTGAGGATAAGCGTAACCTGATTCACCCAGAACGCGTTTAATCCCCTCTTCCATCGATGTTACCAGCGAACCATTATAAGTTTCACTGCTTTCAAATGGCACCATGTCTTCGAACGCGTCTTGCTCTCCAACAAGATCACCACGGAATTTTACGTCCTTAACGGTGTACACCTCTCCCTCTTCCAAACCAAGAGTAATATATACCCCTTTCTTGTCAGGAGAGATTGCAACCTGTGTTGAATCAACGTTAAATTTCAGATAACCACGATCGAGATAGAAAGACTTCAGTGCTTCAATATCACCAGCAAGTACTTGCTTTTGGTACTTTTCATCCGCGAGGAAGTTCCACCAAGGCACGTCAACATTCAAGTTGAAACGAGACAATAGCTCTTCGTCAGAAAAGACTTCATTACCAATAAAGTTGATTTGCTGAATTTTTGCCGACACACCTTCGGTAAAGACAAACTTCAGATCGGAACGGTTACGCGGCAAAGGAGTCACTACGGCTTTCACTGTCGCGTTATATTTACCCACGCTGTAGTAAAAGTCTTCCAAGCCTTTCTCAATATTGCTCAGGGTTGTACGGTCAAGCGCTTCACCTTCACGAATACCTGATGCGTTCAGGTTTTCTTGTAGCTGCTCGTCCTTGATCGCTTTGTTACCTGAAAATGAGATGCTTGCAATGGTCGGACGCTCTTTGACTTGAACAACAAGCACCTCACCATCACGCAGTACTCTCACATCTTCAAAGTTACCAGATGCGTACAGTGCGCGGATAATTTCTGCAACATCGCCTTGGCCAATGGTATCACCGACGCGCACAGGCATTTTCAGCAACGCAGCACCTAGTGCAACACGCTGCAATCCATCGATTTCAATATCTTGAACTACGAAGTTCTCTGCTCCATTTGCAGACACACTGGTCGCCAGTAAACTTGCAAATAGAATTCGCTTAATCGCCATACTTGTTCTAATTATTCCTTGCTACTGCTTTGTCTCTGAACTCTCACAGACGAGTAAAATCATTAAATAGCGCTAACGCCATGAGCGAGAAGATGATCGCACCACCAATTCGGTACCCCATTTCCTGTATTCTCTCTGGAACTGGGCGTCGAATAACGGCTTCAATTGCAAAAAACAACAAATGACCACCATCCAACATTGGTAAAGGTACGAGATTAATAATACCTAGGTTAACACTAATTAGAGCGAGAAAACCTAAAAAATAGACCAGACCATAGTCTGCTGTCGCCCCAGCCCCTTTCGCAATCGAAATAGGGCCACTGAGATTGTTCAGGCCAACGTCACCTACTATCAGCTTTTTAAGCATGCTGACGGTAAGTCCGACAACTTGACCCGTTTTATCAATTGCTTTGCCAATTGATTCGAATACACCAAACTGTAAATCGAAGCGATAACTTTCTGGCCATTCTGCGACTTCAGGGGCAATGCCCGCGAAGCCAATCACTTCTTTGTTAGCCAACTCACGACTACCCGGGGTCAATGTTAATGACTGGTGATAACCGTCACGTAGTACGGTCAACTCGATTGGAGTATTTGGATTAGAGCGAACAGCCTCTACCACATCATCCCAAACGGCCACCGCTTTACCAGCAATCTCAACAATTTCGTCTCCTGGCAATACACCAGCATTCTCAGCAGCTCCGCCTTCCGTAACTTGCTGGATAGTTGTATAAATCTCAGGAGTGTAAGGTTTAAAACCCAGCGAGTGCATCGCAGACTCAGTTTCCGGGTCAAACTGCCAGTCTCGAAGGTCGAGCGTTTTTGTCACCTCAGAGCCGATTTCATCGTTTGATGCTACGGTTACCGTCATCAAATCATCACCAATGTGAGAAATCAATCCCATATTGACGGATTCCCAGTCCGGAGTTTTGATACCTGAGATCGCTTTTAGTTCCATCCCAGATTCAATTCCTGCCTCGGCAACAATCGAGTTGGGCGTAATGTCACCAACCACAGGCTTAACAGCAGGCACACCAATGAGGAAAACCAACCAATAAGCGAAGATAGCAAATAAGAAGTTAAAGATGGGGCCAGCAGCAACGATTGAGGTGCGCTTCCAAAGTGGTTTTTGGTCAAAAGCTAAGTGCTTTTCCTGTGGGGGAACATCATCTACACGGCTATCCACCATTTTGACATAGCCACCAAGAGGAATCATCGAGATGCTGTACTCGGTTCCGTCTTTGCCCATCTTGTTCCAGATCGACTTACCAAAACCGATTGAGAACTTTTCAACTTTAACGCCGCAACGACGCGCAACCCAAAAGTGACCAAACTCGTGCACAGCCACAAGAATGCCAAGTGCAACGATAAAAGAAACGAGATTCCACAAAATACCAGTCATTAGCCACGCTCGCATATCAATTCAAGGGCGATAGTTCTTGCCATTCTATCTAGCTCTAACAAGCTTTCCAAGCTATTCACACTATCAGCTTTGCAGCTCGCACCGATTTTATTCAACACCGACGCATTGATGCGAGCTATGTCAGTAAAACCTAGACGATTATTTAGAAACGCATCAACAGCAACTTCATTCGCAGCATTAAGAGTCGTTGTCGCATGTTGGCCTTCGTAGCAAGCGTCAATCGCCAGTTTCAGACATGGGTAGCGTGCAAAGTCAGGCTGCAAGAAAGTCAGCTCTCCAACCTGTGTAAAGTCAAGTGGTTTAACCCCGGCATTGACTCGAGACGGGTATGACATGGTCAAGGCAATTGGCGTTGCCATGTCGGGTTCACCCATTTGGGCTAATACTGAGCCATCACGATACTGCACCATGGAATGAATCACTGACTGCGGATGAATAATCACTTTAAGCTGCTCACGTGTCGCGTTAAATAGCCATTTAGCCTCAATGTACTCCAAGCCTTTATTCATCATTGTTGCAGAGTCAACTGAGATTTTTGGCCCCATAGACCAATTCGGGTGAGCAATAGCTTGTGCTGGCGTCACGTGTTCTAATTCAGCAATATCAGTGTAACGGAATGGTCCACCAGAGCCTGTCAGCAAAATATGAGAAATCCCATGCTCGTCTAAATGACATCGACCCAGACTGGTTTGAACTTGCTCTGGTAAACACTGGAAAATCGCATTATGTTCGCTATCGACAGGAAGTAACTCGGCACCGTACTTCTCAACGGCATCAATAAATAGCTGCCCTGACATGACCAGTGCTTCTTTGTTGGCCAGTAACACTCGTTTACCTGCTTTTACCGCTGCCATCGTAGGTAATAAACCAGCAGCACCAACAATTGCTGCCATGACGCTATCAACTTCGTCTAATGACGCAACATGGCAAAGGGCGTCAACACCACCCAGCACTTCTGTATCTGGTGCGCATGAACAAAGTTCAGATTTCAGTGCAACTGCTGCAGACTTATCCGCCATTACCGCGTATTTAGGTTGCCATTGACGACAAAGTGCCGCCATCTTTTCAACGTTAGTGCCTGCTGCAAGCGCAACAACAGAAAATAGCTCTGGATTCTGTTCGACCACTTTAAGTGTACTTGCACCAATTGAGCCTGTTGCACCAAGAATCGTTAACTTTTGCATGTTGTATGACCGTTATAAAAACTCAGGAGCGTAAAGCCGCTCCCGATAAATTAGAATAGGTAGTAAAGAAGAGCAAAGACGGGAAATGCTGCGGTTAGGCTATCAATTCGATCAAGCACACCGCCGTGTCCTGGAATGATATTACTGCTGTCTTTAATGCCTGAGATACGCTTGAACATACTTTCAACCAAATCGCCAAGCACTGAAATGACCACCGTGACAAGCGTAATGACTACCATATGAACTGAGCTCGTAAATTGAATATCGAACCAGTCAGCGAACAACCAACCAACGATCAACGCAGCGATGATACCTCCGAGCAAGCCCTCAATGGTCTTATTTGGACTTACATTTGGGGCCATTTTGCGCTTACCCATACTTTTACCAGCAAAGTAAGCGCCACTGTCTGCAGCCCATACCAAGAAACAAACGAAAAGAACCAGCTTTGCGCCGTGGTATGGATCTACCGTGATATCTGTAGCTCTCAGGATGATGACGCTCCAAAGAAAGGGAAGTAACGTCAGAAACCCAAAAAGGTGCCTTAGAAGAGGGCTACTCTGCCAAGACTTCGTGGACTTTGGGTAGGTAATCGCCATTAAACTGGCAATGATCCACCATACAAATCCAACACCAAGCATCACATAATGAGGCGTCGATAAGTGGTTGAGACTATTCGCCTCAGGTGAGATGTATAAAAAGCTAAGTCCGGTGACAATTACTGCCGGAATAAGGGCAGCAATTCGAGAACGACTGCCAGTAAACTGGGTCCACTCCCAAAATCCTAACAAGGTTACCGCTGTCAATGCGATGATAAAGCCCATCAGGGGCAACTTAAAAATGCCTAAAATAACCAGGGGAGCTAAAATTAGTGCCGTTATTATTCTCTGTTTCAAACTAATTAGTCCTTATTGAGCTGCCATCAATGCCTTTACTTGTTCACCTGTGCAGCCAAAACGACGCTCTCGGTTAATAAACCAGGTTACTGCTTCTACCAGACTGTCTTCGTCGAATTCTGGCCAGTATTCTGGTGTAAAGTACATCTCAGCATATGCCATTTGCCACAACATGAAGTTGCTAATGCGGCACTCACCACTGGTGCGGATGAGAAGATCCACCTCAGGTAAGTCTGCCATGGTCAAATGCTCGGTGATTAATTGCTCATTTATATCCTCTACACGTATTTCACCATTACGTGCTTTTAGTGCTAACGCTTTGGTTGCCTGTGTGATATCCCATTTGCCGCCATAATTGGCTGCAATGTTGATCACCATGCCTGTATTTTCCGCCGTTAGCTTTTCTGCTTCGATAATCTTCTTTTGCAGACGCTCGCTAAATCGGCTGGTATCACCGATCACTCGCAACTGTAAGTTGTTTTTATGTAGTTTTTTTACTTCACTGGACAGAACTGAAATAAACAGCTCCATCAAAAGGCCAACTTCTTCCTCGGGACGACGCCAGTTTTCACTGCTGAAAGCGAATAATGTCATCGATTTGATACCAAGCCGAGAAGCTGCTGCGACCGTCTTGCGAACTGCACTCACGCCTTTTTTGTGGCCGAATACACGAGGTTTTCCTTTGGACTTAGCCCAACGACCATTACCGTCCATTATGATGGCAATATGTTTAGGAAGGGAGTCAGAGAAGGCTTGAGAATTTTGCATAAGGAGTTTATTGAGTTCCATCAGTTGGACAGACTAACATAAAAAAACGCTGAGCTGTGAGCACAGCGTTTTCCAACAGTGATGTAGGTGGGAGTATTAAACTTCCATCAACTCTTTTTCTTTTGCAGCAAGAACTTCGTCGATCTTTTTAACTGCCACATCAGTCAGCTTTTGGATCTCGTCTTGTGCTTTACGATCTTCGTCTTCTGAGATTTCTTTATCTTTTAGAAGCGCTTTTAGATCGTTGTTTGCGTCACGACGGATGTTACGTACTGCAACACGGCCACCTTCCGCTTCACCACGAACGATCTTAACCAGGTCCTTACGACGCTCTTCTGTTAGCGGTGGAAGTGGAACACGGATGATAGTACCTGCAGACATTGGGTTTAGACCAAGGTCAGACATCATGATCGCTTTTTCAACTTTTTGAGTGAGTTCTTTGTCGAAAACTGTGATTGCTAGAGTACGTGCGTCTTCAGCAACAACGTTCGCTACTTGGTTTAGAGGAGTAGCAGCACCGTAGTATTCTACTGAGATACCAGAAAGTAGGCTTGGGTGTGCACGACCAGTACGAACTTTTGCAAGGTTGTTCTTTAGCGCTTCAACGCTTTTATCCATGCGCTCTTGAGCGTCTTTTTTAATTTCGTTAATCACGGTTTCACCTTAAAAATATCATCTTTCCTGAAGAAAGCTTAAAAGGGTTGAGCAAAGCGAAACACCATCCAACGCCTCTTGGATGGTGTCTAGAATTATGCGTCGTCAGAGTTGATCAGCGTGCCTTCTGCTTCACCCATCACCACGCGACGTAGTGCGCCTGGCTTGTTCATGTTAAATACGCGGATAGGCATTTTGTGGTCACGAGCAAGTGTGAACGCAGCCAAATCCATTACTTTAAGCTCTTTATCCAGAACCTCTGAGTAAGTTAGCTTATCATACAGCTCTGCGTCAGGGTTTGCTACTGGGTCAGCAGTAAATACACCATCAACTTTCGTTGCTTTTAGAACGATATCTGCTTCAATTTCAATACCGCGTAAACATGCTGCAGAGTCAGTGGTAAAGAATGGGTTACCCGTACCCGCTGAGAAAATCACCACTCGGCCACCACGTAATTGGCTGATAGCATCTGCCCAGTTGTAATCATCACATACACCGTTTAGTGGAATAGCAGACATTACACGAGCGTTAACATAAGCGCGGTGAAGAGCGTCACGCATTGCTAAACCATTCATTACTGTTGCAAGCATACCCATGTGGTCACCGACAACACGGTTCATACCAGCAGCTGCCAGGCCTGCACCACGGAACAAGTTACCGCCACCGATAACTACACCCACCTGAACACCGAGTTCAACCAGTTCTTTAACTTCTTGGGCCATGCGATCTAGGACCGCTGGATCAATACCAAAACCGTCTTCACCTTGAAGAGCTTCACCACTCAGTTTTAATAGAATACGTTGATACGCTGGTTTAGGGTTCGTAGTCATGGAGTTTACCTTCCAAAGAGAGTTGTTGATTAACAGTCATGAATAGACACAAATTTATTTATAGCTATTCATCACGGCTAATCGTCTACCGCTCATAAAAAGACCGTAGCCTTGGCTACGGTCTAATCTTTATGCAGTCTCTAAGGATTAACCTTTTTGAGCCGCAGCAACTTCTTCAGCGAAGCTCATTTCAGCTGCTTTCTCGATACCTTCACCTACTTCTAGGCGAACGAATGTAGCAACTGAAGCGCCTTTTTCTTTCAGCATTTCGCCTACAGTTTTCTTAGGCTCCATGATGAATGCTTGACCAGTTAGAGAGATTTCGCCAGTGAATTTCTTCATGCGGCCAACAACCATCTTCTCTGCGATCTCAGCAGGCTTGCCTTCGTTCATAGCGATTTCAACTTGAACTTCTTTCTCTTTAGCAACTACGTCAGCTGGTACGTCTTCTGGGTTTACGTACTCTGGCTTAGATGCAGCAACGTGCATTGCAACGTGCTTAAGAGTTTCAGCGTCGCCTTCACCAGCAACAACTACACCGATTTTCTCACCGTGACGGTAAGAAGCGATTGCTGCGCCTTCAACGTACTGAACGCGACGGATGTTGATGTTTTCGCCGATCTTAGCAACTAGAGCAACACGCTCTTCTTCAAATTTAGCGACTAGCTCTTCAACAGAAGCTTTAGAAGCTAGAGCGTCTGCAGCTACTTTCTCTGCGAATGCAGTGAAGTTACCGTCTTTAGCAACGAAGTCAGTTTGGCAGTTAACTTCAAGAAGAACAGCAACGCCGTTTTCTTCTTTGATGATGATTGCGCCTTCAGCTGCAACGTTACCAGCTTTCTTAGCTGCTTTCGCTGCGCCTGATTTACGCATGTTTTCAATTGCTAGTTCGATGTCTGCGTTTGCTTCTACAAGCGCTTTCTTACATTCCATCATGCCAGCGCCTGTGCGCTCGCGAAGTTCTTTAACTAGAGCAGCAGTTACAGTTGCCATTCTGTATTCCTCGTTTGATTCGAAATAAGGTAAAAAACAGGGGCCGAACATTGTTGGCCCCCATTACTAACTATAACTTAGTTTATGCTACACAAAGGTTTCACATAGACCAAGTGTGACCAGAGCCGCTATTATTCAGCTTCTACGAAACCGTCTTTTTCAGCAACTGCAGCTACGTCTTTGTTACGACCTTCAGACACTGCTGTACCAGCAGCGTTTAGGTATAGCTGTACTGCACGGATCGCGTCGTCGTTACCTGGGATAACGTAGTCAACGCCGTCTGGGTTAGAGTTAGTATCTACCACAGCGTATACTGGAATACCTAGGTTGTTAGCTTCTTTAATTGCGATGTGTTCGTGATCAGCGTCGATTACGAATAGAGCGTCTGGTAGGCCGCCCATGTCTTTGATACCACCAAGAGACTTCTCTAGCTTCTCCATTTCACGAGTGCGCATTAGAGCTTCTTTCTTAGTTAGTTTATCGAAAGTACCGTCTTGAGACTGTGCTTCAAGATCTTTTAGACGCTTGATAGACTGACGAACAGTTTTGTAGTTAGTTAGCATACCACCCAACCAACGGTTGTTCACGTAGAACTGGTTGCTTGCGATAGCAGCTTCTTTAACAGCTTCAGATGCAGCGCGCTTAGTACCTACGAATAGAACTTTACCTTTTTTCTCGCCAACTTTAGCTAGTTCAGCTAAAGCTTCGTTGAACATTGGTACAGTTTTTTCTAGGTTGATGATATGAACTTTGTTACGAGCGCCAAAGATGAACGGCTTCATTTTTGGGTTCCAGTAACGAGTTTGGTGACCGAAGTGAACACCAGCTTTTAGCATATCGCGCATTGATACAGTTGCCATTTTAAAATCCTCTATGGGGTTAGGCCTCCACATCCCCCATAACTCCGACCAAGCTTCTGCTCAGCACCCCGGAATATGTGACGGAATGTGTGTGATTTAAAGATAAAAGTTTATCGGATGAAACCTGCTTCGCTGCTTTAGCTTTCACTATGCAGAGAGAACAGACCTCTATTCCGGCGCGCTTTATATCATATTTTAGCCCAATATGGCTAGTAAAAATTGTTTCTTATACATCTCACGCTGGTGACGCTACGCTCCAACTGTGTCCTGAATTCTATGACTAGAGTTCAGTTAAGAATGACTCATATTCTTAACTGGCTTGGGTTCATCACCTGATGTCTGTTAGAATGCGGCCATTCGCACGTTTACGTGCTTACGAATAAGTAGAGAAAGCCAATGTCAATCAAGATTAAAACTGCTGAAGAAATCGAACGCATGCGCATTGCGGGCAAGCTTGCCGCAGACGTTCTAGAAATGATAGAACCGCACATCAAGGTCGGCGTGACGACAGAAGAACTTAACAAAATTTGTCACGAATACGCGCTAGAAAGAGGCGCGTACTCTGCACCACTTGATTACCATGGTTTTCCTAAGTCGATTTGTACCTCTATCAACCACATCGTTTGTCACGGTATTCCAGCCGAACAAGATGAGGTTGGTAGCAACGGTCAGCTAAAACCAGCGGTACTAAAAGATGGCGACATTCTTAACGTCGACATTACCGTTATCGTTCCGAACGATGAAAATGCAGACCTGAGCGTTCGCCCTCAAGGTTACCACGGTGACACGTCGAAGATGTTCCTGGTTGGTGAAGTATCACCAGCGAATAAACGTCTATGCATGGTAACTCAAGAAGCGCTTTACGTTGGCATGCGCACCGTAAAACCGGGCTCAACCGTGGGCGACATCGGTACGGCGATTGAAAAGTACATCAAAGAAAACAATAAGAACAATCCACGCAACAAGTTCTCTATTGTGAAGGATTTCTGTGGTCACGGCATTGGTGATGAATTCCATGAAGAGCCACAAGTGGTTCACTACAAGAACAAAGACCGTCGTGTTCTGAAAGAAGGCATGTGTTTCACTATCGAGCCAATGATTAACGCAGGTAAATTTGGTTGCAGTGTCGATGCACAAGACGACTGGACGGTATACACAGGTGATGGCAAAAATTCAGCGCAATACGAGCACACCATTGTGGTAACGAAAGAAGGTTGTGAAGTCCTGACACTTCGCAGCGACGATACCATTCCTCGCCTGATGAAAAACGCGTAATAATTTCACTCAATACTATCCCCGCTCATGCGGGGATATTTTTTATCTGCATCAAATTTGTTAGATTGCTAATAGTTTTAGCTTGCACGGATAGCAAATATGTCACTTCAGTCCCCTCTTACGTTTACCGATGAACAAATCAATATCGGGGAACTAAAACAAGAGCTAGAGAGATTTGGCTCAGAACAAAAACAAGAATTTCTTAATCACCATCCTGTTACGAGCTTGGTTCTCGCCCGAGCGGAGTACATGGATTTACTTTTAAAGCGTTTGTGGCAACACTTTGGCTTTAACGATATTTACAATATTTCTCTGGTTGCCGTAGGTGGTTATGGTCGCGGAGAGCTCCATCCATTATCCGACATTGATATCCTGATTTTGTCTAATAAAAAGCTGCCGAGCTCGTTGGAAGCAAAAATCAGCGAGTTCATTACGCTTTTATGGGACCTCAAACTCGAAGTTGGACATTCCGTCCGAACCGTTAGTGAGTGTGCTGAAATTGGCCGCAATGACCTGACTGTCGCCACCAACCTTCAGGAGGCGCGACTTTTAGCTGGTAGCGAAGACACCTTCGAGGCACTGAAAAAAGTCGTGTTATCCGACTCATTCTGGCCAAGCGAAACCTTTTATCGCGCCAAAATTCAAGAACAGCGAGAGCGTCATGCTCGTTATCACGACACTACTTACAACCTAGAACCTGACATCAAATCAACGCCCGGTGGCTTACGCGATATTCATACTCTCAGTTGGGTTGCTCGGCGACACTTTGGCGCCACTTCTTTACTTGAGATGAGTCGTTATGGCTTTTTGACTGATGCAGAGTACCGAGAGCTGGTCGAGTGTCAGGACTTCTTATGGCGAGTTCGCTTTGCTCTGCACTTAGAGTTGCGTCGCTACGACAACCGTTTGACTTTCGCTCACCAAGCACAAGTTGCAGAGAGCCTTGGCTACGTGGGTGAAGGCAATCGCGGTGTCGAAATGATGATGAAAGAGTTTTACCGCACCCTTCGTCGAGTGGCAGAGCTAAACAAAATGTTGCTCAAGCTGTTTGACCAAGCCATCATCAACGGCGGCATTACAGAGAATGCTGAAATTATAGATGGCGACTTTCAGCGACGTGGCGCATTAATTGAAGCCCGCAAGCCCGCTTTGTTCCAAGCTCGGCCAGAAACCATTCTCGACATGTTCTTACACATCGCGAATGACTCTACCATTGAAGGGGTCAGCCCTCCGACTTTACGTCAGTTGCGAACCGCTCGCCGCCGATTGAACAAGTTTCTGCATACTATTCCCGCTGCGCGTGAAAAATTCTTGGCGTTGTGCAGACACCCAAATGCATTGCACAAAGCATTCAGTTTGATGCACCGCCTTGGCGTGATGGCCGCTTATCTGCCGCAATGGAGCCAAATTGTTGGCCAGATGCAGTTTGACCTTTTCCATGCTTACACAGTCGATGAGCACAGCATCCGCTTACTTAAGCACATTCATACGTTTAACGATCCAGCGAATCATGAGAAACATCCAATTTGTTGCGATATCTACCCTCGCATGCAAAAGAAAGAACTGTTAATCATTGCGGCAATTTTCCATGATATTGGTAAAGGAAGAGGTGGCGATCACTCGGTGATTGGTGAGGGTGAAGCGTATGATTTCTGTATAGAGCATGGGTTATCGAAACCAGAGGCGAAACTCGTCAGCTGGCTGGTGAGGCACCACTTGCTGATGTCCGTGACAGCTCAACGAAGAGACATCTACGATCCGGATGTAATCACTGAATTTGCCAAAAAGGTTCGTGATGAAGAGTCGCTTGAATATTTGGTTTGTCTGACAGTCGCGGATATCAGCGCGACCAACCCAGAGCTCTGGAACGCCTGGAAACGTACTCTACTTGCGGAGCTTTTTTACTCTACGCAAAGAGCCCTGCGTCGTGGTTTGGAAAACCCGGTTGATGTGCGTGAACGCATTCGTCACAACCAACAAATGGCATCAGCGATGTTGCGCAAGGAAGGGTTTTCAGCGCGTGAGATAGAAGTATTGTGGCAACGCTTCAAGGCCGATTACTTCCTGCGCCATACCCATACTCAGATTGCATGGCACTGTGAGCATTTGCTGCGCATGGACGATCTGAGCAAGCCATTGGTATTGATCAGCAAAAAGGCCACTCGTGGCGGTACGGAAGTTTTTGTTTATAGCAAAGACCAACCTGCGTTATTTGCTACCGTCGTAGCGGAGCTCGACAGACGCAACTTCAACGTGCATGACGCGCAGATCATGACGAGTAAAGACGGACATGTCATCGATACGTTCATTGTTCTTGATCAGCACGGTGAAGCGATCGATGAGTCTCGACATGCTGCGGTTATCAAACATTTAACTCATGTGTTAGAAGACGGTCGACCAACCAAGATTAAAACCCGCCGTACCCCACATAAACTCCAGCATTTTAATGTCAAAACCAAAGTGGATTTCTTACCGACACGAGGTAAGAAACACACTTTGATGGAGTTTGTTGCACTAGATACCCCGGGCTTGCTAGCCAAAGTTGGTCGTACTTTTGCGGACTTACATATCAACCTTCATGGTGCGAAGATCACCACCATTGGAGAACGAGCAGAAGACTTGTTCATTCTCACCAGTGGTTCCGGTGGCAGGCTCAGTGAAGAGCAGCAAAGTGCGTTGCGAGAACAGCTCATTAAGACGCTTTCGGAAGAGGCAACGGCTTAAGCGGAGGAACTCCCGTAGCGTGGGCAAGAACGATAGCGATCTTGCCCACAAGTTGAGCAATTGAACCAATTATCAACTATCTAGCACGTACATAGGCTGCTAAAGTAGAACTGATATCATTTCAGTATATAGAGGTAGCCTATGTTTCCACACCTCACTGGTTTGGGCATCCAAGACCCAAAACAGATTGAACGTTACTCCCTTCGCCAAGAGGCACATAAAGATGTGCTGAAAATCTACTTCCAAAAACAAAAAGGCGAGCTCTTCGCCAAAAGTGTCAAATTTAAATACCCACGCCAAATCAAAAATGTACTTGTGGACAGTGGCAGTCATAAATACAAAGAAGTCACCGAAATCAATCGCAACCTGACGTTAGTTATCGATGAGCTAAATAAAATCACTAAACCAACCAAAGTGGCTGAAGTCGACGTCAAACAAAAAATATTGTCTGACCTTCGCCATTTAGAAAAAGTCGTATCAAGCAAGATCTCAGAGATCGAGGCAGATCTAGAAAAACTCAAGTAATAGTTAAAATACGTAAAATCAAAAAAAGGGTTGGTATATACATCAACCCCTTTATTTTTTGTTCTTTGCTTTCGCAAGAATACGTTAACTTATTGACTTAACCAGTGCTTCATCCCATTCAAATCGGGCAAACAACTGCTGCCAAGTTTCATCGATATTCGCTTTCATCACTATCTCTTGATTAGTAAACGGATGAACAAAACGAAGCTCTGATGCATGCAATAACAAACGGTGAGAATCAAATTCAGTTCGATACAGTTTGTTGTGCTTACCATCACCATGAGAAGTATCACCTACGATTGGGTGGCGTAGGTGGGCCATATGACGACGAAGCTGATGTTTACGCCCAGTTTTAGGATGCATTTCCACTAGACAATAACGTGTGGTTGGAAACTTCCCGGTGGAGTACGGCACTTCAACTTTCGCCAGAGGTTTATAAGCTGTGACAGCTTCTTGCGCTTCTTTTTCCTGAGAAGCGAACTTGTCCGCGATTTTGTCTAATTCGACTTTAAGCGCGTAATCTAAAACGCCCTCTTCCTCAATCCAACCGCGCACGATGGCATGATAAGTTTTTTCCATTTTATGCTCAGCAAACATCGGCATTACTTGAGATGCGACCTCACTGGAAAGCGCAAACACCAATACCCCAGACGTTGGTCGATCTAAACGGTGCAGAGGAAAAACGTGCTGACCAATTTGATCACGTAATGTTTGCATGACGAACTGGGTTTCGTGTTTGTCTAACCAACTACGATGTACCAGCATACCGGCAGGCTTGTTCACCGCGACAAAGTATTCATCTTGATAAACAATCTCCAATTCCACTGGAGAAACGGGTTGTGATGTTTCTTGTTCTGACATTGAGGTTACTTACATAGTTCGTCGATAGTTCGGATGGTGACCAATAGCTCAGCGTATTGCGGCTCTTGTTTCCACACCTCTGAAAAATAGGGTTCAATTGAAAAGCCACGTGGCAAAGGCTGGTTACTTTCAACCAAAACGCGCATTCGGGAAATAAATATCCACTGCAGCCACTCATGCGGATGAAGGGTATCTATCGCAAACGGCTCTACACTTTGCAGGGCTTGTGGCGATGGCATCGTTTGTTGCCAAAGTTGGTGCTTGTGCAGCTGCGCTTCAAGTTGGTGAAGTAATTCCGCCAGTTTTGTGCTTGTAGTCATTAACTTTTACATATCGAACCTTGAATTAGCCGAGAATGATACCATCTCTTGTGAAAAGAACGTTAGGACGTCGTATTTAATGGAAAACATTCAGACCCTCACGCAATTGCTCAACAACAGCAACTGTGATTATCAAATCTTCGACCTTGGTCGTCGCATCAAGGCCATTGATCCAAAAATATTTGCCGATGTGGAAAAAGGACAGTGCCCTTACCCTTTCCCGATGCAGCGCAAAGCACACCTGGCCATCGCTTACTGGAATGAGCAAAAGCAACCCTGGATTTGGTTTCTTAAGTTTGATCTCGATGAGCGCGGCCTACTGAAGCAGTCTGATATCGGAAACTTCATTAAATACGTGGTTGAAGCGATGGGGACGCGTCTGAGTGACGATATGTCTGAAGAACAGCAACAAAAGCTGTCCAATAACCCATACACCTTCAAACCTTCTGAAGACAAAATGGCGGTATTCCATAGCTTAATTCGCTCTAGTTTAGATCTGCCCACCAGCCAGTATTACGAACATACCCAGCACTATTTCTCTGGTGGTCTTGGATGGGAAAACTGGCAGACTGTCGGCTTGCAAGGTATTACCGACATGGCAGCTCGCTTAGGCAAAGAACAAAATGCCGTAGCACTACGCAAAGCCATTCACCATTTACCAAACGAGCCTTTGTATGCGCTGTTAGGGGCACTAGAACACGTAGACCTTCAAGAACGCCTGGCAGAACGCATCGCTGAGAAAGCACACAAAGAGATAGAGAGTAACGAACCCGACCTATTTTTGTTGTCTGCACTCATTCGAGCATTAGCAGGAGCGCCTACAAACATCGCCCTTCCTGTATTAAAAGCGATTCTGCAAAGCCCTCGTCTCAGCCACCAAGAAGTACTAATTGGTATTGCAGGACGTACTTGGCATTTGCTAGCCGACGCAGAAATCGCAGAACAATTCTTACTGCGTCTTGCTCAAACTGGCAACCAAACTCTGTTTAATCAACTATTCGCAGATTTAGTCATGCTGCCAGAGCTCAGAATGGTATTGCTGCCATTGCTGCACTCCAGTCCATCCGAAGAGTTGACGCGAGCTCTGGTCAATTTACAGCAAGCGACAAAGGGTTAATAAAGGATTAGAGATGATAGGAGATCTACTGGCAATATTGGGACTGTGTTTTTTCTGCTTCCTATTTTGGCAACAGCGACGTCAATCTGAACTGGCAAAAGCAGCAATAACACGCAAATGTGATCAGTTGGATCTCCAATTGGTGAGCATCGCTTTTGGTGCGCATAAACTAAAAACGCCAGATGGAATCTGGCGTTGGCATACGTTGTATCAATTTGAGTTTTCATCCCTTGGCGACGACTGTTACCAGGGGGAATTAACGATGGTTGGTTTTAGGCCGCTGAGCTTTCACCTACCACCGCATCGCTTGTAAAGGTCATTTCAAAGTAAGGGCCGTATAAGTCCTTACTTTCACGGGTGACAACAAAGCCTAGTTTTTTCAGTAGCGCCAATGAAGCGTGATGACTGCTGTTAACGTTAGCAGTGACTTCACTCAACCCAAACTCCCGACAAGCTTTAGGGAAGAAAGCCTTCAACGCTTCTGTCGCCAACCCTTTCCCCCAATACGCTTTATCAAAGATAAATCCTAACTCAGGCTCCGAATCGAGCTGAGAAATAAAAATATGCCCCATATAATCACGGCTGGTGCTTTCAAGTACCGCCAGACTATAAATATTTCTATCATCGAGTATTTTTTCAAATAGCTGTTTAGCAGACGCTACAGTATGCGGACCGTTCATTTCAGCGCGGTTTTTCGCACAGCAGTTAAGCATTACGAACTCAAGTTGTAACGACTCATCGTAGGGTAGAAGAAGCATTCTTCTGGTCACTATGGCCACATCTTTTCCTTGATTACAACAAACCAAACGTACCCGCATATCGCGTATTCGAACGATACGATTCATCAACTGCGGGGCATAAAACCTTGTAGAAAAGCCAAAAGTTAAACCAACTGATAGGAAAGGGTAATGTTTTAAACTGCCTTACTAACAAACTGTTAAGTTGCAGTTTAATCTTTTATTCATCTTATGATATTAATTTTATTAAAGTCACTAAATTGCTACGTAAGAAAAGTCGGACAATATTGTCAGATTTTAACGATTTCCTTACTTCTGGTCGTGTCAGCCATTCGAGCTTAATTCATCGCCTCTTTTGGCAAATAACATTTTTACCGACCAAATTTAATGCATGGACTTAAAATAAGAAAAACCCCGACACAAGTGTATCGGGGTCATGATCTTACTCGCAGCAGTCCGGCTACAAAATAATGCTCCATGCATCATCCATAATAGTGACTGAATCCATCAGTCCTGTCCTTACGTCGCCGTCCTAGCGGTGTCCTTATCAATCCTGATAGCCAACATTCCCCGTTAGCGCACTTCACTTGTTCCTTGAGCGGTGTCCATGGCATCGTCCTGATGCTGTCCTGCCTCAATCCTATGAGGGGTCCATTGTCTATCCTTAGTCATCAACATCCTATTGATGATTGTGTCCTTACAATGTCCAGTGCTCCTTGCTTGTTCACTCATCCTGAGTGACCAAATCGTCTTCCTGACGATGACCAATTCCGTGGTGCTTTCCTGTTCCGTGTCCGCTTCCTGCCGACAAGGTTTAATTTACTCTTTTCTTTTGCAATCACAATTATGCCCACTAACATTTTTTCAGGGTTTAATTGTTAATAAAAAGTTAAACCCAAATATATCAATGAATTACAACGAGCTATTTCTGTTTATCTGCTAAAGAAATCGTTTTCTCTCACACCCCTTGTAAGAGATCTCTCACAAGACGCAATCCAAATTGCTATTCGCTAAATCTAGCCGCTCAACGTATGATGATAATAATATCGTTGTTAAGGATTGAAAATGTTAACCCAAGACGTCACTAAAGAACTGGAAGCGGTTTTGGAGCAGCTTCAGCAAGAAGGGAAAGAACCGAGTGTGGCTCTAGTTAAAGCACGAATGAGAACGCCTGTACCTATGCCAGCATTAATCGCGACGATCAAGAGCTGGAGGAGCGCGAATCGTGTGCCAAAAATTGAAGTTGCCGCCCAGAAAGCGTCGCAAGAAGATCGCCTGACTACGCTTGAGAATACGGTCGCACAACTGACCGCTCGCATAGAAGAACTAGAAGCAAAACTGAGCGAGAAAAAGTCATGAAGCTTTGGGTAGATGCAGACGCTTGCCCGAAGGTCATTCGAGAGACCATTGTTCGTGCAGCAGAACGAACTGGTGTTGAATGTACTTTCGTTGCCAACCATATTGTGCCGGTTCCGAAAAGAGCCAACATTCATTCGCTTCAGGTACCGGCAGGCTTTGATATTGCCGATAACGAAATTGTTCGACGCGTGGAAGCCAATGACTTGGTCATTACCTCTGATATTCCACTTGCTGATGAAGTGATCGACAAAGGTGCGCTGGCATTAAGTTCTCGTGGTGAACTTTACACCAAAGACACCATCAAAGCGCGCCTTAACATTCGTGACTTTATGGATACCATGCGTGCTAGCGGTATTCAAACCGGTGGTCCCGCTTCCCTATCGCAAACAGAGCGTCGAGAGTTTGCCAATCACTTAGACAGGATTCTCGCCAAACGTTAACCAAACGTCCAAAACGTCCAAAACTAAAAAAAGCCTGCGAGATTCGCAGGCTTTTTTAGAGCTGTGTGAGGTGCTTTTTTATTACGGCGTGTAGTAAGTTGCCGCGCCAGGACCTACTGGTAGACCAAATACGAATACCCATAGATAGAACAGCACACTCCAACCTATGATGAAGCAGATTGAGTAAGGTAGCATGGTCGCGATTAGCGTACCGATACCCAGGTTCTTCATGTAGCGAGTTGCAACCGCTAGGATTAGACCAAAGTAGCTCATCATTGGTGTGATGATGTTGGTTGTCGAGTCACCGATACGGTAAGCCGCCTGAATAGTTTCAGGCGCGTAACCTACCAGCATTAGCATTGGTACGAAGATTGGTGCAGTTACTGCCCACTGCGCCGATGCAGAACCGATCATCAGGTTGATGAAGCCACACATTAGAATGAAGGCAAAGAACAACATAGGGCCTGTTAGACCGATGTTTTGTAGGAAATCCGCACCCGCAACTGCGAATACCTGACCAAAATTCGTCCATTTAAAGAAAGCAACGAACTGAGCTGCGAAGAATACCAGTACGATGTACATGCCCATAGAAGACATAGATTTAGACATCGCATCGATAACATCACGGTCAGTTTTCATTGTGCCTACAACTTTACCGTATACAAAACCAGGGATAGCAAAGAATACGAAGATGAAAGCAACGATACTTTTCAGGAATGGTGAACCTGCGATAGTACCAGCATCAGAACGTAGAACGCCATTTTCTGGAACGATTGTCCAAGCCAACAACGCTGATACCGCCAGAATAGCAATACCTGCCAGTTTTAGACCTTTCTTCTCCAGGTCTGTTAGACCGCCCATTTTGTCTTTAGACAGATCTTCTGAGGCTTCTTCTTCATTGTACTTACCAAGTTTTGGCTCAACGATTTTCTCAGTAACAAACGCACCAGTAATCGCAATGAAGAAAGTAGATACAAACATGAAGTACCAGTTTACTTCTGGACCTACCGTGTAGGTTGGGTCGATCATTTGTGCTGCAGTTTCAGTAATACCTGAAAGCAGTGGATCAACCGTACCGATAAGTAGGTTTGCAGAGTAACCACCAGATACACCAGCAAATGCAGCAGCAAGACCAGCAAGAGGATGACGACCTAACGAGTGGAAAAGCATTGCTGCTAGTGGAATCAGTACCACATAGCCAAGCTCAGATGCCGTATTTGAAATGATACCCGCAAAAACGACTGTTACTGTAACCATGCGCTGAGACGCACCCATTACCAGACCACGCATCGCTGCTGAAAGTAGACCAGAGTACTCTGCGATAGCAACACCAAGCATTGCTACAAGTACCGTACCTAGCGGGGCAAAACCAACAAAGTTCTTCACTAGGTTAGTAACGATAAGTTGTAAACCATCAGCGTTAAGTAAGCTGACAACGTGGATCATACCGTCTGCGGAACGACCACTTGCCCCCTCTGGACGAGGGTCCATAACGGATACTTCGAAGTAACCAGCTATACCCGACATCACCAAAATGGCTAAACAGAAAATGGCAAATAGTGTAATCGGATGGGGTAAAAGGTTCCCCAAATATTCGACAGTATCCAAAAAGCGCGTAAACAGCGGCTTTTTAGGCGTGTTTTGTTTAATTGAAGCAGATGAACTCATCTGTTCCCTCCTTGTTTTTATTCCTATGCAAATGTGACAAAGTTGTCAAAAAGCGAGCGAAGGGTACTTGAGTAAAGAGTCAATTCAAAGTCAAAAACGTTACAAAGTGTAACCAACAGACAAACATTTAACCAGTTATTTGCAAATATGTAGATATTTCATCCATATAAAATGCATAAATCAACACTATCAATTAAACAAAACCATAATCAACCGAGATAATATATTGCTACTTCTGTACGGCCTTGAATCTAGGATTCGTTTTGCAAATAACGTACAGACGCCCTCTTCTCTTCACTATTTGGCAGTCAGGGTGGCGACTTTTCGCGCTCTTTAATGATTTAACCACTTTCATGTCTTTCTCCTTATTCTTTAGTAAATTGCCCAAAACGACGATTGAAGTTAGCAATGCGTCCTTCTGCCTGCACCACTCGCTGTTTACCTGTGTAATACGGATGAGATGCTGACGACACATCTAAAGTCATGTAAGGGTATGTTTTACCGTCTTCCCACTCGATAGTTCGGTCGGTTTTAAGCGTTGAACCAACAACAAAATATTTATCTACGCTGGTGTCGTGAAATACCACAGGGCGATATTCAGGGTGAATACCTGGTTTCATCGTATTTTCCTCTCAGTCATATTGTTATGTTATAACATCTTAAATGATAATTATTATCAAGAGAAATCGCAAGAGAAATTTGTGATACTTTTTGTGTTAAACGAATTGTTAAATATGGTCACTATGTATTCCATTGAGCCAATTGGCGTCATTGAAACGCCTTACAAAGAAAAGTTCGCGGTCCCTCGCCAACCACGTTTAGTACCTGCAGCTACAGCAAGAGTGAAACTTTTAGGCGAGGCAAACAGCCCTGAAGCAGTCAGAGGTTTAGAACAGTTTTCTCATGTGTGGTTACTGTTTCTGTTTGATCAAAATTTAGCGGCAGGCTGGAAGCCCACTGTCAGGCCTCCACGTTTAGGCGGGAATGAGAGAATCGGTGTGTTTGCCTCTCGCTCCACTTTTCGGCCAAATGGTATTGGTATGTCAGCTGTAGAAGTCAAAGGCGTAATCAAGCAAGGTGAACAAATATACCTAGAACTAGGCAGCGTTGACTTGGTTGATGGCACCCCGATTGTCGACATTAAACCTTACATTCCCTACTCGGATTCGATTCCAGATGCACAAGGTGGTTATGCGGGGGAAGAACCAGAAAAATCGCAAGTCACTTTTTCTTCGCAAGCACTGTCATCACAAGCATTGGCGGTGGTACAAAAGCAATACGATACTGATCATTTACTGTCGGTGATCGAACAAGTCTTAGCGCAAGATCCCCGTCCCGCGTACAAGAGAAACAAGCCAGACAACAAAGAATATGCGGTAAATTTGTTCGATTTAAACGTCAAGTTTACCGTGAAGGACAACTTAATAACGGTTACTGCGATCGAAAGCTTTTGACAAAGCCAATTGGCTGATATTATAAGCGGCTAATAAATTTCCCATTGTGGGACTTCCATACTCTCGTCAGCAGTGACATGAGTAATTAACTTAAATAAACGGATAAATTTAATGCGTACCAGTAATTATCTTCTTTCTACTCTGAAGGAGACTCCAAACGACGCAGAAGTAGTGAGCCACCAGCTCATGCTACGTGCAGGTATGATCCGTAAGCTGGCTTCAGGTCTATACACCTGGCTACCTACTGGTCTACGTGTGCTGCGTAAAGTCGAAAACATCGTTCGTCAAGAGATCGACAATGCAGGTGCAATCGAAACTTTGATGCCCGTTGTTCAGCCGTTTGAACTTTGGGAAGAGACAGGCCGCAGCGAGAAAATGGGACCTGAGCTACTTCGCTTTACTGACCGTCATGAACGTCCGTTTGTTCTTAGCCCAACCGCTGAAGAAGTGATCACCAGCTTGGTGCGTAACGAGGTAAACTCTTACAAACAACTTCCTCTGAACCTGTACCAAATCCAGACTAAATTCCGTGACGAACGCCGTCCACGCTTTGGTGTCATGCGTTCTCGTGAGTTCTCGATGATGGATGCGTACAGCTTCGACATCGACAAAGAAGGTCTGCAAAAGTCATACGACGCAATGCACGATGCTTACTGTAAAGCATTCGACCGTATGGGTCTGGATTACCGTCCTGTGCTTGCTGATAGCGGCGCAATTGGTGGTAGCGGCTCTCAAGAGTTCCATGTACTGGCAGAAAGTGGTGAAGACCTTATCGCCTTCTCTACTGAATCCGACTACGCAGCGAACCTTGAAAAAGCAGAAGCATTAGCACCAACCGATTCTGCTCCAGCACCAACTCAAGAGATGACGCTAGTCGATACACCTAATGCGAAAACCATCGCAGAGTTGGTTGAGCAACACGGTCTGCCAATTGAGAAAACCATCAAGACACTGTTTGTCAAAGCGTCTGATGAAGTTGATGCACCGATCATTGCGCTGCTTGTTCGTGGCGATCATGAACTGAACGAAGTAAAAGCAGAGAACCTTCCACAAGTTGCTGCTCCATTAGAAATGGCGACAGAAGAAGAAATTCGTGCACTTGTCGGCGCAGGTCCAGGTTCACTTGGCCCGGTTGGCCTTAAACTGCCGTTCATCGTTGATCGCAGCGTAGCGGTAATGAGTGACTTCGGCGGTGGTGCTAACATCGACGACAAACACTACTTCGGGATTAACTGGGGCCGTGACGTTGAACTTGACCAAGTTGAAGATCTACGTAACGTGGTTGAAGGTGATCCTAGCCCATGTGGTAAAGGTACTATTCAGCTTAAGCGTGGTATCGAAGTCGGCCACATCTTCCAGTTAGGTAAGAACTACTCAGAGAAGATGAACTGTGGCGTACTTGGTCCAGACGGTAAAAACGTTATTCTGGAGATGGGCTGTTACGGTATTGGTGTTTCTCGCGTTGTTGCAGCAGCAATTGAACAGAACCACGATAAATACGGTATCATCTGGCCAGACGCGCTAGCACCGTTCCAGGTAGCAATCGTACCAATGAACATGCACAAGTCAGAAGAAGTGAAAGAGGCGGCTGAGAAGCTGTACGCAGAACTGACTGCGATGGGTATCGAAGTCCTGTTTGATGACCGTAAAGAGCGTCCGGGCGTAATGTTCTCTGATATGGAGCTACTAGGCGTACCGCATACGATCATCATCGGCGATCGTTCAATGAAAGAAGGTAACTTCGAGTACAAGAACCGTCGTTCTGGTGAGAAAACAGCCGTAGCAATGGCTGATATCGTTGAGCACATTAAAACTCAGCTACAATAAGTTCTCTACCTATCTTATTGTTAGAAAGGGTTGGCTTCGGTCAGCCCTTTTTTATACCTATTAAATACCAATCACATAACAGAAAGCGACATACTCAAACCACTCGTCATTCTGGACAGCGAGGAACGAGCGTGATTCAGAATCTACTTTCTAAGTTTTATGTTGCGAAGGAAAACGCCAAAATTTCTCAGCTCGCTGCTATTAGATTCCTGATGTCGCCAAGGCTCCTCGGAATGACATTAGTAAGTAAAATTAAGTCAGGTACAACCTATCACTTCTGATGTGATTAAACCGTGCTCAATGCGAACAACAAATTGAGGCAAGACAAGTCTCTGCTTTGAGTTTCAAATCGGCTATGTGTATATTTGACAGCAGTTATCACTTTTAAGGATTATACAATGCAAGTATACGGCTGTTGTGAACTAGTTCGTGAGCTTTACGCTCAAATTGGCAGTGGCGATCAAGCTTATGTGCCACAAGCAATTTCTTGTGCAGTAAAAGCGTTGAATGACGTTGCTGCAAACGAGTCACTACCGCAAGAAACTCGTGAAGCGGCAGCATTTGCCGCGGCAAACTTACTGATTTCTGATTTTGAGGATAAGTAATGAATCTGGCGAATTTTGCATCTATGGATCCTGTGATGCTAATGAGCATCGTCAACATGAAGCTGCGTGATGACTTTGGCGGCGATTTGGATAAGCTCGTGGCTTTCTTTGATATCGACCGTGCAGCGCTGGAAGCGAAACTGGCAACGGCGGGTTTTGATTTCCTTCCGGAAGCCGGTCAGTTCCGTTAATACGTCTCCTCTGGGCAGAATACAAAAAGGGCTTGATGATCGATCATCAAGCCCTTTTCTTTTATTAGTTAATTAGTTATACCAATCTGAAAAATTAACTGATCAGGGAACAGGGGTCGATAAACCAACTCTATTTACCGTGGATGGCAAATAGAAGCCCCATGGATGGGTTCATGCGTGTTTGTTCTCGATGCCTGTTTTCTGCTTCTCTATCATTAAGTATGACCACTTTCTTACTTAGGTTGGTATTAATTAGCCAAATGAAGCCCAGATAACCGTCGCCACCAGCACAGGGCAAACAAACTTCACGTACACAGGCCATAATTTGCCAAACCAGCCTTGAGTAAACTCTGGGAAGCCTTGCTCAAGCTCTTTAATCTTCGAGTTACGACTCCATACCCAGCCACCAAACAGACAGAACAGTAAAGCCGCCGTTGGTTGCAGGTACTGAGTCGCCACAGTTGCTACCAAACCAAACATCGCACCAAAGTTATATACGATCACGACACTGAACAGAGCAATCAAACCACCTAGAACCCAGCTGGTTCCGCTACGTGGAGTATTAAAACGCTCACTGACCAGAGCCACCGGACACTCAAGCATCGAGATAGATGATGTCAGGGCAGCAATCGTAAGTAGTAAGAAGAACACGATAGCGAACAATTGGCCAAGTAAGCCCAAGCTATCAAACATCAACGGCAGAACAGTAAATACCAGCGTATCTGAGCTTAGCAGGGAACCATCTTCCGCGTAAATCTGAACGCCTTTCTGCATCGCGACAAACATCGCTGGCATCACAACCAGACCAGCAATAAATGCCACTGCGGTATCCACTAGAGTCACGTTCATCGCCATTTTAGGCAAGTTCTCTTTCTTGCTTAAGTAAGAACCGTAAATCAGCATCGAACAGCCACCAATGGTCAGCGAGAAGAAACCCTGTCCCATTGCAGCTAAGATGAGTTTTCGGTCCCAAATCTTTTCAAAATCCGGTACAAGGTAGTGCTTAAGACCTTCCATTGCGCCGTTTTGCGTCATGATGTAAACAAACAGCAACGCAAATAAAACGAAAAGTGCTGGCATCAAGCGTGTTGACCATTTTTCGATACCTTGTTTAACGCCACCTTGTACGATTAAAACCGTGAGAACATAAAAAGTAATCGTACCAAACAGATTGCGCTCGACACTGAATCCTTTGAACCAAGCGGTAACAGCTTCCAAGCCCATGATGTCGGTAATCGCACCTAATAAAAAGCAGATCAACCAACCACCAACAATGGAATAAAACGCTAATACCGCACTTGGTACACTCAGACCGATCCAACCGACCAGGCCGCCAAACTTTTTAGCGACAGGATTATGAGTCAGCGCTCGCATACTGTCGACAGGGTTTGCCTGACCATGACGGCCAATCGCCATTTCAACCACAAGCATAGGAAACGCGACGATAAGAATCATCACTAAGTAAACTAACAAGAATGCACCACCACCATTACTGGCAGCTTGCGTAGGGAAGCCCCAAATATTGCCCAGACCCACTGCCGCACCTGCTGCGGCTAAAATGAATCCGAGGCGAGAGCCAAAATGCTCACGAGGCTGAGAAGAATTTTGTTGTGTCATACCACTCACACAATACACCAATGAACTAGTTGGCTAGTACATTATAGAAATATCAACTAATCAGCAAGAGCAAGTAGGTTAAATACTCGACAACAACAACGATCAGCAGACATTCAGTTTGTAAAATATTACGTACATCTCAAGTTTCGTCGTAGTGATGCATTTCTTGACCAGAGCTTACCTAGCAGAACGCTTAATAAAACTTCAGCTTCATGTGATGGTTTAAATGCCCATATAGCAAGAGAGCGCACAATGGCGCTCTCTTTGGTTATGTTCAGAGGTTAAATCGTAAAGACGCGATAGTCTTTCAGCTCTGGAATTTTCTTCAGGACGTTATCCTCCTGAACGGCCATATCATCGAGTGAGTCACACAACTCTTCCGCTTTTTGCTCTATACCTTGCGAATGCTCATTGATACGTTGTTCAACTTTTGCACTCAACTCCGTCATACTTTCAGACAGCGCCGTCAGATTAAGCCCGTCTTCTTCTTGCATCTTTTTCGACAACGCTTCAAACGCACTTGCCAAAAACTCTTTGTTGAAGATTTCCTGAGCTTTAGCAAAATCGTCCGTCCAGCTTTGAGTCATCGATTCAAAACTTTCAGCAGGCAAAATAAAGTCACCGTCTTTGTAGTAGCGCGATTCTACGTCTTCAAAAAATGTTTTGACCGATGCTTTTACATTGTCAAAAGCGTCAGGTGCATCCAGACTCGCCGCGACATCATCGATGATGGCATTCGCCAGATCTAAACCATCACTCGCCAATTGTTTAGCCTGAGGGATGTAAGCGTTCATTTTCTCTCGGTAGCCTTCAATCGCTGCTTGCTGATCAGCATCGAGTTCGACTTGCTCCCCTTTAATGAACAGGTTGTTTTGTTCATCGACAACCGCCGTATCACCAGTAGATTGATGAATTTCCAAACTCTGTCCATCCAGACGAACTTCATTATTGATGTCCACACGACACTGCGCTGTATAGCCAGAAGCACTCACTACCAGCAATGAAAGTGTAAGCAGTTTCTTCATGTCTTTCTCTTTTATCCAACTTTACTACCGTTAAACATAACACTGGGTTATACATTTGATGTCAGAAAACCGTCACCACCGAATAACCAATTGTTTTATCGCCAATTTTAATATCAACATCCTCCCCTTCTTCTTTTCCCACCAATGCTCGACCAAGCGGAGATTTCGCCGTTAAGACAAAGACTTGCCTCTCTTGCCACTCAACTGTTAAGCCACCTGAGCAAGGGCCGATAAAAAAGCACTTTTCATGCAAATCATCGTCTTCCAGCAAGACAAAAGCTCCGACACCAATCGGCATATCCGTAAAGTCTCGAATGACCAACGAACGGTACTGCTGTAACTCTTCTTCACTCTCCTGAACTCGCATTGCCTGACCGTGAGCAAGGTAAGAGGCCTCTAACGCCAGCGTGTCATACTTGTGTTCAGGAACCGTCTCTTCATCTGTCGCTGCATCGATGGCTCTCTGGGTAGCAGCGTGCGCAATCTGAAGTTTTTCTTCCAATTGCTGAATGATTATTTGGACTAACTCTGCTTTGTTCATACTTTTAAAAGGCACTTTTAGCAAACAGATTATGGTATTGTGATCTAGTTTATCATTAAAGAAAGGTTTCCCTATTATGCAAACCATTCAGTTGCAGAAAAGTGCCCAGTTGCAGAAAACACTTCAGTCGATATTTGGTTTTGACTCATTACGCTCAGGTCAACAACCCGTCATTGAAGCTGTGATGAATGGTGACTCTGCAGCGGCAATCTTTCCAACCGGATCAGGAAAATCACTTTGTTATCAGTTGCCCGCAACGCAACTGCCAAACCTGACTTTGGTGATTTCGCCACTCCTTGCGTTAATGAAAGACCAGCTTAGCTTTTTACAAAGTAAAGGCATTGCGGCGGCATCAATTGACAGCAGCCAAAGTCGGGAAGAATCTCAGCAAGTGATGGCGGGGGTGAAAAACGGCCAGATAAAGATTCTGATGATTTCAGTCGAACGGCTCAAGAACGAACGATTCCGTGAGTTTATACGTCAGATCCCAATATCATTAATGGTCGTGGACGAAGCACACTGTATTTCTGAATGGGGACATAACTTTCGTCCCGATTACCTGAAACTGCCACAATACCAGCGCGAGCTGAACATACCTCAATCCTTGCTGCTTACTGCTACAGCAACACCCGCCGTTATTGATGATATGCAGCAGAAATTCAATATCGCCAGTGAGAATATTACCGTTACGGGTTTCTATCGCCCAAATCTGGATATCTCAGTCATTCCTTGCAAGGAATCGGAGAAACAGACTCAGCTTAACAACATCGTTGCTGCACAACCTACTCTGCCAACCATTGTGTATGTGACTCAACAACAAACTGCCGAGCAGGTGGCAAAATCGCTTATCCACATCGGCATTAACGCCCATGCGTATCATGCAGGGATGAAGAGTGACGTTCGAGAACAAATTCAGCAGCAGTTTATGGATAGCCAAATTGACTGCATCGTAGCGACGATCGCGTTTGGTATGGGTGTTGACAAGTCAGATATTCGCCGAGTGATTCACTTCGACCTACCGAAATCTATTGAGAACTACGCACAGGAAATTGGTCGATCCGGACGTGACGGTCAACGCTCTGAATGTATTCTTCTCGGCAATACGTCTGGCTTAACCGTACTGGAGAACTTTGTTTATGGAGATACGCCAGAACGTACCTCTATCAAGTATGTTTTAGAGCAAGCTCGTGAACATGCTCCACAGTGGGAAATCGTGCCGCTGCGCCTGTCTCGTGACAGTAATATACGTCAGTTACCACTTAAAACCCTGCTGGTGTATTTGGAGTTGGAGAAAGTCATCGAGGCGAAATACAGCTATTTTGCCGAGTATCGCTTTAAGTTTCTCCAAGATCAGCACTTTATCCTCAACCAGTTTCAAGGCGAACGACGCCAGTTTGTAGAAGCCATCTTCACTTGCTCGACAAAAGCCAAAGTATGGTGTCAGGTAGATTTAGACGCACTCTGGATGCATTATCAATCAGAGAGAAGCCGCGTGGTAGCGGCACTGGATTACTTTCATCAAAACGGCTGGATTGAACTGGAGAGTAAGCAATTAACCGACGTTTACACTGTGCTTCCAACTCAACAAGGCGCTGAGACGCTGGAACAACATCTTTACGAGCTGTTTCAATCTAAAGAGCACAAAGATATCGAGCGTATTCATACGATGTTGGGCTTATTTCAATCTTCAGAGTGCTTAAGCCACCAACTGGCACACTACTTTGCGGACCACAACGCACCGACTCAATGTGGTCATTGCTCGGTTTGTCGAGGCCAAGTAGCTACGTTTCCGGCTCAGGAAAATCAACTGCCCGAGCACGAACAGGTCGTGTCTTGGGTGAATGAGTTTGTGCAATTATCTCCGACAACCATCAGTAATGAGGCGGTTGCCCGGTTCTTATGTGGGATCAGTACACCGCTTATCAGCCAGCTAAAAGCGACAAAAAAGTCCGGCTATGGCGCAATGGCGAATGTATCCTTCGATAAAGTTATCGAGCAGGTGAGTAAAGCCCGAACTTAGAAAAAACTCAGCTGACGAGCTTGTGTTTCCGGCTTGAGCATCACACTCAGGCCTAAAAGGCGAATTTCTCGTCCCTGCTGACGCTTGAGAATGTCTCTCAGCAATACCTTGAAATCATTTAGCTCAAGCTGAGGGTGAATATGTTCTATGGTTGTCAGCTGAAAATCGGCGAACTTCACTTTTATGCCTTGCTTGATGATCGACTTATCAGGGCTAGCGCGCTCTAATCGTTTCTCAAGCTCGGGATAAAGCTTACTTTCTATTACCTGCCAACATTCGTCATAAGTGGAGATATTCTGGCTAAACGTGCGCTCTACACCGACAGACTTTCTCTCTCGTTCAACGACCACTTCTCTGTCATCAATTCCCTGACTCCGCTTCCATAATGAGGCACCTTGGCGGCCAAACTGACGCAGCAGTTCTCGGTAATCACTGTTTTTAATGTCTTCACAAAGGTAAAAACCCGCTTGATGCAGTTTTTCCAGGCTGACTTTGCCCACACCCGGAATTTTCTCCAATGGTAATTTGTCCACGACTTGCTGAACTTTGTCTGGAGGAATTACAAACTGGCCATTGGGCTTGTTCATATCTGAGGCGACTTTGGCGAGAAACTTGATTGGTGCCACACCGGCTGAAGCGGTCAAGCCAAGCTCATTCCAGATATCTCTTCGAATAGCTTCAGCGATTAATGTTGCGGAGCCGTGACATGCTGTTGCATCAGTCACGTCTAAATACGCTTCATCTAAAGAGAGGGGTTCAATAATAGGAGTGTAGCGTTCAAAGATCGCTCTAATTTGCTGAGAAACCTGTTTGTAAATATGCATACGGCCTGGTACAACCACAAGGTTAGGACACAGCTGTAACGCCCTTGCAGTCGGCATCGCACTGCGCACGCCATACTTGCGGGCTTCATAATTACAGGTACTAATCACCCCACGCTGTTTCTCATGGCCGCCTACAGCAAGTGCAATGTTTCGGTAGTTTGGGTTATCTCTCATCTCTACGGCAGCATAAAAACAATCCATATCGACATGAATAATTTTTCTGATTCGCTCTGACATAACCTAGATTACACTGTTTAAAAAACCAGTATAGTTAAATTCATGCCTGAAGAAAATGAAAGTTTAATTGGTTAACTGACCGCCAAATCCATACGATTCGATAACCCATTGACTGTTCTATGATTGTGTCAGTTAATCCCGCAACATAACGTCCAGTTGATCGACCAGCTCTGCCCAATCCGCATCTTGCTCAATAGCCTGCTTCAAGAAAGCTGACTGTGAGCGTGTCCAAAAGCTCGCTTCATATATCGGCGCAGAATCACGTTTATGTCGATGGTTATTCACGAAGTCTTTAATTTCCCTTGGTGAACTGCCCAAGCCAAGCTGTTCAAACAATTCCGTCATTCCGTGTTGATGCATTTCCATATCTACCTCCTCAAACAGGATCACTAACCAAGAGTATATACCCTGTCAGACAGACGATAAAAAATAACCCAGCATAAAGCTGGGTTATTAATGTCTAAACTCTTCACAGTGTTATGCGATACGGTCTTTTTCCCAAGCCGCCAGCTTCTCTGCGCGTGCAGCTTCACGAGCTTCTCGCTTTTTACGAGCATCACAAGGCTCAGGACAGTTGCATACTTTTTCAATGCCTACCGCACCAAGGCCGCCACAGCTACCTTTTACGACTTTTTTCTGGATGATATAGCCGATCGACATTGCCGCAATTACAGCGACAAACACGGCAAATGTAATTAGAAATGTACTCATAAAGACATGCTCACTTATGTAATTATTGGCTTACGTATGGCTTGTAGGCATCAGATGCCAGCTCTTTAAAGCCATCTTCGGTCTTAACAATCATTAGCACCGGAATATTGTTTTCTTGTGCTACTTGCATCCCTTTTACTTCACCCATCACCATCAGGCCAGTCGCTAGACCATCTGCAGTCATCGACGATTTGTCCAGTACCGTTACTGAGACCACTTTGTGGTTGATCGGTTTGCCTGTTTCTGGGTTAATGATGTGCGAATAACGAACGCCATCACGCTCAAAATAGTTACGGTAATCGCCAGAGGTCGCAATAGCCATCTCACCCGGCTCGATGATCTCTTGGATAGCTCGCTCTTCAACAGACGGCTTCTCAATCGCGATACGCCAAGCTACACCTTCACGGTTAATACCTTTCACGCGCATCTCACCCCCCACTTCCACCATGTAGTTCATGATGCCTTGAGATTGGATGTAATCTGCCACAACATCAACGCCCCACCCTTTTGCGATGGTAGACAAATCTACGTAAAGGTTTGGAATGTCTTTCTTCAGTGTGTTGCCTGCCACTTCTAGGTGTTCGATACCTGTCATAGCGCGACGTGACGCTAGTTCTTCATCACTTGGCACGACTTCAGGGCGAGCTTCCGGGCCAAATCCCCATAAGTTAACCAAAGGTCCTACAGTCACATCCAATGCGCCTAAAGTAAGGCCGTTGAGGCGAATCGCTTCTTTCACTACGGTCGCAGTTTGAGGAGAGACTTCAAACGCATCAGACTCTGTGTATTGGTTAAAACGACTTAACTCTGAATCTTTACGATAAGTCGACATTTGATCGTTCACTTCTTCGAGTAAACGGTCGACTTCTTTTTGTAGTTCAGTCGCAGCCGGAATACCTTCCGCAGCAATGTATTTAATGTTGTAAGTCGTCCCCATTGTAGGGCCAGTTAGATGTACTTGCTCTGCTGGCTGTTCACAACCTGCAAGAACTAAGAGAGAAGCAAAAGCAACAAGCCACTTTTTCACTTGTTTAACTCCTATGGAAAATTGAAATGGATATAGAGAATAAGTTGTGTCGATATAAACCGATTTTCTATATCAATTAATATTCAGAAAAAACAATGGCTGACCCGTAAGAGTCAGCCACAAATTTCAATTACTTAGATGGATTAACCACCGAAGTCATCTAGAAGGATGTTTTCATCTTCTACACCTAGATCTTTCAGCATGCCGATAACAGCCGCGTTCATCATCGGTGGACCACACATGTAGTATTCACAATCTTCAGGAGCTTCGTGATCCTTCAGGTAGTTTTCGTACAGTACGTTGTGGATGAAACCAGTGTAACCATCCCAGTTATCTTCTGGCATTGGGTCAGATAGAGCACAGTGCCATACGAAGTTGTCGTTTTCTGCTTGTAGGCCATCGAAATCTTCTACGTAGAACATTTCACGCTTAGAACGTGCACCGTACCAGAAAGACATCTTACGCTTAGAGTGCAGACGCTTAAGTTGGTCGAAGATGTGCGAACGCATTGGAGCCATACCAGCACCACCACCAACGAATACCATTTCAGCATCCGTATCTTTAGCGAAGAACTCACCAAATGGACCAGAAATCGTACACTTGTCACCTTCTTTAAGAGACCAGATGTATGAAGACATGATACCAGGTGGTACATCAGGATTATTAGGCGGCGGCGTAGCGATACGCACGTTTAGCATAATAATACCTTCTTCTTCTGGGTAGTTAGCCATTGAGTAAGCGCGGATTGTCTCCTCGTTTACTTTAGACTCGTAGCGGAACAGGTTAAATTTGTCCCAGTCTTCGCGGTACTCATCTGGTACATCGAAGTCAGCGTATTTCACGTGGTGAGCAGGCGCTTCAATCTGGATGTAACCACCAGCACGGAAAGGTACTGATTCGCCATCTGGAATTTGTAGCTTAAGCTCTTTGATGAATGTCGCTTTGTTATCGTTAGAGATAACCGTACATTCCCACTTCTTAACGCCGAAGATTTCTTCTGGAAGTTCGATGTCCATGTCCGTTTTCATTGCAACTTGACATGCCAGACGTTCGCCTTCACGTGCTTCACCTTTAGTAATGTGGTCAAGCTCGGTAGGTAGAATATCACCACCACCAGATTTAACTTTTACGCGACACTGACCACATGAGCCACCGCCACCACAGGCAGAAGAAACGAATACACCAGCGCCAGCAAGAGCGCTAAGTAGTTTACCACCTGGTTGTGTAACGATCGCCAGATTAGGGTCGTCGTTCACAGAAATTGTAATGTCACCTGTTGGTACAAGCTTAGACTTAGCGAAAAGAATCACTAGTACTAGAGCAAGTACGATCAGAGTAAACATCACTACACCAAGAATAATGTCCATTGACTATTCCTTAATTGTTGCGGTTTACCCGACTTACAGTTGAACACCAGAGAAAGACATAAAGCCTAACGCCATTAGACCTACAGTGATGAACGTGATGCCTAGACCACGTAGACCTGGAGGTACGTCAGAGTACTTCATCTTCTCACGGATACCTGCAAGAGCAACGATGGCTAACATCCAGCCCACACCAGAACCGAAACCGTAAACAACAGATTCAGCAAAGTTGTAGTCACGTTGTACCATGAAAGATACACCACCGAAGATCGCACAGTTTACTGTGATCAACGGTAGGAAGATGCCTAGTGCGTTGTACAGAGGTGGGAAGAAACGGTCTAGCACCATTTCTAGGATCTGTACAAGTGCAGCGATTACCCCGATAAAGGTGATGAAGTTTAGGAAGCTAAGATCGACACCTTCCACTAAAGCGTTTTCTCTCAATACTAGGTTGTAAACCAGGTTGTTTACTGGAACAGCGATAGTAAGTACTACTACAACCGCAACACCTAGACCAAAAGAGGTCTTAACTTTCTTAGATACCGCAAGAAACGTACACATACCTAAGAAGAAAGACAAAGCCATGTTTTCGATGAAAATCGATTTAACTAACAGACTAATGTAATGTTCCATGACGTCCTTACTCCTTCGCTTCTACTTGTTCTGGTTTCAGAATACGGATTGCCCAGATTAGGAAGCCGATTAGGAAGAATGCTGATGGCGCTAAAAGCATTAGGCCGTTTGGCTGATACCAACCACCGTTGCTCACTAGAGGTAGGATTTCCATACCAAATAGTTTGCCTGAACCGAATAGCTCACGGAAGAAACCAACAGTGATAAGAACGAAACCATAACCAAGACCGTTACCGATACCATCGATAAGAGATGGGATTGGCGCAGATTTCATTGCGAATGCTTCAGCACGACCCATTACGATACAGTTCGTGATGATAAGGCCTACGAATACCGATAGCTGTTTAGAGATATCGTAAAGGTAAGCTTTAAGCACCTGGTCTACCACGATTACTAGCGATGCGATGATAGCCATCTGAACGATGATACGTACGCTGTTAGGAATGTGGTTACGGATTAGAGATACCGAGAAGTTAGACAAAGCAGTTACAAACGTTACTGCCAGCGTCATAACAAACGCAGTTTCTAGTTTAGTTGTTACTGCCAGAGCAGAACATACACCAAGAACCTGTAGCGCGATTGGGTTGTTGTCCAATACTGGCGCTAGAATGCTCTTTTTAACATTTTGTGCACTAGACATTAGTTCAGACCTCCGTCACGAACTTTTGCTAGGAATGGACCAAAGCCCATGTCACCTAACCAGAAGTCAAATGTGTGTTGAACACCGTTACTAGTTAGTGTCGCACCTGACAGGCCGTCAACACCGTGCTCAGAACCTGCTGGCGCACCACCTTTAACAACCTTGATAGCTGGTTTGTGGTTTTCGTCAAACAGTTTCTTGCCTACGAATTGTGCGCGCCAGCTTGGGTTCTCAACTTCACCACCAAGTCCAGGAGTTTCACCCTGCTCGTAGTAAGTGATACCCGATACTGTGTTGCCATCAGTTTCAACAGCAACAAATGCGTACATCATAGACCAAAGACCATTACCGTGAACCGGTATGATAACTTTAGATACTGCGTCGCCGTCTTTAACTAGGTATACAACACCTGTATTAGCACGACGAAGGATCTTCGCTTTGTCATCTTCAGCTGGAAGCTTGATAGACTCAGCAGGATCTTTTGCGGCTTTACGCTGATCGTAAGTTGCAGCGTTACCTTCTACAAAGTCACCAGTATTAAAGTCAACCAGACGTGGTTCAATGTATTGTGCAAATAGCTCAGGCACTTTCTTACCTGCAGCATCAATGCCCGCAACTTCAACGATCTTAGATTGCTTATCTAGTACAGCGTTAGCTTTTTGCTTATCGCGTAGACCTACGGCTGCTGTTGATACGATGATTGAACAAACAAGGCTCAACCCGACAACAACACCCAGCGTCTTTTTAATGCTGTCGTTATTACTTGCCATAGCGTGCTTGTCTCCGCTTGATGTTCTTCTCAATAACTAAGTGGTCGAACAGAGGTGCAAACAGGTTCGCGAATAGAATCGCCAGCATCATACCTTCTGGGTACGCTGGGTTAACTACACGGATAAGAACACACATTACACCGATTAGAGCGCCGTACCACCATTTACCTTTGTTGGTAAATGAAGCTGATACAGGGTCTGTCGCCATAAAGAACATACCGAATGCAAAACCACCCAGAACTAGGTGCCAGTGCCATGGCATGTTGAACATAGGGTTAGTATCAGAACCGATAACGTTGAACAGCGTTGCTGTCGCGATCATACCGATCATTACACCCGCAATAATGCGCCATGAAGCGATTCGCATGTACACGATCATCGCTGCACCGATCATCAGAGCAAGCGTCGATACTTCACCAATTGAACCAGGGATGTTACCGATGAAAGCGTCCATCCAAGTGATAGGAGCACCAGAAACTGTGTTTACTAGAGCACCGTTACCACCTTGAGCCCATTGGCTAAGCGCAGTCGCACCAGAGAAACCGTCAGCTGCTGTCCACACTACGTCACCCGAGATTTGCGCTGGGTAAGCGAAGAATAGGAATGCACGGCCTGCTAGTGCAGGGTTTAGGAAGTTACGACCTGTACCACCGAAGATCTCTTTCGCTACAACTACACCGAAGGTAATACCTAGCGCTGCTTGCCATAGAGGAAGTGTTGGCGGAACGATAAGTGCGAACAGGATAGAAGTTACAAAGAAACCTTCGTTAACTTCGTGCTTACGCACCATACAGAACAGAACTTCCCAGAAACCACCAACAATAAACACTGTTGCGTAGATAGGTAGGAAGTAAGTCGCACCAAGTAGCATCTTACTGCCAACCCCTGCATCAGCGGATATGGTTCCGCCAAACATTTCGGTTAGCCAGTAATGCCAGTTGCCTGCTACTACTGTCGCTAGTTGATCACCAGCGTGCATGTGAGTCAGTGCTGCGATAGCTTGGCCACCCGCGTTGTACATACCCCAGAACATTGCTGGGAATACAGCGAACCAAACCATGATCATGATACGTTTTAGGTCAACGCTATCACGAACGTGTGAGCTTCTCTTTGTTACAAGACCCGGAGTATAAAACAGCGTTGCTGCTGCTTCATAAAGGGCAAACCACTTCTCATGTTTACCACCAGGCTCAAAGTGATGCTCGATGTCTTCAATAAATTTTTTAAGAGACATGAAAATTACCCTTCCTTCTCGATCTTATCTAGGCATTCACGAAGTAGCTGACCGTACTCGTACTTACCAGGACAAACAAAGGTACACAATGCTACGTCTTCTTCGTCTAGCTCTAGCGCGCCAAGTGCTGCTGCACTGTCGGTATCGCCTGCACATAGATCACGAAGTAGCAGAGTAGGTTCCATATCTAGCGGCAATACGCGCTCGTAGTTGCCAATTGGAACCATTGAACGATCACTACCATTGGTCGTGGTTGTCATATTGAACAACTGACCTTTGAATAGGTGACCAAGGAATGAGCGAGTTACTGAGAACTTGTTCTTACCAGGCATCGCCCAGCCGAAAAGCTCTTTTTCATAACCTTCACGTAGAACAGACACTTGAACGTTGTAACGACCTAGGTATGCGTGAGGACCAGTTGCATGAGTACCAGTTAGTACAGAACCAGAAATCACACGAACTTCACCTGGCATTAACTCGTTGTCTGTCACGTCGTCTAGGCTAGCACCTAGTGTCGTACGAACTAAACGAGGGTTATTTACTACTGGACCAGCCAGAGAAATAACACGGTCAGTGTAAAGTTCACCTGTGAGGAACAACTTACCGAACGCAATAACGTCTTGGTAGTTGATGCTCCACGCCACGTTTTCAGCATTTACTGGGTATAGGAAATGCATGTGGGTGCCAGCAAGACCTGCTGGGTGAGGGCCATCGAAGACGTGTTCTTCAATGTTTGACTGGGAAGAGCGTGGCAAGCTGGTGCCAGATTTACATACGTAAACCTTGCCTTCTGTCAGGGCTGAAAGAATGTCTAGACCAGCAACGAATGCTTCTTGTTGCTCGTTAATTATCAACTCAGGATTAGCTGCGAGTGGATTAGTATCCATTGCAGTTACGAAAATCGCTTTAGTTGAAGACTCGATTGCTGGAACCTTGCTAAACGGACGAGTACGTAAAGCGGTCCATAGGCCAGATTCAACCAGTTGAGTCTTGATCACTTCACGATCCAGACCTGAAAGTTGAGCGGCTTCGAACTTATCGAATATCACCTGCTCTTCACCTGCCACTTCAATCACTACAGATTGAAGGACACGTTTAGCGCCACGGTTAACTTCGATCACTTTACCGGCTGCTGGTGCAGTGAATTTCACGCCAGGGTTCTTCTTGTCTTCAAAAAGAACTTGCGCTTTTTTCACTTCATCACCAACGCGGACATGCATGGTTGGACGCATGCCAACGTACTCTTCGCCAAGCAAGGCGACTTTTTTGATGGTCTTACCATCATTAATCACCTGGGATGGAGTTCCTGCGATAGGAAGATCCAAGCCCTTCTTTATTGTAATCATACGCACTTGCACTACTTTTATCGGGAAAAAGATTCTTTTGATTGCGTAACTTTTAGACACGACATTAGTGTCCGGTTTCAGTGTTGTTTTAAACACTAAAATCGCAACATCCTATTAAAAATCTCGTTACAGGAAATGGCCGAGATTTCTCAGGTGCAATATTCTAGCATTTTTTAGGAACTTGATGCCATGACCAATCCTAAGAATAGAGCGGTTATTTAGGTGGAATAAGGTCTAAAAGGTCAAAGAATACTCATAACTTTGACCAATCGCACAAATACAATATTCCACATATATCGTATGGTGAAACAACATTCACCGGCTGAAACAATCTTTGATTTTCATTCATATGTTGAAACACTGTTAACGTAATTTCTTTCACCGACCTTGCTCTATTCTTTAGTCTTACGCTTGGAAAAACGAAAAAAAAGATGGTTTAAACCATCTTTCTAAACTCTATTTTAAACGGCTTTAACGACCACTACCGACACACATAGGGCTGTCAGGCGCGCCGTTTTGCTCACTCTTCCACTCTTCATCGGTGTAAGTATGAATCGCTAAGGCGTGAATGTGATTATCTAACTCATCCGCAAGAATTTGATGAACCTGTCTGTGTCTGCCAATCAGTCTATGACCAGCAAACGAGTCGCTAACAACAATGACTTTAAAGTGGCTTTCTGAGCCCGGCGGCACATTGTGCATGTAGCTTTCATTGATCACCTTTAAGTAGCTGGGTTGCAACTCACTATGCAGCTTTTTCTCTATGACTTCTTGGATCATATTCGTTCCTCATCGATTCGAATTTCATAAGTATATACCCAACTCACGGTAACTTGCAGCACCCAACTCTCGATGTTGAAGTATAAGTCTAAAATTAAATTTTAACCTTAATCGACGCAATAGTTTAAAACTCAGAGTTGATTCCAGACTGAGCCTATGAGTCATGCAAATACAAGTAAACTCAAAATTTAACAGCTTTTTGTATCTACGCTTGCCATCATTTGCGACAATAATCCCTAGTTTATTGAATCAACCTACCTTTACTTATGAAAACCGAATTGAACCTCCATGGCAGAAGCCTAACGCTTCATCGCTACCCTTTGCGCTCCAACGAAACACTGCAAGCTTGGGACGCAGGTGATGAGTATCTGATTAATCATGTGGAAGAGCTGGCACTAGCCGATAAGCAACACATTGTGATTATCAACGACAGCTTTGGCGCGTTGGCTTGCTGGTTTTCAGAAAAACATTATGTGACGTCAATGAGTGACTCCTTTATTTCACATAAAGGCGCTCAGCAGAATCTTGAAGACAATCAATGTAAAGGAGTGACGTTTCTTAACACGATGGACGAAATACCAGCAGATGCTGACTTGGTTCTGCTGCAACTTCCCAAAAGCAATCGTCACCTGACTTGGATACTCAGTCAGCTAAGAAAAGGGCTCCCTGAATCATGCCCTGTTATTGCCGTCAATAAAGTCAAAGAGATTCATACTTCGACGCTCAAACTTTTCGAAAAGCATTTAGGCGCAACGAAAACTTCTCTCGCCTGGAAAAAGCACCGTCTGGTTTTCTCCCAAGCTAATGCACAACCCATTGTCGACGTTGATCCTATTACTGTATGGAATGTAGATGGTGAGACTATTCAGCTCAAAAACATGCCAAATGTATATTCAGGCGAAAGTTTAGACTTAGGTGCCCGATTTATGCTGCAGCATCTTCCTCAAGATGCTTCTATCACTCATATTATCGATCTAGGTTGTGGTAACGGCGTACTCTCCGTGAAAGCAGGTCAGCTAAACCGGAATGCTCGCCTGACTTGTGTCGATGAAAGCTTTATGGCGCTGGAGTCAGCCAGGCAGAACCTGTTGGATAACCTAGGCGAAGGGCGTGATATCCAATGCATCGCGAACAACTGCTTAGATGGCTTTGAACACGATAGTTGCTCTTTAATTATGTGTAACCCGCCATTTCATCAACAGCAAGCCATCACTGATCACATCGCATGGCAGATGTTCTGCGATTCAAAACAAGTATTGAACAAAGGTGGACAGTTACTTGTCATAGGTAATCGACACCTCGGCTACGATGCGAAGCTCAAACGTCTATTTGGTGCCAACAATGTGAAACTTGTCGCGTCTAACAATAAGTTCGTGATTTTACAGGCAACAAAAAATCCTGCTAAATTGAACGCAAAATAATAAAGCTCCGTACTGAGCAAAAATTTTTACAAGGAATATTCAAATGAAAAAATTGCTACTCGCGGCTTCAGTTGCGTTTTTGGCTGCCTGTTCAGCCCCTCAACAGGTACAACTAAACCTGATGCCTGAAAGCACACTCAGCACCAATCCTATTGTACAAGGCAAAACCTATAGCTTGACCAGTAAAGATGTACGTGCTGCTCAATACGTTGCATTGGTAGACAATGGTCGCTCAAATATTCTTCCTCTCCACGCGAAGCAGAACTTACGCATCACTCTGGAACAAGCTTTAGAGCAACAGTTCTCATCTCAAGGGTTTCATTCAGACCTCAACAGTAACAATGCGGTTGAGCTTAAAGTTCAAGAAGCCCTCGTCAACGTGAAGCATTCGGTCATGGAAAAGGAAATGAGTGCTAAAGTTGTGTTAGAAATTACCGCAGAAAACCCACAAGGCCGACTAGTAAAAACGTACACAGGTAGTGCAAAGCGATCCGGTACGTTCAGCGCTTCAGACTCTGATATCGAACAAACATTAAATGATGTTATTGACCTGACTCTGAAAGAAATCGCCAACGACCCTGAACTTCGCAATTATATGCAGGAGCGATTCTAATGATACGCAAAGCTATTCTTTCTCTGGCACTACTCAGTTGTAGCGTTTGGGCCGGTCCTAAAGTCTCATTTGAAACAACATTAGGCTCATTTACGGTTGAGTTAAATGAAGATAAAGCGCCGATATCGGTGGCTAACTTCCTTAAATATGTCGAAGATGGCAGCTACGAAGGCACTATTTTCCATCGCGTAATACCGGGTTTTATGGCACAAGGCGGCGGTTTCAACCAACAAATGCAAAAGGTTAATACCTACGAGCCTATCAAAAATGAAGGTAATAACGGCTTAAAGAACGACCAGGCGACCATCGCGATGGCTCGAACCAATGCTCCTGACTCTGCGACTCGCCAATTCTACATTAACTTGGTGGATAACGATTTTCTCAACTACGCGGCTCGACCACCGGGTTATGCGGTCTTTGGGCAGGTGACCGAAGGCTTCGAAGTCATCCAGAACATGGCAAAACAGCCAACCTCTTCATCGGGCCGAATGCGTGACGTACCAGAAACTCAAATCGTCATTAATAAAGCAACATTACTCAAATAGCCACAATCGTAAACCCTTTGAATATTCGAAGGGTTTTCTCTTTCAACGGCGTCATTTATTGGATTAATCTATGTCTTCATTGCCTTCCATCACTTGGTTGGAAACGGTAAAAAGTTACCTCGATAAACGTTTGTTATGGGTCTTTATGCTGGGATGCTCAAGCGGTTTCCCGTGGGTATTGATCGGCTCTAATATGTCTGGGTGGCTTAAAGATGCAGGCTTAACTCTGTCTGCGATTGGTTATTTTGGTAGCGTCTTTGCGGTATATGCGATTAACTTTCTCTGGGCGCCTCTTGTCGACCGACTAAAGCTACCACTGTTGTACCGTTTGCTTGGGCAGCGACGCAGTTGGATTTTCTTTTGCCAAAGTATCGTGCTTGTCGCCACTATTCTAATTGCAGATGTAAATCCTGCACAAAATCTGGCTTTTGCCTCACTTTTGGCCCTGTGTATTGCGACAGCATCGGCAACACAAGATATCGCCATCGACGCTTTTCGTATTGATACCTTTCCAAAATCAGAAGCTTCTAAACTGCCTCAGGCATCGGCGATGGCAGTGATTGGATGGTGGACTGGCTACTCCTTACCGGGCTATTTAGCGTTTATTAATGCCGATAGTATCGGCTGGAATGGCGTTTACTACGGTATGGCACTTATCGTAGTTATTTTAATGGTGTTTACGCTATTAGTCGGTGAGCCAAAAACACAACGTGATCAGCTACAGTCTGAAGCCGAACAACGTCACAAAGAGGTGGTAGGGTCAAGGTTAGTCGCTTGGATTACGGTGACCGTTATCGAACCGTTTCTTGATTTCTTCAACCGAAATGGGGTGCGCGTCGCGATAACCTTATTGTTATTCGTGTTCTTGTTCAAAATTGGCGAAGCCTTCTTAGGCCGGATGTCGATTGCGTTCTACAAAGATATCGGCTTTAGTAACGAACAAATTGGCTACTACTCCAAGTTAATCGGTTGGGGTGCGACGATATTCTTTACCTTAGTAGGCAGTATGTTCAATGTAAGATTTGGCCTGGTTCGTGGCCTGATGATTGGGGGTATCGCCATGTCAGCAAGCAACCTGATGTTTGCATGGATTGCTTCCGTGGGCCCCAATGAGCACCTATATTTAGCCACTATTATTGTCGATAACTTTACCACTGCGTTCTCTACCGTGGCGTTTGTCTCGTTCTTAACCTTACTGACCGGGCAAGCATTTTCAGCGACACAATATGCTTTACTGGCGTCTCTGGGTAACTTTGGACGAACCACACTGGCCTCATTCAGTGGCGAGTTAGTAGATTACCTTAATGACTGGAGTACATTCTTCATCCTGACAGCGGTTATGGTGATACCAAGCTTGATCATGCTGTATTCCTTACGTCACTACTTTGATGACCTGTTGGAAAAAGCGCGCCACAAACACTAAACAACAACAAACAAAAGAACCACCGCATATCGGTGGTTCTTTTAAATACAGCATGGTTAGCAATCTCAGCGACCTTAGGGGTAAAGGCCCTTACCGAACATATTGAAGATCCTTGCCACACCTTGAGTAAATATCATCGGTTCAGTGAGCACGGTAAGACACAAGCAGTCTTCCCCTACTTTTGTGTACGGACTGTGCTTAACAGAGCCATCACGTATCATTAAATCGCCTTCCTCATATTCACCATCTTCATCACTAAAGCCGCCATGAAGTATTAAGGTTGACTCTATGCCTTTGTGCGTATGCTGAGGAATTTGCACATTTTCACTGATGTACATTAGATTTACTCTGGCATCTTCACCAAAATCTATCTGAGCACTGTATACTTTGCCACCGTAACTTCTCCATGAGCCAACCAGATCGGAAAAGCGGCTCAAGGTTTTCGGTAGTTCAAAGCTTTTACCCGCCACTGACACTTTTGCTGAGTCTCTGATAATGACACTATCTGTCATTGAAGGGGCTGTTACGATGTTATTGAACATTTCATCAAACTCAGGAATATAACCACAAGGGAGATCACTGACGACATTTGCTTGCTCTGCTTCTACCCGATTGACAAAGTCCCGGCATTTGGAGCATGTTTCTAAGTGCGTCGCGACGACAAGACCAGAAACCGCATCAATGCTGCCAGAAGCGTACGCTTCTAACAATTTGTTATCTGGATGTTTGTTCATAATTGCTCCGTATGCATTGAATGTCTTAATTTTTCTACTGCAAGTCTCAGACGCGATTTCACCGTACCAAGAGGGATATCAAATAGCTCTGCCACTTGTTGATGTGGTAACTCTTCAAGATAGACCGCTTGCAACACGTCTCTTTGATTTTTTGGTAATGTATCTAAAAATTTCACCACCTGATCTTTCAACATATCTTGCTCTGGAGAATAGTGATCAACGAGATCTGGTGGGTAGTATTCAGAAGGCCAAATGTCATCAGAATGAATATGTAACTCTTTGCCCCTTTGTTTCCGCAGTAAGTCAAAACACAAGTTGCGAATAATTGTGTAAATCCACGTTGATAAAGCACTCTTCTTTCCATCGTACAGGTGAGCTTTGTGCCAAACTGTCGCCATGGTTTCTTGAACCATTTCCATCGCGACTTGCTCGTTCCCAACGTGCTTATAGGCGAATTGCTTTAATTTGGGTGCATAAAATTGGAAAACAAAAGCAAAGGCGTCTTTGTCTCGCGCTTTGATTTGGTCCATATACGCGTTCCATTCCTGCCGTCCCAGTTTTTGTTGGCTATCACTCATCATAATCGGCCTTATTGTTGGGAGGAGTTGCCTCCTCCCACTCTGTCCTAGTCTGTGATGTCATTGACTAACAGGTTGAAACCACCATTATTGCCATCGTCTATCGCAACGACTTGGTAGACCACACCATTCATCAGATCCACAGGTAACGAATCTATTGCAACAGTGTTAGGGTCCCCCGCTACAGTTACGGTGACATAGTAGGTTCCTTCCTCCACGTAAAGTCCTTGCAGACTCTCTTTATACGTAAAATTGGAAATAGTTGGATCACTGCCATCTATTCCGGCAGTGGTCGTTAGATAAACATCGACCTTTTCAGCAATCGGATTTGCCGCCGAATGAGTCAGATTTAATGTAGCACTGGTCGCCACTGCTCTTCTCATATCCTCAACGACTAACGGCTCAATAGCTATAGCAGGACTTACCACACCTACCGCATAGATACTGTAATCCATACCACCTTCCACAGCTAAATCGTCAACACTAAAAAGGGGGTCTGTGGTCGTGCCATCGACAAAAACATCTACATCGTACGACTGAGGAGCAAGATCCAGATATCCTCGGATTTCTTTAAAGGCTAAATCAGCAAGCGGTGCAAACGGAGCACCATCTACGTTCACATCAACAACTGGTGCACCGTCGACGAGGTGTCCAACCCGAACTTCAGCCTGACTGCCTGTATCCTGAATTATAGAAGATCCCGAACCGTCTAAAACGAGCAATTTGACCGGCGAAGAACTATTGGAGTCTCCTGTTTTAATAGCAGCGACAGTTAAGTTAGTATTTCCCGCTAATGACAGCGTTCCAGAATCAAACACAACATCGTCCCCAACCGCTAACCTGACTTGATAATCACCAGCAGGAATATTAAGCACGTCCGTTGAAGCTTTATAGGCAAGGTTTGTCACAGGCATTGCTGTAGATAAATCAGCCCCAGGCTCAGTAACATAAAGGTCCACCGCTGGAACATCAGAAGCGGCGTGTACAACTTGAACGTCTAAGCTGCTTTCATCCGCCATTGACTCAGTACTACGTGTCACAATAAGTGGCTCCACAGGATTTGGATTCCCATCGGCATCCCCCACGACAAAAATACTGTATTTAAGATCGGAATCGAGATCCAGCACGGTTCTTGGCACGACGGTTGCGACTTCACTTCCCGGCAACTGCACATCGACTTGCACTGAGTTACTGCCCTCGCGAACCTTCAAGTATCCAGACCCAATACCATAATCAACACCTGTGAGCGTTGCTTTGTCGTTTATCCAAATATTCGCCAATGGCGCATCAGATGATGCATGTACAGCCTGAACATTGGAGTACTCTATGGAGTCACTATCTGAATCACACGCAGCCAATCCCACAGATGCTACCATGACCAGAAACGCTTTTTTTGTTTGTTTCATAACCGTGCCTCTTTGCTTGTAGGGGCTTCAAGTGCTTGATGTAAAAACTGCAATGCTGGCAGACAATCCTCTGCTCCCACCAACTGTTCGAACAGACGACAATCCAACGGCAATAACTCGAGCCAGCGCTGGGTAACCCAAGCCGGGTCATCATAAAAGCGATGCTCATAAAGTGACCCAAGTTGAGGAAACTCCTCATAAATGCAAGCCAACTGTTGACTTAAACCTTCAAAGCTGTGCAGCTCACCGTTATCAGCCCAATTAGCCATCCACTCGACTTCTGCATGTCGTAAACCATCATCATCTGCTCTAAGGCGCTGTACTTTAAAGCGCTTTTCACCAACCACCGTGATTCCTAGAAGCCCATCACTTAATGTTTCAAAATCAACAATACGAACTAGCGAACCTATCGAAGAAACATTTCCAACTTCTTTTGGATCGCCGCCGTTACCTACCAGACAGACGCCAAATCCCATATTTTTTGAACAGCATTCTTTCACCATGCGTATGTAACGAGGCTCAAAAATACGTAGATTCATCTTGCCTTCAGGAAGTACAACTGAAGTAAGTGGAAATAACATAACTTCGTTCATCAATAAGTCCTCTTTGGTTCAATGATTATTACGAAACTCTGCTCACTCCGATCACTAACGGTTTGTGTTGGTTAATCGACTGGCTTAAAAAGTCGCGAAAATCGCCACGCAAACGATCCAAATCACACATTTAATGCAATAAAATGCAATAAACAAAAAGTTCCGTAAATAAGAACACCTTTGTGACATTGATCACTAAAAAGGTTTTATTTTGCACCTCTTATCACTTTCTTTTGGGATTATTATCGCTATTATTCCCGCCACTAGGAAAACGCAGCACAGATTGCTTATTCTGAAATATTACAAACATAGAGAGTCCCCTTATGCGTAAATCACTTTTAGCTCTTGGCCTTCTAGCGGCTACTTCAGCTCCAGTTATGGCAGCTGATTACTCTGACGGCGATATCCACAAAAACGATTACAAGTGGATGCAGTTCAACCTTATGGGTGCATTTAACGAACTTCCTGGTTTTCCTGATGGCTCAAACCATGACTACCTAGAAATGGAATTTGGCGGTCGCTCTGGTATCTTCGATCTTTACGGTTACGTTGACGTATTCAACCTAACGTCAGATCCAGGCAGTGATAAAGCTGGCGCTGAAAAGATGTTCATGAAGTTCGCGCCACGTATGTCTCTTGACGCACTAACTGGTAAAGATCTTTCTTTCGGTCCAGTTCAAGAGCTTTACGTTGCATCTCTTATCGAGTGGGGTGGTAACTCTGGTGTAAACAATCAGAAAATCGGTCTAGGTTCTGATGTTATGGTTCCATGGCTTGGTAAAGTAGGTGTAAACCTATACGGAACCTACAGCGGCAACGATAAAGACTGGAACGGTTACCACTTTGCAACCAACTGGTTCAAACCATTCTACTTCTTCGAGAACGGTTCATTCATCTCTTACCAAGGTTACATCGACTGGCAATTTGGTATGAAAGATGAGTACGCAAGCTCTAGCTACGGCGGCGCAATGTTCAACGGCCTATACTGGCACTCTGACCGCTTTGCAGTTGGTTACGGTCTGAAAGGTTTCAAAAACATCTACGGTATCAAAGATACTAGCGGCGTAGACTCTACTGGTTTCGGTCACTACGTAGCGGTAACTTACAAGTTCTAATAGAACCAACAAGTTTCTTCAGAAATGGCGCCGATTGGCGCCATTTTTTATTTGCTTTCCTTTTTCCCCTCATTATCCTTGCAGCAAACCTTTTTATTGAGAGCGTTTGGTGAATATTGTCATCTTAGGTCCCGGAGCTATCGGCTCACTCTGGGCAACAAAATTAAAGCAAGCAGGACATAATGTGTCTCTTTGGAGCAGAAGTTCGGAAACTCAGCTTTCGTTGCAACTTGATGACTCAGTCAGTGACACTTTCCTAAATAATCACCTTCTTTGTGTAAAAAGTGCTGACTTGATTGTGGTGACCGTCAAAGCGTGGCAAGTCGAAGAAGCCATTTCTCCTCTGCTTGAACATCTTCATCCCGACACAATCGTGATGCTCATGCATAACGGCATGGGAACCGCACAACGCGTTTCAGAAACGCTTAAGAACAATCCGATCGTTTTAGCGACCACGACTCACGGTGCCTACAAACCTTGCAAACAAAAAGTGTTGCATACAGGTCATGGCAACACACAGTTAGGCGGCTTCAATAATTTGGGCGAACAGTGTCAGTTTTTGCAGGAAGTAATGCATCACGCCCTACCTGAAGTGGGATGGAACCCAAATATCAATGCAGCATTGTGGACTAAACTCGCTATCAACTGTGCAATTAATCCATTAACCGCTATCCATCAATACAAAAATGGCGCGCTTGCACAGCAGGAGTTTCAGGATACGCTGAGAAACATTACGCGTGAATTGGTTGAGGTAATGAATAAAGAAGGGCTCGATACTGAGTTCGACAATTTGTTTGGGGTTATCATGCAAGTCGTCAATGCTACCGCTGAGAATTACTCTTCGATGAGACAGGATGTTTACCACCAGCGACGCACCGAAATCGACTTTATTACTGGTTATTTATTGCAAACTGCAGAGAAACACCACATCGAGATACCTGAGAATCTCAGTCTTTACCAACGCATTAAACAGATAGAAAAAAGCTGGACAGAACAATGAGTGTAAAAATCTTAGTACCTATCGCTCCAGGTACCGAAGAAATGGAAGCCGTGACCATCATCGATATGATGGTTCGAGCTGGATATGACGTGACTGTAGCCAGTGCAGCATTCGATGGGGCTTTAACGATGAAAGCTTCTCGTGGCGTCACGCTAACCGCGGATTGCAAACTGGTCGATATCGCCGATGACGAGTTTGATGTCATTGCCCTGCCGGGCGGTGTCGGCGGTTCGGAAGTGTTTCGCGACAGCACGGTCATGATAGAAATCCTCAAACAACATATTTATGAAGGAAAACTGGTTGCGGCTATCTGTGCAGCTCCAGCGTTGGTGCTACAACATCATGATCTATTCCCGAAAGCGCTAATGACCTGTCACCCAAGTTTCCAGTCACACATTCCTGAAGCGAACTGGCGAAGCAAACGCGTGACTATCGATATTAACCATAACCTGATCACCAGTCAGGGGCCGGGAACAGCGTTAGAATTTGCGATGGAAGTGATCATTAAGCTCTCCGGCAAAAAACATGCGTGGACTATCGCCGAACCTATGGTGACCATTCCGACTTTGCACTATCACAAAATTGGTGAAGAGTAATGTTTGACGTCAATGCGGTCCGTAAGCAGTTTCCCGCTTTAAATCAGTCAATTAATGACACGCCTTTGGTCTACCTTGATAGTGCTGCAACCACGCAAAAGCCTCAATGTGTGATTGACGTTATCAGTCATTATTACAGTGCTCAAAATGCTAACGTTCATCGTGGCAGTCACAGCTTAACCGCCAACGCCACCAGCCAGTTCGAAGCGGCTCGTGAAACCGTCACCCGTTTTATCGGCGCGGCCAGTTCAAAAGAAATCATCTGGACACGCGGAGCGACAGAAGCGCTCAATTTGATCGCTCAGACCTATGCTCGTAGTAACTTACAAGCAGGCGATGAGATATTGATCAGCGAGATGGAACATCACGCCAACATCGTGCCATGGCAAATTGTTGCTGAGCAGACCGGAGCAAAAGTCGTTAAAGTGCCAATGACTTCCAATTGTCAGTTTGATTTGGAAGCATTTAAGTCGCTGTTGTCTGAACGCTGTAAGATTGTGGCGTGTGCACAAATCACTAACGTCACCGGTTCGCGTCAGCCCATCGAAGAAATTACCACCCTGGCGCATCAGTTCGGTGCGGTTGTCGTGGTGGACGGCGCTCAAGGTATCGTGCATGAGCAGCTGAACCTTGCTGAACTGGACATCGATTTTTACGTTTTCTCCGGTCATAAGCTTTATGCCCCAGCCGGGATTGGCGTGCTTTACGGCAAGTTAGCGCTACTAGAAGCCATGCCTCCATGGCACGGTGGCGGAAAAATGGTAGAAAAAGTGTCGTTTGAGAAAACCACCTTTTCTGCGCTACCCGGAAAATTCGAAGCGGGCACTCCGAACGTCGCTGGCGCGATAGCTCTCGCAAAAGCGATTGAGTGGTATCAGGGGTTTGATCACCAAGAAGTCGAAGATCACCTGCATGCTCTACAACACAAAACCTATCAAGCACTTAGCCAATTGGATGATATCCGCATCCTTGGTTACCAGCCGAAGGCATCGGTACTGACGTTTGTAATGGACGGTGTGCATCATCAAGACATCGCGACGCTGCTCGACCAGCAAGGTATCGCTGTACGTGCGGGACACCATTGTGCCCACCCGTTAATGGATGCACTTAAGGTTAAAGGAACAGTACGCGTCTCTTTTGGTATTTATAACACGGAAGAAGATGTTGAGAGGCTGATTGCAGCAGTCGAGAAAGCGGTCGATATGTTGTAAGGAAGGGACTAGGGAAAAGAAAAGATCCTAGGTCTTAGGCGTGATACTCAAGGCTTCAGTGTTCCAATGTTGGCATCGATGTTTGCTGTTTTGGATTACAAAATACGGAGTACAGACAGTTCAACCCGTATTCTGTAATCCGTAAGCGAAGCGCTCTGTATTCCTTTTTTTCTAGGACCTAGAGCCTTCTTTTCTACCTAGGACCTTTATTTCTTCAACAATCGCTTTCAGCCCGTTGCCACGAGATGGACTCAAATGGGCTATCAAACCTAACTGTTCAAAATACGCATCGATGTCAAACGCTTGGATTTGCTCAGCGGTTTTTCCGTCATACGCCGCCATGACCAAAGCAATCAAACCACGGACAATACGTGCATCAGAATCCGCGCAGAAATGCCAAACGCCATCCTGCTGCTTGCTAACCAGCCAAACTAAGCTTTCACAGCCTGATACTGTGACTTGGTCAGATTTCAGCTCCTCAGGCATTTGAGGCAATTTTTTCCCCCATTGGATAACCTGACGGTAGCGATCTTCCCAACCTTTAAATTGCTGCATCGTCGCGACGATATCATCACTCGTTATTTCTGAACCAAATGGTGAAACTGGAAAGTCAGTCATGATGCCCTACTTCTCTGTGTTATTACTTCTTATACTTTTGGATCAGCTTTTCCACAATGCGTGAAACCGCGACAAAGCCGAATGTTGCAGTCACCACGGTTGCCGCGCCAAATCCGCTTGCGCAATCCATTCGTTTCGGACCTTCCGCCGTAGACTTCACGCCACAGACTGAACCATCCGCTTGTGGGTATTTTAGCTGCTCGGTAGAGAACACGCAGTCAATGCCGAATTTACGCGCAGGATTCTTTGGAAAGTTATGATGACGACGCAAGGTGTCTTTAATCTTCTTAGCCAGTGGATCCTGAATCGTCTTGGTCAGATCCGCCACCATGATTTGTGTTGGATCGACCTGACCACCCGCGCCACCGGTAGTGATTACTTTAATCTTGTTACTACGGCAGTAAGCCAACAGAGAAGCTTTTGCTTTCACACTGTCGATCGCATCCAGCACGTAATCATACTCTTTGCTCAGGTATTCATGCTGGTTGTCTGGCGTGATGAAATCATCAATCAGATTCACCTTACATTCTGGGTTAATCAGCTTAACGCGCTCTGCCATCACTTCAATTTTGCTTTGGCCAACAGTACCTGACATGGCGTGGATTTGACGGTTAATATTCGTCACACACACATCGTCCATATCAATCAGCGTCAGTTCACCAATACCACTACGTGCAAGTGCTTCTACTGCCCACGAGCCAACACCACCAATACCAATCACACACACATGCGCAGCACGAAGAATTTCGACTTCGCTGTTACCATAAAGACGACGAGTGCCGCCAAAGCGTTGATTGTAGTTGTCAGAGGCCGGAGTATCGAGTTCGCGCATATTGAAATCCAGATGATCGATAGAAAAACAAAGAGTGCGATTTATACGCACTCTTTGAGAAAAAGTCTAGACAAGAGGACGTTCCTCTCTCTTATCAATCCACTATTGTATCTTTTCTGGTGACAAAGCCCAAGGCGCTTGCGTCGGCGTGTTTTCCAACCCTAGCTTCCACACACGGCCAAAGTGTTTGTAATGCCCGGCTTCGATTCCCGCTCTTGCACCAATACCATGATACAAATCCAAGTGGTTACGTTTCACCGCACCGCCTGTATCGAGTACCAACAGAATGCGCAATTGATGTGCACCGCTCCAGGTTCCGTCCGCATTGAGTAGTGGGACTTCAGCCAGAACCGGCGTTCCCATAGGCAGGATTGAACGATCCCCCGCTACCGATGCCATTGGTAATAACGGAATGCCTGCCGAGCCTGTCACTGGTGCTTCTGATTTAGGGGCAAAAAACACGTAAGATGGGTTCTGTTCAAGCAGCTCACGAACGGTCGCCTCATCGTTAGCCATCACCCAATCTTTAATCGCTTTCATCGACATTTCTTCACGTGGCACTTCACCGCGCTCAATCAAAATTCGCCCGATACTGACGTAGGCTTTGTTGTTCTTTCCTGCGTACGCAAAGTACTCCAACGTGTCATCATCTTCAAAATGTACGTAACCACTGCCTTGTACTTCCATCATAAATGGATCGATGCGGTTAGGCGCGTAACCCAACACCAGACCTTTACCATCTAATGCACCATCGTAGATCTCGGCACGCGTCGGACAGTTAGATGAACAATTAGGCTTGCCATAGACTGGATATTTAAAGATGTTATTTGGCTGATGACGCAGTTCCATCACCGGAGAGAAATAACCGGTGAACAATACGTTGCCTTTCTTGTCGCCACCACCAAGTTGCGCAGCTTGAATACCGTAAGCACTAAGAACACTGGTGTCGCCACTTTGCTGAGCCCACTCACTGAGTCTGTGATAAAGAGGTTGGTACATCTTCGCCATGGAAGGCGACTTCATCACAACCTGTTCAACCTGCTTGTTGAACTCGGTAAAGTCGCGAGGTTTATTCGACTCAACCACATCCACTTTATTGAGGATTTGAGGAAACTCACCATCTACATATTGCTGGGCAAGATCATTCTTTTGAGCACAACCAAAAAGTAGGCTCAAAGTAACAATAGGAAGGACTTTTTTTAGCACGTAATTATTCCGTAATAAAAGATAGTAAAAGGATGGCAAACAAAGACAGGCAACGCAATTGAAAAGCGGCGTCAAAGTGTTTCAAAACTAAGTCAGTAATTCTACCTGCTGCCATTTAATACAATTAGTTTCGTATTAACATTATGATAGCAGGAGAGCAAATACACAATTGTCCAGACAATGTTTGAAATTACGTTCACTTAACGGCGCTAAATAACAATGGCAACCAATATGCGTTTAACGCAGTTCGATGTTTGGACTCCCTTCTAAACGAAAAATAGGTCGGTAATACGCGTTAGCATCTAACTTCATTTCTGTGTGTTGCTGTCCGATAAACTCAAAGCGGCGAACACTCAACCCAAACCTATAAGAAAATGAATGTCCATCAAATTCAAAATCGGTCGCAACCGTAGATCCATTTATCGTGACACCTCTTTCGCTGACGACAAACACCTCACGAGCATAAGGTGCGACTTCCTGCTCGATCCACTTTCCATAAATGGCTGATTTTGGTACAGATGGATTGATATACCGGGAGAACAAGTCACTATAGAGCATGCCTACTATAACGGCTCCAACTGCTGTAGTAAGCATAAGAAAACGCTCTAATCCTTTGCGAAACTTAGACTTTATTGATGGGATGGCTTGGGACTGAGTAGTAATCTTTACATTCCTGTTTAGGGTTGATGAGATGGCAACCAATGATAGCGGAAAGGTCGATGTATTTTATCCTTCCTCCTTTTGTCCCCAAAGGAAGACTATCTATATATTTGTCCTTTATTCCAAAAAATTAGCCTTGATATTAACTGAATAAAAAGACATTATTTAAGCATAAATAAACACAAGGAATGGCTGTAGTGAAAATTCGTAGTACCGCACTCGTTAAAGGGTTCCGCCAATCAACCCCCTATGTAAATGCACACCGTGGTAAAACTATGGTGATCATGCTCGGTGGAGAAGCGGTCGCCCACAGCAACTTCGGCAACATTATCAATGATATTGCGTTAATGCATAGCCTTGGCATCAAAGTGGTTGTGGTATATGGTGCGCGTCCACAAATTAACCAATTATTGCTAAAACAAAACCTTACTACGCCATACCACAAACACATCCGAATTACTGATGAAGATGCCTTATCAGTAGTTATGCAAGCCGCAGGACAACTGCAACTAGCGATTACTGCACGCCTTTCCATGAGCCTGAACAATACGCCAATGGCGGGTACAGAGCTAAGTGTGGTATCTGGCAACTATATTATTGCTCAGCCTCTGGGGGTCGATGATGGCGTCGACTACTGCCACAGTGGACGCATTCGCCGCATCGATACTGATGCGATTAACCGCACTCTGGATCAAGGCTCTATTGTGTTGCTTGGCCCAATCGCCAGCTCCGTCACAGGTGAGTGTTTTAACTTACTTTCTGAAGAGGTCGCCACACAGCTTGCGATTAAATTAGGTGCGGACAAACTGATCGGTTTCTGTTCAGAACAAGGTGTCATTGATGACAACGGCAATGCTGTTGCGGAACTACTTCCTATCGAGGCAGAGCATGTTATCAAAACCCTGACAGAAAAAAGCTCACCAGATTCAGACTACTACACAGGTACGCTACGTTTCTTGAAAGGCTCGATTGCAGCTTGTCGTGCGGGCGTACCACGCAGCCATTTGATCAGCTATAAAGTTGACGGTGCCTTAATTCAGGAACTGTTCTCTTTCGATGGTATTGGTACTCAAGTCGTGATGGCGAGCGCAGAGCAAGTCCGCCAGGCCAATATCGACGACATTGGCGGCATTTTAGACTTAATCCGTCCATTGGAAGAACAAGGTATTTTAGTCAGACGTTCGCGCGAACAATTAGAGCAAGAGATTGGTAAATTCACCATCATCGAAAAAGATGGATTGATCATTGGTTGCGCGGCCTTATATCCATACGCTGAAGAACGTAAAGCAGAAATGGCTTGTGTGGCGATTCATCCAGATTACCGCGACGGCAACCGTGGTTTGCTCTTACTGAATTATATGAAGCACCGTTCAAAATCAGAGAACATCAATCAGATTTTCGTCCTGACTACACACAGCCTGCATTGGTTCAGAGAACAAGGGTTCTACGAAGTGAGTGTCGATTACTTACCGGGAGCGAAGCAAGGTTTATACAACTTCCAGCGTAAATCAAAAATCTTAGCTCTGGACTTATAGTCCTAAACGTTAACAACGCTACTTGTAACCATCTCGATGACAAAACCTGAATGTTTTCAGGTTTTGTTGCTTCCCCTCCAGGAATAATAGTTTTATGCGACCAGCCAGATTGTCGACATAATGTGCAATGCATTACATTGACATTAGTTCCATTTTTACCTTTTCAATATACAAATGCTTGGCTATACTCCGACCTCTAGTGATTGGTTTTTAACCAAAATTAATGGATCTAGGTGATGATATAGCCAGATAAACTCAAGATGAGTGACAACTTGGACTATATGCATCCTTCACCCTAAAATGCCAGGTACTGAGTAACTAGCTAACCCGGTATTACACATCAAGGACAGTTGTTGATCTGACTTTTAATAAGCCGAGACGAGCACTGTTATGAGAACCATCGTTTGTAATTCACTTCAAAGCTTCTGGGATATGGCTGACCATCAGTTTTTAGAAGGATTAGACGTGCACTGTGTGTTCCCAGTAAATGATTCTATTCGCAACTTTATCCTTTCCCACCAGAAGCAGTATAAAATCCGAAGCGTGTCGTTTACTAACGCGTTTACCAAACGCGGATAAATAACACCATTAACCTGGGTCAATAAATTGACCATTTACTGATCCAGACTGGTAAAAGACCGAGCTTAATGCTCGGTCTTTTAGTTTTTAGTTAGCTAGTCGCTGCACCAATCCACTGGCTCGCGTTGTTTTCACCTTTATTCCTCGTTTAAGCACATTCAGCTCAGCATAAAGCGCTAACCGTTTCTTGGCTCGGGTTATCCCTGTGTAAATCAATTCGCGGGTTAAAATCGGGCTGAAGTCCGGTGGCAAAATCATCAGGGTGTAATCAAATTCACTGCCTTGTGATTTATGTATCGTCATGGCGTAAGCCGTTTCATGCTCTGGCACCCGGCTTGGCAATACAGATTTCACACTGCCATCTGGTAGTTCGAAAAACACTTTTAATCGCGGCTCTTCCTCGCTGTCATCAAGCATACAAATACCAATATCACCGTTGTACAAACCTAATCCGTGATCATTGCGCGTAACCATCACAGGTCTGCCGTGATACCAAATCTCATCCTGCACCTGAATCAGCTTACGCGCTGCAAGTGCTTTCTCTATACGCTGGTTTAACCCTGCTACACCGAAGTCACCTTCACGAACCGCACAAAGCAGTCGGCACTGGTTGAAGGTATCTAACACCGCTTTGGCTTTTCGGGTTAAATATTCAGACTCTCCGGTATTTGGATCGATTTCGGCTTGGCTGATACGCTTTAAATAACGGCCGTATTCTTGAACTAACGTCTGCATCATCTGATTGTAGTTTTCACTACTCAGAGCAAAATGCTCGATATCAGAAAAATCTCGCGCCCAGACACTGTCAACACTGGCAGCAGAACCCAAGTTCACCGCTTTTGCCAATTGACCAATCCCCGAGCGCGCATCAAATCGGTAACTTTTTTGCAGCATACACAGACTGTCTGCAATACTCGACGCACTGTTGCTACTGTGAGCCAAGGTGTCAAAACCAGTCAGCTTTGCGATGGCCGAAGCCTGCTCTTTGCCATAACCCAAAGCGTGGAACGAGCAAATATCACCCAACACTGCCCCTGCTTCTACCGAGGCGAGCTGATCTTTATCGCCAAGCAGGATGAGTCGAGCATGCTTGGGTAATGCATCGACCACTTTGTACATCATGGGTAAATCAACCATCGACGCTTCATCTATCACTAGAATATCCAGATGCAGCGGGTTCTGCTTGTTATGACGAAACTCCGCGCTATTAGGAATCGCACCTAACAAACGATGCAAAGTGCTCGATTCAGTCGGAATTTTGGCTTTTAACTCAGGAGAAACAGGTAGCTCTTGCACTGCTTTACCAATCGACTCAGTCAATCGTGCAGCCGCTTTACCCGTCGGAGCCACCAGCTTAATGGTTAGGTTCTTCTCTTGTGCGGCCTGCTCTATCAGCGCGGCAAGCAATTTGGTTACCGTAGTCGTTTTACCAGTTCCCGGTCCACCAGAAATCACCGCAAAGCGACGGGTTAGCGCGACTGCGGCCGCGACTTTTTGCCAGTTTACACAAGCAGAAAGTGGCACGAGGTCATCCAGAGGTTGTAAGTCCTGAACTTTATTGGCTTGGCTTAAAAGTGCATCAATCGCTGGCCAATCCAACGCGTCGCTTGCGACCACATCAAGGTGGTCACACACCAATTGCTGACGCAGAACTTGGTTACTATTCCCAGCTTCAGTGGCTTTGGCAACCGCGTTAAAAAGAAAATGGTATTGACGCGCAAAGAGGTGGTGAAGAAGCTCAGATAATCGAGCAAACTCTTGCGGCTGTAAGTTAACCGCCGCGCCCAGTTGATTGAGCTTTTCCGCCAGAGTTACTTCGTAGTGCCAATAACGATGTAAATACAAACGCTCACCATCGAACATTAGTGGTAAGGCTTCTCCCAGAGCTCCAACTAGTGTTGAGCTTTGCAATAATTGGAACCAGCCAATAGCTTGCAATTGAGCGTTAAGCGTTAACGCGGCCTCACCGAACAGCCCCAACTTACTGGCCAAATCTGTAGGCTGACCTTGCGTATCGAAGAGAGGCAAACAGATATGTCCTTTACCAAGCTCACTACTGACGACACCAGCGATAAACGCTAATGCCTGACCATCTGTTTGTGATTCACTCTGCGCATCATCAGTTTGAGCATAAAGAAAGCGTGCAAATTGGTAGTCGAGCTGACGAATCGCACCTTTGTGTGCCAAGCGTTCAAGTGTTCCCAGCAGGCTCTCTTGGTTCGATGGAAGATTGTGATTGGTCGTCATTACAGTAGCTCCATCTGCCCAGCCTGAGTCGATCGTGTTTCCAGTGTTTGACCATCAATCAAACGATCCATCTCATGTAAAAATTCTAACGTTGGTTTGGCGGAAAAAATACCGTGATCGCTTTGCCCATCCATGCCGCGTAAGAACAAGTAATACACGCCACCAAAATGCTGATCGTATTGATAATTAGCCAGCCGACTGCGCAAAAATCGATGCAGTGCTAAAGCATAAATCTGATACTGCAAATCGTAACGGTGATCCGCCATGGCAGATTTTAGTGCCTCACCATGATAATGCGTCACATCGTCGCCAAGGTGGTTCGATTTCCAGTCCAGCACGTAGTACTTGCCTTGATGCTCAAACACCAAGTCGATAAAGCCTTTGAGCATGCCTTGAACCGTTTGGAAACCTAAATCTCCCGCTTTGGCAGACAATGGGTCATGTCGTTGAATCACACGGTTCAGCGCCGGAGCGGACAACACTTCAATTGGCAGAAGAAACTCCATCTCCACCAAACGCTGCGATGGTGCTTTTTGATTAAGCAGCAATGACTTACCATCTAGCGGCGTGGCAAGCACAGTATCAATCAGCTGTTGTAAAATGGGCAACCACTCTTCATCCAACTGCTCACTTTCCATCAAACCGAGAATGATTTGGGTATTCTCTTCCGTCGTGGCTGGCTGAGTAAACTCAATTTCCTCGAATAAGCTGTGAAGGAACGTCCCCGGACGCGCACCACGAGGGAAGGTAAAAATAGAACGCTCTGGCTCCACCAAATCCGCTTCGTCTTGCTCGTCAGATGAGTCGATATCAAAACCCGTAATCTCAATCGTGGCATCATGCTCGGCGTGATGAGAGCCTTGCTTGACCAAGCCAGAATAACTTGTGATACGCCAGTTTCTGTCGATAGGGTTTTGTAGTTCTTTAGCGCTAAGATCACACACCTTTTCTTGTGGCGCGACGTACATCTCTTCAAGCTGCTTAGGCGGCCCCCCTAAAACGACACAATCAAGCTCGTCTTGTTGCTTTGCTAAACCTTGGTGCAAATCGTTAATGCCACCTTCTTGACCATTTTGAATCAAATAGCCAATCGCACAGCGGTGTACACCGGTTGGCTCTTTGGTCGAACGGCCATTGCGCAAAGGTGAGGCACCAATAAAACACGCATACACAGCTCGCGTTAGTGCCACGTATATCAAGCGTAAGTCTTCCGCTAAACGCTCTTTGTCCGCTTGCTGCATTGATGCGTCGTTACCGGTTATATCCAGAACAGTGCGATCATTGGCGGCGTCGTAGTATTTGGCTTCGCTGGCTTCTCGATAGCTGAACACAAATGGCAGAAACACAAGGTCATATTCCAAGCCTTTTGATTTGTGAATAGTGACGATTTGCACCAAATTACGCTCGGACTCCAAACGTTGGATTTGGTCGTCACTGCCGCCCAAACCATTTTCCGCATCACTGATAGACTGAGCCAACCAGCGCAGCAGCCCGTGGTCGCTGTCCAGTTCATTGCTGGCTTGTTGCAGGAGTTCACCGATGTGCATTAAATCGGTAAGTACTCGCTCACCATTTTCTCCTTGTGAGCTTGCACCTTCTTCTAACAATCGTTCGGCAATATGCCGCTTGCTGATCACCGCTCGCAGCATGGGTAATACCCCACGTTGAACCCAAAGTTTGCGATATTCTTTGAACTCATTAACCGCGTTTTCCCATACGGTTTCATCATTATTCAGTGCATCCAGACTGGCAGCGTCCAACGCAAACAGTTCAGAGGCGAGACTGGCACGTAGCGCCCTGTCATTTTCCGGAGTCAACACCGCTTGTAGAAGGCGTTGTAAATCTTGAGCAACCGAGCTGGTAAACACGCTGTCTCGGTTAGACAGATACACACTGGCAATGCCTTGATCAGCCAACGCTTGTTTAATCATTCGGCCTTCGCTACCAGTACGAACCAGTACCGCGATATCGCCAGCTTGAACGGCTTTCTCTTTTTCACCGTTCACCAGACACGCTTGCCCCAGCTGAGCCTGAGTCAAAATCGTTTGGATTTGGCTCGCGGTTGCCTCCGCCATTCGAGTCAAATACTCGCCTTTCGGCAACGGCTTATCGTCTGCTTCTTGCAACCAGTAAGTCAAAGCAGGTTGCTTTTGACCACCCATGGTCCAAATGCGTTTTTCGGCATTTGGGCTGTAGTTAACCGGCAAGAACGGAATGTCCGAATCATAGATAAACGGGCTGTCTGGCAAGGCAAATACCTGGTTCACAGCTTGTACCATATCAGCACTTGAACGCCAGTTAGTGCCTAGTGTGTAGTGAGCACTGACTTGGTTACGCGCTTTAATATAAGTGAAAATGTCTGCGCCACGGAAACCATATATCGCCTGTTTCGGGTCACCAATCATAAACAAACCGCATTCTGGGTTGTTCAGATAGATACGACTAAAAATACTGTATTGCAACGGGTCGGTATCTTGGAATTCATCAATCATCGCGACCGGATACAAAGTGCGAATTCGCTCTGCCAATAGCTCGCTTTCATCGCTATCGATAGAGGCAGAAAGTTGAGTCAGCAGGTCATCGAAAGAGAGCCACTGCTTTTGATTTTTCGCATTGGCTAACATCACGCGACAGTGTTCAATCGCATGGGCCAGCAGTGGCGCTTTTAAGCTGATTGGATTGGCAAGAAATGTTTCAATCGCTGCAAAAACAGCGTGCTGCGGCGCACTACCTTTAGGTGTTTTTTCCAGGAGAATATTTTGCGCAAACTTCTCCAGTTTGTCGGGATAATCGTAACCTGTGGTTTCGGTGGCGGCCCAAGCGTTCACCACCTCCAGCCAAGTCGGTAGCGATTTTTTGCTGTAGCTGCGTTTGTTGATGTCGGAGTCCGAAATCAGCGCTAATAAATCATCCTGACTATCACGCCATAATGCTTTCAGCTCATCTATTTTTTTCAGATTTTCCGTATGCAAATCAGCTAAATTGCCCTGCATTGCAGGTACAGAAAGGCTTAACGGTGCGCCTGTTAAGTAATTGCTGATGTCATACAACAGTGCTGATGGAGACCCCCACAACTGACGAACTTCTCCCGCCAAAGTAAACGGCAATGGGTAGAAGTTACGTCGCCAATAGTCAGCCACTACCTGAGCTTTAAGGTGGCTTTCGTCTGTCACAAACTCGTTATTAAATCGGCTACCGGATTCAAAAGCATTTTGTGTCAGCATGCGCTGGCAGAAACCATGAATGGTGTAGACCGCAGCCTCATCCATTTGACGCTCTGCCTGGAGAAGAATATCTGCCGCTTGTTTGTGATCGTCGAACTCACTAAGCAAAGGCTGGATGACTGGATCGGAGCTGTGTCCGCGAGCAAAAGCGATACGCGCATCATGGATTCTCGCCCTAATACGATCGCGCAACTCCGCTGTTGCCGCTTCGGTAAAGGTCACCACCAGAATTTGATCGACGGTAAGCGGGACGCGATGCTTGGTCTCCGCACTACCATGGCCAAGCAAAAGGCGCAGGTATAAACCCGCAATAGTGAAGGTTTTGCCCGTACCCGCTGAAGCCTCAATTAACCTCGCACCATGTAGAGGGAACGTCATCGCTTCTAGTGGCGTTGGCTGAGGTTGTTCAGTTTTATCTAACGCATGGTTAGGTAAGTCTGCACCTGACATTTGATCCATAACGCTGAATCTCTCCGGATTATCAACTGATAGAAGTGTGATCTATCGTTAAAAATTCTATTTATATGTTTAACAAGCTGGATAATTTAGAGCTTTGTGGGATCTTTCTCACGGTTATCCATCTGCCGTACCGTTAGTATGCGCCTCACGAGATAAGCCAAGCCTTTCTGGCGGCAACACTCAAATGAATTAAGCAAAAGTATCATGGTCCCTCTGACCTTGTGGCCGTACAGCGAACGCCCTACACAAAATAATGATTTTCTGGCGGCCACCCTACTCTTTTTTTTCTTTAACCCATTGTCTTAATTATTCTTTTATATCATCTGCATCTTGCACGACTAATCGAGCGCCTTGCAGAACCAACGCCGTTAACAAGCGTACTTCTGTGGCTAAGTTATCACTCCACGCAGACCAAATTCGCGCAATATAAGCGTTATTGCCCTCACCCGTGCTCATGTAGCCATCATTGAATGTATCTGCCATTTTCTTTAAAGATTTCTCTTCGTCGTCAGCCCACTGTCCACGACTAAAGCCAGCTTCAACACATGCCAAAGCGGTTTGGGGGAAATAGGGCAAAGGCTTAGTCATACCTTCGAAGAACAGACGAACCAATTCCGTAAGTAATTGCTTGGCATACGATGCATCAGCAATTTCCGGGTAGATTAAATGAACCGCACCTTCTTTGCGGTCATAGCCAATAATATGGGTTTTCTTGGCATGGCCAGAGGCTGACATGGCAAGGTGATCAATCCAAGCTGCCAGATAATCCTGCGATCGCACCCTGCCACTTCGGTAGCGAATCAATCCGGATTGGTAACACTGAGTAAGCCAGCCAGTCAGGCGAACTTTTTTCTCATCGCCTTCATTGCCTTCGAATAACGCGTCAAAGGTCAGATCGATTTCTAAATCATCTTGTGGTGCGCCAGATAAAAACGCCAGTTTGTCCACCAGCTCTTCAGCCTGAACTCGGTTGGTTTCAAACTCGATATCACCAAACGCACCGACTGGTAACTTACCTTGCGCACGTTGTTGACTCATAAAGTGCTTAAGCACATCTGTTTTCTTTTCTGGTTGCATCAACGTGGTTTCGAGCAAGGTTTCTAATAGCTCATCACGCATTTGATAGCTTTCCAGGCCACCGAGTACAAATGGCTCATCGTCTTCCATGACTGGCAATGGTGGCTCAAATACCACTTTTAATCGGCGATTAAAAAAGTACTGTACCGGTAAACGCCAGAAACGTTGCAGCTCGACTAAATCAAGCTCTAGTGGGAACGTGGCTCCCAGCAGATAATCGTCCAATGCGCGATTAAAGTCATGACGAACGTAGCCTTGAGATTGGCTACTTTGGGTTAACGCCGCCGGAATCCACTCTTTGGCGTAGCTGGAATGCATCCCCTGAAAGGCACTTGGGCTAAACGGCACCATGGCATGCGTATTGACCAGCGCTTTCAACAAGTTGTCACCAGAATCATCAACCAGTAAACCTTCATCACCACCTAAACAGTAATTTTGGTGACAGTATTCCATCAACTCAGAAACCAGCACTGACGGTACGCGCTCGGTGTTGTCTTGAATCGAACGACCGACATAACTGATGTACAGCGTTTGCTGTGCGGAAAGCATCGCTTCGAGAAATAGATAGCGGTCATCATCTCGTCGTGAACGGTCACCCGGCTTGGTTCTACCCGTCATCAAGTCAAAACCTTCCGGCGGCATGGAACGCGGATACACGCCATCATTCATTCCGAGCAGACAGACCGTTCTAAATGGAATCGAACGCATTGGCATCAGGGTACAGAAGTTCACTTGTCCGGCAAGGAAACGCTGGCTGACTCGCGTACCGGACAGTTTATCTTGCAAATATTGGCTGATGATTGCTGGTGACAATGCCTCTTCGAATGCGGCATCGGCGAGCTGTTCTTTCAGTTGGCTAAGCGTATCGCGAATGGATTTGAGCGCCATTTCGCCTTCCAACTCGACGGAGAAGAAGTCATCCAACAGTGTAACTAACGTTTCTCGCCAGCCATCAATCGTCTGAACATGGGCGAGTTTGCTGCGATAGGTGCTAACTTGTTGGATAAAGTGCGCTAACTTGCCCGCAAGCTCTGCGCCCATGCCTTGCACTTCGTTGTAAGGAGATAAACTGCCTTGCTCGGTTTCAAACAAGCCTGCGGATTCTGGCATCGCATAACCCAGTAACATTCGCTGAATGCCAAACTGCCAGGTGTTTTGACGCGTTTCCGGCAGTTCAAATTCGCGTCCGGTATTGGCATCCAATCCCCAACGAATACCCGAGGCTTCAACCCACTGTTTGGCTTGTAAGAAATCGTCTTCACTGAGCTCAAAACGCTTCAAGATCGCCGGAGTTTCCAGCAGTTCAAGTAATTCCGATGCCAAGCAGCGCGTATTGGGTAAATTGACCAAATGCATAAATGCCGCAAGAATCGGGCTCTCCTGATCCGCCGTTCGGTCTGAAATCGAATACGGAATAAAACGCTCACCCGGCGCATTACCAAATACTGCCTGAATCGCGGGACTGTAGGCGTTGATGTCCGCCACCATGACGATAATATCGCGTGGCTTTAAGCTCGGATCGGCATCGAACATCGCCAGAAGTTGATCATGAAGCACTTCAACTTCACGCATTGGGCTGTGACAAGCGTGTAGACTTAGCGATTTGTCGCCCAGACTAACCACTTGCTTGTGGCCACTATGCTCAATCTGCTGGTCGTCCTGGTGTTCTTCAAGGTTTAAAATATCTGCTTGCAGTTGATGGAGCAGACTGTCTCGATCGACATCAACAAACGCTTCAATCTCATGGGACTCCAGCTGAGAAAGCAGATACATGTTGTCGCGGCCAAGTTTGCCCATCGAAGCCAATAGACTGTTTCCGACCACATCGGTGTGCAGTTCATCGAGCACATTGTCTTCTACAGACCCTTTCAGCTGCTCGGTTTCACCTTGCGTTTCGGAGTGATCATCCTGCCATACCACATGTTGACGATGTCTCGCAGCCAAACGAGCCAGATACTTGCGATCTCGAACCTCACCCCAGTAGTAACGACATGGGTTGGTAAACATCAAATGTACGTCGATGTGTTCACCAATCGCTTTTAGCGCATCCATGTAACGTGGTGGTAAAGAGGAGATACCAAAAACAAACAAACGCTTGGGCAAATGGTCGAAGTTGCTGTTAAAGTTCTCTAACGTGTCGATAAAATGTTCATAAAGGTTGGCACGATGATAAGGAGATTGCCCCAGCGAGACCGTGTGATCGTACAATGCTTGCCACAAAATTGGCTGCCACGGATGTTCGTCTTCCAGCTCTGGCACACTCTGACCCGCTTCCCAGTTGGCGATCCATTCCGGACGGTATACCAGGTAGCCATCAAAAATGTCGGCAACTTTCTCAGCCAGCTGATACAGCTTGGAGTTATCACTGTCGTCTTTGAGATATTGCGCCAACGGTGAAAACGTCTCTTGGTTTAGAAGCCCTGGCAACAGGTGCATCAACTTCCACGTCATGGCTTCTTTGTTAAATGCACTGCGTTTTGGCACATCAGGTAATACCTGGGTGAACATTTCCCAAATAAAAGTCGCGGGCAGCGGAAAATCGATGTTCGCCGCCACACCAAACTCTTTGGCCAGTTCCATTTTCAGCCACTGAGACATACCTGGGCTTTGCACCAGAATTTGTTCTTTTTCGAACGGGTTTTCCAGCGGACTAAGTCGAATCAGTTCAACAAGAAGTGATTTAAGAACGTCGACTTGATTGGAGTGATAAACAGTAAACAAATTAGGAATACCGAGTGCCGATTGAAACTGTTAGCTAGCTTAGCACAGCCCCATTTAAACCCGCACTCTTCTCTTGACGCGGAATAACAAAAGGTTAGATATCGCCCAAATTACCACATTTCATCCTTCTGTTCGGTACATCCCCATGGTTACCGCAGCATCCAATCTGAACGAAGAAGATAATTACAACAATTATTACACGGTTAATGAATTGTTAATTCATACTTTAAACAGGATCAAACATAACCTTACCAGACATTATGTGTATCTGCGGGGGATCAGATACGCACTGGATAAGAAAGTAAGGAATTGACGATGGATTACATTACTGACTACTACCACTCTTTTCTTGACTCCGTCTCCAGCACAGAAACCTACAGCCAAATTGGTATTATCTTATGTATCTATTTACTGGCTTTTATCGTCGCTAATCGTGTTTATAAGTATGCTCCCATCCTGAGAAATCCCCCTCTACCTGCAAGTAATTTTCCTATTCGCCACTTAATCTACCGTTGCGGCAAGCTGTTATTCCCCATATTAGCAATAGTACTGCTTCGGCTTTCGCTCGAATTCAGCCAGTTCTACATTGAGGATGGCTGGGTAATCAAAGTCGCGTTTGCGGTGGCTGTTCTGCTACTTTTTCACTCTTTCATCAGTCTGGTTATCACCAACCCACTGGTTGCAACCGTTTTTCGCTGGATTGGTATGCCGATTATTATTTTTTATGGCGTTGGCGTACTCGACGACATCATAGATGTACTTGAATCGATGTCGATAAACTTGGGAAACATACATATATCGGCCTATGGCTTAGCCAGAACATTAATTTTTGGTTCATTACTTTTCTGGCTTGGACGCGTATCAAACGCAACAGGCCAAACCATCATCCGCAAACAAAAGTCTTTAGATTTTCGTACCCGAGAAATCGTCGCTAAGGTATTTGAAGTTGCACTTTTCTTCACCGTTATCCTACTGATCCTGCAACTTATGGGCATCAATCTGACGACGTTAGCCGTGTTTGGCGGTGCTGTCGGCGTCGGGTTGGGTTTTGGTTTGCAGGCCATTGCCTCCAACTTTATTTCCGGGATTATCATTATATTCGACCGTTCTATTTCAGTCGGTGATTACATTGAGCTTGAAGATGGCCGGACCGGGGTGGTGACCGAACTAAATATGCGCTCAACTACCTTAGAAACCTTTGATGGGAAAGATATTGTTGTTCCCAACGAGAAGTTCATCTCCAGCTCTTTTACCAACTGGACGCATAAAAATACCAAACAGCGTTATCGCGTCGATTTCTCCGTCGCCTATAAAACCGATGTTCGTAGTATGGTTGAGTTAATAAAAGAAGCAGTCGCATCCCACCCACAGGTATTAAGTGGTCCTAAAGTTCCATTTGAAGAGCGACCAGATTGTGAAATAGATAGCTTTGGTGACTCCGGGATCAATATGTTTGTCGAGTTCTGGATGGAAGGCATTGACGACGGTCGTAATCGGGTTGGAGGAGACCTACTGCTGATCATTCTCGAAACTCTGCAAGACAATGGAATTGAAATCCCATTCCCACAACGAGATATTCGTGTGGTGTCGACCGATGATATCGACGAGCTGCATCGCAAGCGCTAGATACGGCAATCTTATTATTACGCTTGCACTTCGTTTCAAACTATCTAATTATTGAGAACTCACGTTCAGATTTACTAAACATAATTCTATGGCCAGTCATATCTCGCTCAAACAACTCAAGGTGTTTACCACCATCACTCAACACAACACGCTGACGGCCGCCTCCGAGAGCCTCTTCCTTTCTAAAGCGGCGGTAAGTATGGCGTTGTCTGAACTGGAAAAGCAGATTGGACATCACCTGTTCGATCGGGTCAACAACCGTTTAATCCTCAATCAAGAAGGGCAAAAACTGCTGCCTTTGGCGGACGAACTGTTAAACCGAGCCAAAGATATCGAAAGCATTTTTGAAGGCGACCATGCCCTGTCCGGTCAGCTGCGAATCGGGGCAAGTGATACAATTGGTAATCAAGTCGCGCCCTACCTTCTGAGCGCGTTTCGCCAACACACCAATCACCGCTCACAAAGCTTGTTTATTTCCAACTCGGCGCAAATATGTGACAAATTGACTGACTATGAGCTGGATATCGCCCTAATCGAAGGTAAAACGCTGCACCCCGAACTTCAGTCTTCACAATTTAGTGAAGATGAGATGTGCGTGATCTGCCCGCCAGATTATCCCGCAGCGCACGAAGGCATGATGAACCTGGCAGAGCTGGAAAAAAGCGAATGGATATTGCGCGAGGCAGGGTCAGGTTCACGTGAGTTTTTTTTACGTGTCATCGCACCTCGTCTAGAGCAGTGGCACGAGGCATTTCAACTCAATACCACTGAAGCACTCATCAACTCCGTATCTGCAGGTTTAGGGCTTGGCTGTTTGTCACGTTTATCAGCCGATCCGGCAATTCGCGAAGGCCGTGTAAAGGTTCTTGAAATGCCGCTGGATATGAAACGTCGATTCTGGCTATTAGTGCACAAAGAAAAATATCAAAGTCCACTGCTAAAAACCTTTATCGAGTTTTGCCAGAGTTGGCAGTCTCCCGTAAATAATAAATAGTTCAATAGCTGGTCAGTTAGCTCTATCCGCTTCGCATTCTTAACTCGCCAGGCTTTACTGCTCTAGACTTAGCTGGTTAAAAACTGTATAAAAAGCCAGTATCAATTCACCAAATTAGGGGACTAACCATGGCTGTAATAGTCAAGTACGTGGTAGAACGCAATGGAGAAGAGAAAATGACTTTTACCTCTAAAGCGGAAGCTGACGCCTATGACAAAATGCTGGATATGGCGGACGAGCTATTCTCTCTGCTAGGTAAGAGTGAACTTCTTGAAGAGGAAGGTAAGCAGGAAGATCTTGCCATGTTCCTTGCGCAAAACAAAGAAGAAGTGCTTTATGCATTAGGTGCAAAACGTAGACCTGCACCAAAGAAAGCTAAGAAACTTGAAGCTGTCGAAGAAGACAGAAACGAAGACGCCGCTTAAGCTTGCTAAGCTTTTCAAAAACGCCGCATATTGTGGCGTTTTTTTATGCCTGTTGACCACAGATGGAACATATACATAAGGCCTCACTTGCTTTAACCCAAGAGGTTAATATGCTCACGTATAAATAATAAGATCCCCTCATAAAAAACTTCTTTTCAATGCCGTCGCCAGTTCATTTTGCGAAGTAACTACCATCCAAAATTGTGACATTCTGCCCATTACTTGATATGACTCGAAATTCTTATCAGTCGCCCTCTTTGATGATAACTAATTGTTGTTACTCATGAATTGCCAGTACAAAATACCGTCAATTTTAGAGAGGTAAGATTATGTACAAACTGAGTTCTTTGGTTATTGCGTTATTTTTGGTCGGCTGCGGAGGTGGTGGCGGTGGCGGTGGTGATAGCAGCGGTAATATTCGCGTATTCAGCCCACAGCCGACAGTCGATATTGTCGGTCATACGATGTTGCCATTAACCGCACATATCGCATTTGATTCAAAAGGAGTGGCCACACAAGAGATCCATGTGGGTGTTACGTCCGAAAGCCCTCTGGTGAAAACCGCTGAGATTGTGTTTACTTCTGAAACTGGTGGGATACTAAAGGTTGACCTTGAGCCTGGCTACAAAGCTGGCAATGGCACGACACAACATCAGATTTCTATGCTGGCCTGCTTTGATGAGTATTGTAATGAGCATGTTCCTGGCTCACCAATTAACGCAACGATTAACTATAGTGTTGAGCTAAACGAACAGGCGATCCTGTTAGAGGATGAGGCGATCCACTACCACGCGGCAACCAACGCTCTCGTAGATAATAACCTCAAGCAGCGTACCATCCGTCTTAGCGGTAACCATGGCGATCAGCTCAAGCTATCACGCTCAGAAGGTGAAGTGCGGGTCAATCAGCTCTCCATGACACCAAAAGCCTATGATGTGTACACAGCCTTAATTGACTTAAAGTTGCCACATAACCTTGCTGTTGGCGACTATAGCGGCGATTTAGAACTCAATGTATGTTACGACGAGCAGTGTGACTACCCTGTAGCAGGTAGCCCACTTCAGGTGCCAATGGACTTTGTGATTGAAACGCCAACACAAACCGGAAGTAACGCGCTAGCAGTGAACGAGCGCTTGAAGTTCGAGTATGAAGTGTTACAAGCTGCCTACGTTCCAGGCTTAAATCTGTTAGTTATGACCTCGGATTCTCCAACTAACCAGTTGTATGTATATGATTTAGCAACGGGTGAGACACACAGCTTTAGCCTTTCCAACCAACCCGTCTCTCTGACTGTTGATACTCTTGCCAAACAAGGTCGAGTTGTTGTCGCGACGGAATATCAAGCTGAAGTATTTGATTTTAATTCCGCAGATTTAGCGACGCCAACCCGCCAACATATCTCGACGAGTTATAACGCTCCAAGTATTGCTGTGCGTCGTGATGATCTGTTTGCTGCTGGTTCAAACCTGGAGAAGATCGATATTTCCACGAAAAGTAGTAAGATCTCTGAAGGAGTGGACTGGTACTCCCCCGATATTAAACTGGGTAGTAACGGAGAGGTATTGTTAGGTTTGGAGGCCAACCTTTCGCCACAAAGTTTTAGCGGCGTATTCGTTGAGTCAGGGCAATGGAATTTGCCGAATACCGAAGATGAGTACCATGGAGACCATTCACATGGGGGAGTATTCTGGTTTGATAAAGCAGGTGAACACTATATCGACGGCGACGGCAACTACTATACGCTAAAAGATGGCAACCGCTTAGATCTGAAGTGGGCAGGTAAACTTCCGTTATCTGAATTGAGTGGCACTTACCGACCATCAATCACTGCGTTTATTGATACAGGCAGTGAGTATGTTATTGCTGAAGGTGAGCAAAGTCGCCAGCTCCGTGTGATTGACAAAATGAGCGACACCGTCACGGAAAGTTTTGCAGCAACCAATCGTGAAGTTTCGTGGGGAGATAAAGAAGAGCACATTCAGTTTGCTTTTGTCGCTGATGGCGGAGAGATCTACATGATTAAATCACTGAATGACTACACGACTAGTTGGGAATATGCGCAACCTGAACTGGTACGAGTTAAGTAATTCCCATCTTCTGCCTGGATAATATCCGAGTAACTTATTAGTTCACGAAGCCAAGTCTTTTTTGACTTGGCTTGTTTCATTTCAGAGCCTTGGACTTCTTATCGTTGAGCGGCATGCTGAGTTTAGGTCACATTTCTCATCAGACAGACATATCTCTTAAAAGACAAAAGGTATTCATCTACGGACTTTCTCTATTTCACCTCTTTAAACTCCCCAACAGTGTCTTTATGATGACTATCAACAGATACCAATCGTAGTAAATAATCGGTCGTTCTAGCTTGTTAAAATGCGTGATAACTGCGTTAAAAATTTTGATTGTAGAGTAACTACTTATCAAAAAATTTTTGCCTTATCCTCAAGCATTTTTCCAGCGCTATCTCTAAACCCTTATTTACTGTGATTGGCATAATTAATTTCTTGTCAGCGAACGACGAGACCAGACTCAACAGACGGAGATCAACTATGGCTTTCTTTTCTCTAGCCTTTGGTGCGGCAACTAAAAACCGTGACGGTAAAATCATCGAAGCGTTTTTTCCAAACCCAGTTCTTAACCCAAGCGACAAGCTAGTAAACGCGCTAGCGGCGGTAGCTGGATACGAGCAAGGCAACCAAGCTATCGAGATCTCTGCAGCACAAAGCGCAGAACTTGCATCAGCTTTCGAAGCTAACGGTGATGCTGCAAACGCATCATTTGCAACTAAAGCAGCAGAATCTGCACAACCACTTGTTTTGGTTATCCTAGCTTCTGACGAGCAGCCACAATCTGTTGCTGAAGGTTTCCTAAAGCTACAACTTATCTCTAACCGTTTGGTTAAGCCACACGGCACCGTTCTGGATGGCATCTTCGGTCTGCTACACAACATCGCTTGGACAAACGAAGGCCCAATCGACCTGCCTGAACTAGCAGATCGTCAAATCGAAGCTCGTTTGGCTGGCCGCACACTAAGCGTAGATTGTGTCGACAAGTTCCCTAAAATGGTCGACTACGTGGTACCAACTGGCGTCCGTATCGCTGACACATCTCGTGTACGTCTTGGCGCACACGTGGGCGAAGGTACAACGGTTATGCACGAAGGTTTCATCAACTTCAACGCTGGTACAACAGGCGTGAGCATGGTTGAAGGCCGTATTTCTGCGGGTGTTGTTGTTGGTAATGGTTCAGACATCGGTGGTGGCGCATCTATCATGGGTACGCTATCTGGTGGCGGTACTGTGGTGGTTTCTATCGGTGAAAACTCACTTCTAGGCGCGAACGCGGGTCTTGGTTTCCCACTAGGTGACCGTTGTACGCTTGAGTCAGGTCTATACGTAACTGCTGGTACTAAAGTACGTATGCTGGATAAAGAAGGTAACGAAGTAGAAATCGTTAAAGGTCGTGACCTTGCAGGCGTATCGGACCTACTATTCCGTCGTAACTCTCAAACTGGTCAGGTTGAGTGTCTTGCGAACAAGAGCGCGGTTGAATTGAACAGCGAACTGCACTCAAATAACTAATTTTTGAATCAGAATATAAAAGTCCCCCAGCCGGAAACGGTTGGGGGATTTTTGTTTCTGCAAGTTTTAGATCACCAGTTGAAACACAGTAAACCAGTGACTAGAAATAGCGTAGGAACACGGCTTGATAGTGAGGCAGAATGTTTAAACAAGAAGTAGTATTCCACTGCCTGTTTAAATAAATATTACGCCAGCGCTTCCTTTTCACGCTCTTTTTGCTCGTGATGCGCGCGTTCGCCCAAAAACGCATAGGTCAAACACACAATAGAAGTAATACATGAGCCGATTAGGATCATAAACCCGCCATCCCAACCAAAGTGGTCAACCGTATAGCCAAGAATGGCGTTGGCAGCGACCGCACCACCTAAGTAGCCAAATAATCCTGTCAGACCGGCTGCTGTACCTGCTGCTTTCTTCGGCGCTAACTCAAGCGCATACAAACCAATCAGCATGACAGGGCCGTAAATCAAGAAGCCAATCGCGATCAGGGCCATCATATCTACGGTCGGATTGCCTGCTGGATTGAACCAGTAAACTAGAACCGCAACGGTCACCAGTGCCATAAACAGAATACCCGCAGGAGCACGACGTCCTTTGAACAGCTTGTCGGAAATCCAACCACACAATAGCGTGCCAGGGATACCTGCCCACTCATACAGGAAGTAAGCCCAAGAAGATTTGTCTACCGAGAAATCCTTCGCTTCTTTGAGATAAACTGGTGCCCAGTCCAACACACCGTAGCGAATTAAGTAAACAAATGCGTTGGCAATTGCGATCGACCATAATAACTTGTTGTTGAACACATACTTAAAGAAGATCTCCTTCGCCGTCATTTCCTGTTCGTGAGATTTATCGTAATCATCTGGGTAGTCATCTTTGTACTCTTCAATCGACGGAAGACCACAAGATTGAGGAGTATCTCGAACCGTCATCCAGATAAAGACCGCGACCAACGTGGCAAAAAAAGCAGGAACGTAAAATGCGGTACGCCAGTCGTCGTTAAAAGCCCAGAGACCGAGAATAAATAGTGGCCCGATCAAACCGCCACCCACGTTATGGGCAACGTTCCAAACAGAAACAATCTCACCACGCTCTTTACGCGACCACCAGTGAACCATAGTTCGGCCACATGCTGGCCATCCCATACCTTGGAACCAACCGTTTAGAAACAACAGGATAAACATCGCTGTTACACTGCCCGTTGCCCATGGCATAAAACCAAAGCAGAACATGACCAGCGCCGACATTAACAAGCCGCCACTTAGGAAGTAACGAGGGTTAGAGCGGTCAGACACACTGCCCATCAAGAACTTAGACAGTCCATATGCGATAGACACAGCGGCAAGCGCAACCCCGAGATCTCCACGACTGAAGCCTTGCTCAATAAGGTATGGCATGGCCAAACTAAAGTTTTTTCGGACCAGATAATAGCCCGCATAGCCGACAAAAATACCAATGAAAAGCTGCCAACGTAGACGAGAGTAGGTGCTATCAATACTGTCTGGGGATAGACGATCAATGTGCGCCTTAGGTTTGAATATTCCAAACATAGGAACCTCATTATTTATTATGCGATGGTAAGTAACCTAAAAATAACAAACGAAACAAAACAAACATTCGTTCGAAACTCTTCGCATTGTATGAAGTTAAAACTCTATTTCTGTGACAAATGTTGCATACGAATTAAATTATAGTAAATACAGTTAATTAGAGCTAATTAGTTAGAACTAAGTTCAACTTTACGCATATTTCGTTAATATTGGGGATGTTTGCAAAAGAGCATTCCCTCACCAAGTCGCGAAATTAATACGACGAACACAGAGTGACTAACGTGATAAGCACCTTCCCAATGGCGCAACCGAAATTAGACGCAGAGTTGAAACAAAACTGGCAGCCACTAGCACTTCTCAAGGTCTAGAACGGACATTGCGTTTATTTCATCCTTTCATCGAACCTGCATAACTCCTTATAAGATCTAACTATTTAGGGTTACTTATTATGCTAAACCAGTGCAACAAATCACCTTTCACGCAGCAGCCTCACAAAACTCCTCTTACCAGTTTCCCCATTCCTGTTCGCATCGGTAACATGAATGACGAATCACATCTTAAGTTTCAAAAATGATGGTTTCCAAGTTTCTTTTATGATTAAAAGATGCGCCATTTAACAAAAATTAAGAGTTTGATTAACATTTTTATGCTCAAACGCGCAATTTTAATGTTCGTTTATTTTCGAAAGTACATTTATGTGCACAATACTATCGTGCTAGATAAGCAAAAATAACTAAAGGACTCTTACCATGACAACCAACAAACACCCTTCTCTGTTCGGAGAATGTTTGGCCGAATTTATCGGTACAGGACTACTTATATTCTTTGGCGTTGGCTGCGTCGCAGCCCTGGTGTTAACTGGCGCATCTTTTGGACAATGGGAAATCAGCATAGTATGGGGCTTAGGTGTTACCATCGCTATTTACTGTACCGCCGGCGTTTCAGGTGCCCACATAAACCCAGCGGTGACCATAGCTCTTGCCATGTTCCATGGCTTCGATAAGGCGAAAGTATTGCCATATATCATCGCTCAACTACTTGGCGCGTTTTGTTCCGCAGCTTTGGTCTACAGCTTGTACGCCAACCTCTTTACTGATTATGAAATCGCACACAATTTCGTTCGTAGTAGCCAAGAGGCCTTAGCAACAGCAGGAATTTTCTCCACCTATCCAAACGCTTCTCTCACTTTCTTGGGCGCTTTTGCTGTCGAATTCGTTATTACTGCGGTATTAATGTTTGCCATTCTTGCGCTGGGTGATGAAAGCAACGGTGCGTCTCGCGGAGCAATGAACCCGCTGTTGATTGGTATTCTTATTGCTGTTATTGGTGGTTCACTTGGTCCACTAACCGGTTTTGCGATGAACCCCGCTCGTGACTTTGGACCAAAACTGTTCGCCTACTTTGCTGGCTGGGATTATGCGCTGACTGGCGCGAAAGATATCCCTTACTTTATCGTCCCTATTCTTGCCCCAATCGCAGGTGCTTGCTTTGGTGGTTGGCTATATCCAAAAGCGATTGCAGCTTACCTTCCACAACAAGGTCACGGCTGTACGATACCTAACCAGTGTGACACAGAAGAAACAGAACAAGCTCGTGTTTAGAGCCGACACACCCCGAACATTTACTAAAATATAAATAACGAAACAAAAGGATTCTTACCATGACTGAGCAAAAATACATTGTTGCCCTAGACCAAGGTACGACAAGCTCTCGCGCAGTAATTCTTGATCATGATGCGAATATCGTCAGTGTCTCTCAGCGCGAATTTACTCAGATTTATCCGCAAGCAGGTTGGGTTGAGCACGATCCAATGGAAATCTGGGCAACACAAAGTTCAACCTTAGTTGAAGCTTTAGCTAAGTCAGGCATCCGCAGCGATCAATTAGCGGCTATCGGCATCACAAACCAACGTGAAACTACGATTGTCTGGAACAAAGAAACAGGTAAACCGGTTTACAACGCTATCGTCTGGCAATGTCGACGTACCGCAGAAATTTGCGAAGACTTAAAACGCCGTGGCTTAGAAGACTACGTACGTGATAACACAGGCCTAGTGCTTGACCCTTACTTCTCTGGTACCAAAGTGAAGTGGATTCTTGATAACGTCGAAGGTGCCCGCGAAGATGCCGAAGCAGGCAAACTGTTATTTGGTACGGTTGATACCTGGCTGGTTTGGAAAATGACACAAGGCCGTGTACACGTAACTGACTACACCAACGCTTCACGTACGATGCTGTTTAATATCAACGATCTATGTTGGGATCAAAAACTGTTGGATGAATTAGGTATTCCAGCGTCAATGATGCCAGAAGTAAAACGTTCGTCGGAAGTGTATGGCCAAACCAACATTGGTGGTAAAGGCGGTACACGTATCCCTATCGCAGGTATTGCTGGTGACCAACAAGCTGCGCTTTACGGACAAATGTGTGTTGAAGCGGGTCAGGCAAAGAACACCTACGGTACTGGTTGTTTCTTGTTGATGAATACTGGTCAGGAAAAAGTGACCTCTACACACGGCCTGTTAACAACATTGGCATGTGGCTCGAAAGGTGAACCGGCATACGCACTCGAAGGCGCGGTGTTCATGGGCGGTGCGTCTATTCAGTGGCTACGTGACGAGCTTAAGATTCTTAATGGCGCAGAAGACTCTGAATACTTCGCAACAAAAGTGGACACATCCAACGGTGTGTACGTCGTGCCAGCCTTTACTGGCCTGGGCGCACCATACTGGGATGCCTACGCACGAGGAACCATTGTTGGCTTAACTCGAGGTGTTAACTCAAACCATATTATTCGTGCAACGTTGGAAGGCATCGCTTACCAGACTCGCGACGTACTAGACGCAATGCAAGCCGACTCTGGAATCCAGTTGGCTAACCTAAGAGTTGACGGCGGCGCAGTAGCAAACAACTTCTTGATGCAGTTCCAGTCTGACGTGCTAAACACGCAAGTTCTCCGTCCAGAAGTTACTGAAGTAACCGCTCTGGGGGCAGCTTACCTGGCAGGCTTAGCGGTAGGATATTGGGATAGCCTTGATGAACTGCAAGGTAAAGCGATTATTAATCGCACATTTGAGCCTCACGAAGACGAAGAAAAGCGCAATCGTCGCTATAAAGGCTGGAAGCGTGCCATTAAATGTGCACAAACCTGGTCAGAGCTTCACGACGAAGACGATTAATCCCCTACCAACACGAACAAAGAGCGCCATTCGAGCGCTCTTTTTGCGTCTTATCCCCGATTCCTTGATCGCTTCACTTCTCACAACGCGCAAATTCGAGCACAATATCTCCAAATTACTCAATATATTTCGAATGTTAAGCATTGGGAGCTAGCTACCCGTGCACAATGGAGTGACAAGTGAAGCAAATACCCAGACACCAGCAGATTGTCGAGTTGGTGAAAAAACAAGGCTATGTCAGCACGGATGAGTTGGTCGAACGATTCAATGTCAGCCCACAAACCATCCGACGCGATCTCAATGAACTCGCCGACGATAACAGAATTCGTCGCTATCACGGTGGCGCCACCATCCCTCTCAGCTCGGAAAATACCTCTTACAACACACGTAAAGCACTTAACTTCAATGAGAAAGATGTGATTGCGGAAGAAGTGGTAAAACACATTCCTGATGGCGCGACGCTCTTTATCGATATCGGGACGACGCCGGAAGCCGTTGCGCGAGCACTGAATAAAAACCACAAACAACTTCGAGTGGTCACGAACAACATCAACGTTGCGACCATTCTTTACCCTAACCCAGAAATCAAAGTGATACTGGCTGGCGGAGAAGTGCGTAATCGCGATGGTGGTATCGTTGGTGAAGCCACTCTGGACTTCGTAAAACAATTCCGCCTCGATTTCGGTATTCTCGGAATCAGTGGGATTGATTTCGACGGTTCACTGCTGGACTTCGATTACCATGAAGTACGAGTAAAGCAGGTCATCATCGATAACAGTCGCAGCGTGTTTCTGGCCGTAGATCACACAAAGTTTGGCCGTAACGCGATGGTGAAACTGGGCAACATCGCTCAACTAAACATGATATTTACCAACAAGCAGCCACCAGAAGAAATTCTGTCTATTTTAAAAGAAGCCTCCATACCTCTCGAAGTCGTCAACGCAAACGTGGCGACAGAAGAAGAAAAATAAATAATTCGCTCAAACTTGAACCTTTAAATGACCTCTGCCTTACTTAGACAGAGGTTTTTTTGTGCCCAAATCACACAAACGCTCAAAAACGAAAATAAAGGATGACCATAAACGAAACCTAAGTTAGGATTGCTCTATGTTCCAAAAATGCTCGTTCGCTCACCAAAGAGGTCAAATTTATGAGTATACAAAAAAATGCTTCCACAACTGACTCATCCACTACTTTAGACTTGATCATTATCGGTGGCGGCATTAATGGGGCTGGCATCGCTGCTGATGCGGCAGGCCGAGGATTGAGTGTAGGTTTGTACGAAGCTAACGACTTTGCATCTGCAACCTCTTCAGCAAGCTCCAAACTTATTCATGGTGGATTACGCTACCTTGAACACTATGAGTTTCGTTTAGTTTCGGAAGCGCTCGCAGAACGCGAAGTAATCCTTCGCAAAGCACCTCATGTTGCGTTACCTATGCGTTTCCGTTTACCTCATCGTCCATTTTTACGTCCAGCGTGGATGATCCGCTGTGGTTTGTTCCTTTACGATAACTTGGGTAAACGCACTACGCTCCCAGGCAGCAAGACCGTTAATCTGGCAAAGTCTGGCTTATTAAAACCAGAGATAAAAACAGGTTTCGAATACTCCGACTGCTGGGTAGATGATGCTCGCTTAGTTTTACTTAACGTTCTCGCAGCACGTGAAAACCATGCGGAAGTTCGTAACTACTGCCGGGTAGAAAAAGCGCATCGTGAAAGCGGCATCTGGCATGTAACAATCCACGACACAATGACAGATCAACGTTTTGAGCGTAAAGCGAAAGCACTGGTTAACGCTGCGGGACCGTGGGTAAAACAGTTCTTTGATGAAGGACTAGAGCAAGCTTCTCCTCGCAATATTCGTTTGATCAAAGGTTCGCACATTGTTGTTCCTCGTATTCACAACGAGCCTCAGGCTTATATTCTGCAAAACAAAGACAACCGCATCGTGTTTATGATTCCGTACTTAGATAAGTTCTCGATCGTCGGTACCACGGATGTCGAATACAAAGGCGACCCACGAGAAGTTGCGATCTCTGATGACGAAGTCGATTATCTGATCGACATTGTTAACCAACACTTTGTCCACCAGCTATCGCGCGAAGATGTGGTTTGGACATACAGCGGTGTGCGCCCACTGTGCGACGATGAGTCAGACTCGCCACAGGCGATCACGCGAGACTACACACTGGAACTCGATGCGGAATTCGATCAGGCACCATTACTTTCAGTCTTTGGCGGTAAATTGACGACTTACCGTAAACTGGGTGAAGCAGCGATGAAAAAGCTGGCGCCATTCCTGCCACAAATGGGCGGAAACTGGACAGCAAACCAAGCACTGCCGGGCGGTAACTTCAGTTGTAGTCGCGAACAACTGGCGAAACAGATCCACGCCAAGTACGCCTGGGCACCAAAAGCGCTTATTCTGCGTTACGTCACTCAGTTTGGAACACAAACGTGGGAGCTAATAAAGGGAGCGACAAGTGAAGCCGATTTAGGCCAAGCCTTCTCTACACAAGCAGGTGGCGTATATCAGCGTGAAATTGACTACTTGATCAACCATGAAATGGCCCTGACCGACGAAGACATTTTATGGCGTCGAACTAAGCTTGGGCTTTACATGAGTGACGAGGAAAAGTTATCTCTTGCTGACTACTTAAAAGAAAAGTTGCAACAGAAAGTCGTGAACCTCTCACAAGTGAGCTAATGACTCCAATCCCGTGACCAAGCCTGCTTCGTGCAGGCTTTTTGTTTTAGCTGTGGCACGCAAACTTTTCGTAGACTTTTCGCTTACAATGCAATCATACTCATTCAATAAACTGCAAGTAATCTCATGATAAGGACAAGAATATGGGGTTTATGATTGAGCATTGGGATTTTTCAACGCCAATAGCAACTCAAGAAGCGACAACATCACAAGACATCACAGCGAAACACTGGTATCACTGCGAAAGGTTACATCCTGACATTCGTGGCTGGCTGGAGCAAAACCAAGTGCCTAAAGCAACCGTCGATCATTTACTCGCCGATGAAAGTCGCCCCTCTTTTCACCCTCTGGACGACGAAAACTTCATGTTGATTCTGCGTGGCATCAATATGAATGAGAATGCGTCTCCTGAAGATATGCTTAGTATTCGGATTTTATATTTCCAAGGTGCGTTGATTTCAACACGGAAAATCCCTTCGCGTGCGATTATGGAAATCCGCCAGGCTTTGGCTGAACAGAAGGGACCAAAGAGTTTGGCAAGTCTGCTTAATCAAATCATCGAAGGGTTAAACGGGAAGATTGATCTTTATCTGGATACGATTGAAGAAACTCTCAACCATTTCGACGTGAACGACGAGTTCACCTATAAGCATATCTCCGCTCAAAAGGCGCTTATTTCCATCAAACGCTTTATACGTCCACAGCAATATGCGATTCGTGATTTACTAGAATCAAGCTCTGATCTTGTGGTTTCCAGACCCCACCAGTACCGATTCGCGCACAATAATATTACGCGCATAAACGAAACCATCGACTTTTATCTGGGCGAAGTGGCCTTATTCCAGGAAGAGATTAAGCACAATCGCGATGACAAAACCAATAAGAACAGTTATCTGTTTACACTGGTTGCCACTATTTTCTTACCGACCAGTTTCTTAACTGGGCTACTGGGGATTAATATCGGCGGCATGCCTGGAGTGGACTCTGCAACCGCCTTCACTTGGTTCTGCGTAGCATTAATTATTATATTTGCTCTGGAGTGGCTGCTGCTAAAACGCTTTGGGTTAACCAACAAGAGCGACGACGAGTAGTTTCGCAAAGATACAAAAAGAGGAGATGTGCTCTCCTCTTTTTTACACTGTAGCTTTATCCTGGATGACCGTCGGTACGCGGGGTAATCAGCATAAAGCCAAATCGCCACACAAACATGCCAAACGCTAATATCCAAAGTCCTCCACTGATGTCTATCCACAGCATCATTCTGGCAGGGTCAAATATCACAGCAAAACTGCGAACCACGGCTGCAGCAATAACGGCAGCGAAGGCGATACTCATATTGGGTCCTTTGTAAATCATACGCCCCGTATGCCCCATGGTGACACGCGAAATCATCGCTAAAATCAAACCGCCTAAGGCACCTATCGCGAAGAGGTGAATCAGGTTATGAGTTGCAAAGACATCATCCCAAGTACCGCGTAGGAGCAAACTCAATGGCAAACATAAATACGCCGCATGCAACGACCAAACGAGTGGCTCACTTAAGGTTAACCATGGCTTCCAGCGCAAAAAGCGAACCAGTTGAGCCAGGCCAGCAAACACCATTAAAGGTTGACCAAATTGAGAAAACGTCACCGGGAAAAAGCTCAGAATAAACAACATCACCAAAGGAAGATTTGCCAGCCAGTCAAGCCACACCAAAGGTTGCGCTTTTTCGAAATTAAAACGACGGGCAGTAAAGAACGGAATGACCCGAGCTCCCATGACCGACAATAGCAAGGTAAACCACCACAGCATGGCGTGCCAAACCGCCGAAGAAGAAAATGGAGGCATGCCCTTCACCGTCGCGTAGCTGGCAAAGTTGGCAAATATTGCCAATAAGAACAGAGGGACAAAAAACAGGTTTCTCCAACCTTTAGAGCGGTATACTCGTATTCCTACCTCATAAGCGACAAACAATAAAAATAACGCTTCGATGGTGCTCGTTAACCACAAGGGGGTGGACGTCCAAAGTAAGACTCTGGGCGCAAGCCACAGGGCAAAAATAGCCAACAGTGTATAATGCTTAGTACCATTTATTCCCGTCCAGTTTTGTACCGCAGTCAATACAAAACCAGCAACGATTGCCATTGAGAAACCAAACAACATCTCATGTACGTGCCACCACAACGCAGGAACACCCAGAGAGCTTGGTTGTCCTGTCTGGAACATCCACACCCACAAGGCAATCGCTATGATGGCGTAAATCGCACCAAATAGGAAAAACGGTCGAAACCCTAAACGCAGCCATGCTGGGATTTTCTCTTCCACTTTTTTATCTGTGATATTCAGCATTATTTTGCCCTCGAAATTCTTTCCATGCTGGTTAGTACCAATGTTGGCAGTACTCTCATCATTCTTGCCTACGATCGTATTCTCAGCGGCTAAATTGATGCTACCACAAACATATATTAAAAATACATGTTAAGGAAAAAGATTATACTTTAGGGGTAAAGTTTGTGCTTCTATGAAGGGTTAGGTATAAAGAAAATACGCTTCGAAATTACTTAAGGGACGTAAATAACATGTACATATTCGGCTACGGCAGCTTGATTAATTCCGCTTCACGAAAGTTGACCGGACAAACAGGCGCAGCGATTCCAGTCATCGCACACGGATTAGTTCGTTATTGGGGCAAAATCGATGACAGCTACACCTTGTCTCCACTGGTCGTTAACGAAGGACAGGGACAAGTTAACGGCGTGCTACTTGAAGTTAATGATGAAGCCTTAGCAGACTTCGATCGCCGCGAACGTGGCTACCACCGCATTCAGCTTCGTCCCGATCAAATTGAAACAGACCAACCATTTAATCCCGATCACGCGATTTGGGTTTATGTAAAAGATGAACCACTGCCACCCTGCTCGAATAGCCCTATCATGCAAAGCTACGTTGATACCGTTTTGGCTGGTTGTTTAGAAGTTTCGCACGCTTTTGCTGAGCACTTCGTTAGGCATACCGTGGGTTGGCAACACGCGAAAGAGAATGATCGCCATCAACCGAAATACGGAAACGTCGCGGGTGTTCATGACCATCATTATGAAATGATTGATGCGTTGATTGCTCAGCATGCTTAGTTTCTCCCCCCGATTCTTCAAAACTTTTTAACTCCCGATTAAGGAGAAGTCCTTGTTCGGGAACCTATCATTAAGAATAGGTATAACGTTTACACTAACCGTAAACTTAATAAAAACAGGTGGTAAAGATCTCATTTCCAACTGCAAACTCTCTATTGAATTGAACTGATTACACTATGGGTGTTTAATACTTTCAGTCAAATGTTCTCGCCCATAAAGGTCAAATATGGCAACCATCAAAGATGTTGCAAAAGAAGCAGGTGTATCCGTCGCTACCGTCTCTCGCGTAATCAATAAATCGCCAAAAGCGAGCCAAAACTCCATTGATGCTGTAACACGAGCTATGAGTAAATTAGGCTACCGCCCTAATGCTGCTGCTCGAGCATTGGTAAGCCAGAGTACCAATACTATTGGTGTACTGGTAAGTGATGTATCCGATCCTTTTTTTGGTACGTTAGTAAAGTCCGTTGATAACGTTGCTCGTGAAAATGGTAAGCACATCCTGATTGGCAATGGTTACCATAATGCAGACGATGAACGCCGCGCTCTAGATTTATTAGCCAACAGCCGATGCGACGCTCTTGTCATTCATGCCAAAGGGCTTTCTGACGAGGAACTCATCGCTTATGCCAAAGAAGTCAAAGGATTGGTATTGATCAATCGTCATATTCCCGAACTGGCCGAACGCTGCATTTCTCTCGATAACCGCAAAGGGGCGTTCTTAGCCACTGAGTATCTGATTCGTCACGGGCATCGTAAGATCGCCTGTATCGCCTCTTCTCATGACATCGAAGATACCGACGAACGTCTGCAAGGTTATCAAAGTGCACTAAAAGAACATGGTATTGAGCTATCAAAAAGCTATGTCGAATATGGTGAGCCAAACAGCGATGGCGGCGAAGTGGCAATGACCAACCTACTGACTAAGTCTCTCGATATAACAGGGGTTGTTGCCTATAACGACTACATGGCTGCAGGCGCTTTAGCGACATTGGATCAGAACGGCATTGATGTGCCGCAACAAGTCTCTATGGTGGGATTTGATGACGGACTCATAGCTCGCTTTGTCCATCCAGGCTTAACTACCATCCGCTACCCTATTGAAATGATGGCAGAACGCGCTACTCGTTTAGCATTAGCGCTTTCTCGTAACGAAAAAGTTGAAGATGAGACGATCATTTTTAGCCCTACGTTAGTTCGCAGAGATTCTGTAGCAAAAGTATAATTTAACAACAAGAGTTGACCGCACCTGATTAAGATCACAACTGCCTTAGTAAGAAAAAAGTGGGCTAACTACCATCCTAGATAAGTCGCTGTTCATCTCGTCTAAGACAATAATGATCAACGACTTAGTTAAGCTGGTAATCGCCCACCCAAAACGCTATCTATAAATTCAAACTAATAAACAGTTTGCTGCTGATAGCAACCCCCAGAGCTCAACACCCCACTGTTGAGCCCCCATTCCGGTTTATTTGGTCTTCCCAAATACCGAATACTGTGTTTCCAAAGCCAGTTCATCGAGTACCGTTTTTTTAAACGGTGCGCTCTACATGACCATCAGCCCAACACGGGCATAGTTGAAAAAGAACAGGCTAAATTCTAGCAACCAATATCGATCCAGATCCGTGATCAATCTCTAATCATGTAAACGTTTCCACTAATTATTTAATTGATTAAGTTGAACAATTAAACACCGTTAATAAAAAACAAGGGGCTCTATATTGAGGAGAAAAGTCATTAAGGTAGATGGTCAAATGAAATGTAGAAAGAAAACAGTGCGGAAAATTTGTTTCTGCATAACCCACTGTTTAAAATAGCGGTATTACTGCTTTCTCATCGAGATCGCGCGTTGTGTCTACGGGAATGGTACATGGCAAAATTAAAAGACATTGCAAACGAGGCTGGTGTATCACTTGCGACGGTATCGCGTGTGTTAAACAATGATCCAACGTTAAATGTGAAACACGAGACCAAACGTCGCATCATAGACATTGCTGAAAAGCTCGAATATCGCAGCAAAAATTCAAGGAATTCCGCGAAAGAGAGCAAGCAGCGGCACCATTTCTTAGCCCTCTATAATTATCCACAAGAAACAGAAAGCAATGATCCTTACTACTTGTCTATCCGTCACGGTATTGAAAGCCAGTGCGCGAAACTCGCTATAACTCTCACCAATAGTTATAACGGCGAAGTTGACGTCGATACGCAGAAAATCACCGCTATCCTTCTGGTTGGCGACATAGAGCAAAGGGTTATCAATAAGTTACCCAAGCGCTTAGAAAACTTCATTTGCCGCGTCGATACTTCTGAGAACGACTGTCCATATGACTGTGTGAGTGCCGATTTTTCACGAATAAGCAAACAAGTTGTCGATTTTTATGCGGATCAGAAATATCAGCGAATTGGAGTGATAGGTGGTCAAAACCAAACAGATTCTACCGACAATCGAAAACATACTTTTGTCGAATACGCTAACCTAAAAAGTTTAGTCGCAGAATCTGATATCTATTGTGGTGAAGGTTCAAGCCAGTCGGGATATGACTTAGCTAAAACGATGTTGATTAAAGGTGACTTTCCTCCAGCGTTATTTGTCACTTCAGACACGATGGCAATAGGAGTTTTGCGCGCTATTCATGAATTCGGACTACAGATACCGCAGGACATTGCTGTGATCAGTATGAACGATATTCCAACTGCGAATTTTACCTTTCCTCCTCTATCAACCGTGCGTATTCACTCCGAAATGATGGGGATTCAAGGAGTGAACTTATTGGTGGAAAAACAGCGTGATGATCGTAAGCTACCTCTAAAAGTCTATGTGCCTAGCGAGCTAATCTTGCGTAACACGACCAAGTTAGGGTAAACGTTATCACTGAGAAGTAATCGTTTCTGCTACTAAATTTCTCAACCAGATGCCTTTCTCATCATTTGCACGGCTGGTATGCCACACTAAAGAAATATCAAAATCCGCCACCGCGACAGGTGGCTGAACCGTCACTAAGTCATCAGAAAAGCCTTCAGCAAGCGCCATTTTTTCCGGCACAATCGCGATGAGGTCACGCTGTTTAAGTAAATGACGAATAGTAAGAAAATTACGTGAGGCCACGGTGACCTGACGGCTCAAACCATACTCAGCGAGCTTTTGGTCTACTTGTGTCTTCAAGCTACCATCAGGGCTGACCAATGCTTGCTTAATCTTGGAAAACGCGCTGATAGATAACGACTCCTTACCATTCAACACCTGCTTGTCACATAAACAAACGTGCTTCTCGGTATAAAGGTACTGGCTAGAAAAATTCTCTTCAAGGATAGGAATGCTGCCAATCACAACATCTAACTTATCTCGCTCGGTTCGCATCGCGTAGCTACTGCGATCAACATTAATAAAACTGATTTTCGCTTGAGGTGCTTGCCTATGAATTTCATCATAAATGAGTGGAGCAAAGATGAATTCCGCGTAATCGGTTAAACCTATACGACAGACCCCCGAGTAGCTCAGTGGCTGAAATTCAGATTTAGTCAGTAACTCTTTAGTTATCGAGTCCAATAGCTTATGTACCGTTGGAGCGATGCTGTGTGCGTGCTCAGTAGGCTCCATTTTATGGCCTTTGCGCTCGAATAGACGATCATCAAAAAGTAACCGCAAACGGGATAAACTATGGCTCATCGCGGATTGGCTCACATAGCTATGTTCAGCCGCTAAACTCACACTCCGGTAGCGATATAGGTAAGAAAATGTCACCAATAGATTCAGGTCGATATTACGCCACTGGATTTCGTCTTTCACTTGCTATCTAATCCTATTTGATTCATAGATTAAATTCAGAATATCAATTTGAGTCATTCAAAACCACTCGATAAATTATCAACATACAACTTGTCTTCATTTAAATAGGCTCAACATGTTGACCATTTTTAAAACTTTCTTCTGGCTCGGTTGGATTAGCTTCGGTGGGCCAGCTGCTCATATCGGCTATTTTCGGCAAACTTTCGTTGAAAAGCTCAAATGGCTGGATGATAGCGAGTATGCCCAAATCGTTGCATTGAGCCAGTTTTTACCTGGCCCAGGCTCAAGCCAGGTGGGATTTGCATTAGGATATAAACGTGGTGGTTTAGGAGGAGGATGCGCGGCTTTTATAGGCTTTACGCTACCTTCAGTGCTGATCATGCTGGTATTAGCCATGGTAAGCAGCCAAGTCACCGATACATCTTGGTTCCAAAACATCGTTCACGGATTAAAGCTATTAGCCGTTGTGGTTGTGGCCGATGCGACTTGGGGGATGTACAAGAACTTTTGCCAAACCAAATTGACAGCTGGGTTATGTGTGGCAACCGCCATCGCCCTTTTGCTTGTGCCAGGCATAACAACTCAGATGCTGGTTTTGATTATCGCTGGTATGGTAGGCGTACGCTACTTAAAAACAAGCTCTGATGTACCAAAAGAAGTATTTAAACCAAGCATGACCCCCTTGGTAATTTTTGCGGTGTTGTTACTTGGCCTACCTCTCATAGCCCATACACTGCCAATGTTAGCTGTGTTCAATGACTTCTTTCAGGCGGGGAGCCTAGTATTCGGCGGTGGCCATGTGGTGCTTCCCCTACTAGAAAATATCCTTGGTGACCAGCTCAGCCAGGACGCATTTTTAACCGGTTATGCAGCCGCACAAGCCGTGCCTGGACCGATGTTTACCTTCGCGACTTACATCGGGTTCCAGCTATCTAACACACCAGTGCTAAGCGCGATCGTAGCAACTCTGGGTGTATTCCTGCCAGGTTTCTTACTACTACTGGGCGTATTAAAAGACTGGCAACAACTGGCAGCGAAACCTGTTGTTTCCGGTGCCGTCAGTGGGGTAAATGCTTCCGTTGTTGGCTTACTACTTGCGGCCCTTTACCAGCCAGTGTTTAGCAGCGCAGTAGTTACCCCGATAGATATGGCGTTGGTTATTACTGGCTTCTATTTAGTTAACAAACTAAAGGTTTCAATACTGTGGATGATTGTGCTTTTTGTTGCTTCAGGTTTTATCAATGGCGCAATGTAGAACTCATATGAACAAATAATTACCTCCAGACAAACCACGGGCACAACAAAATAAGTGCCCGGTTTTGTTGAGGTATGGAAAACCGTCTACTCCATCGCTTGAGGTTGCTCTTGCTCGTTAGCGGGAATGTACACATCAGCTCGGCGGTTTTTCGAACGTCCTTGAGAGGTTTCATTAGTTGCGATTGGCTCGGATTCACCAAACGACTTCAGCTCGGTGTTTTCCCGTTTCACGCCATATTTAACCAATTCACTGGCGGTACTTTTCGCACGGTCAAAACCAAGCCCTTGATTGTATGCCTCAGTACCGATCCAGTCGGTATGGCCTTCAACAGTCACTCGGTAGTTGCTTAGTGCTAATTGACGGGCAACCCCACTTAATACCTCTCTGGCTAATGGCGTGAGATTAAAGCGGTCAAAAGCAAAGTGAACCCGGGCAATCAAACGACCTTTGTCTCCCACTTCACCGCTAAATTGCGCAATGCCTAAGTTAGAGATATAGGTTAGGCAATCGCTTGGGTTGGTCAAAAGTGAAGAATTCCTCATCAACGCCTGTTTTAGCTCAGGCTCATTACTGCTTTCAGTGACTTGCAAAAAACCGTTGCGGTGAGTAGCAACACCGGTCACTTCTCCGACTTCAATCGAGTGCGAGTATTCATAAAAAGCGGTCGCGCAATATTCTGTCACTTTTGAGCTTACGTCGCTGGCATTGGCACTTAACGTTGTAAAACCGACCACCAGCATCCCTGTTATTACTCTTGTTTTGGTCATATTTTTCACCCATATAGTCTCGACACACCACTACCACGAGATCCTTTTTGAATTAACTCTTCGATTTTCTTAATAAAGTCTTCTGTTTCTGTCACATCAATGATGTCTTCATCCGGGTTCAACACACAGTCTTGGAAACCACTTTGCGCAGAAGCACTGAAATTCACCCCTATCACGCCGATATATAAATAGCCCTCAGCGGTTGCAAAATGCTCTCGCGCTTTATCGCACATGCCTTTATCGACAAGATTTGGCAAAATATTTGTAAATGGATCTTCCTTACCATCACTGATCACAATCAGCATTTTGAGACGCTCGTTATATTGCTGAATATCGTCTTCACTACTGCCTGTGGAGGGGCGACCGCTTTCCATCATCTGAAAACCACGCAACAATCCTTGATAAGCGGCAGTACCACCATCCGCTTTCATGCTTTGCATCTCTTCGAGTGTGCTTTTATCTGCCGTAAGCGGAATGGTATAAAAGCCATTAGGCTTGGGGCTAGTGATGCTCTTACTGTAGAGTTTGTTATTGTTGGAATCAAAATGGAAAGTTAAATCAGGATCGGCTACTTTGTCGTTAAACATATCGTTCACAGATTTTGAATAGCTAACGTATCTTGGTGATTCTAAATAACCGTAGCTTTGATTAAGTACATCAATGACTCGTTTTGCCTCACTTTGTTCTCCTTCCTCACCCGGACATTTACTCGATTCATTAGCACAGTCGTTTACCTCACTCTTTGAGAAGTCTGCCCAGTATGACCAGTCCACCTGTTCGAATGACACTGGTGAAATATCCGGATTTACATCATTTTTGTATCTGACCTGGCTACTTGAATATAATCTGTCTTGTATTTTCTCTTGTACCCTAAGGTTAAACGGCACAATCGCCACTCGGTTAAGCACCTCAGTTTCACCAGCTCTTGGCACTAAAATACGCTCAGAGATCTGCTGTACTGCGTCTTTCAACAGAGCAATTTTCACTTTGCCCTGCCATTCCCTATTCATCGAGCCTGAAAAGTCGCTCACCAAAACCAAATCAATGATTTTATCGCCTAAATAGAATGGGTATTTAGCCGCGACGGCTTGCCCGGCCAGCTTCTCTTGTGCGTTAAATGACGGGATCAAATTACTGGCAAACCAAGAATTGTGCGTCGTTACCGCTTGCACCGAATACTGAATTTTCTCAGTATTATCGTTCGCCTCTGTCGGCTCTTGATAGGTCCTAACGGTTTGAATATCGACATGAGAAATATCACGCACATAATCCTGGATGTATTTCGTCGCTAAGGCATCCGCTTGGTTTGCCTTGTCATCAATCGTAATGGCCAGTGCGGCACTTTGCGCTGCGTCCCGTAAACGACTGGTCTCGTGGATATAACGTGTGCCTTCTACAGCAAAAAACGTGATTCCAAGGACAGGGACAAGACTGAGCGCAAACCAAATAGCCGCTACCCCTTTCTGCTTGCGTATGGACGGGGTTCTGAACGGTTGCCTGATAATGGAACTCATGATTACCTCCCCACCACAACAGAACTGGATGTGATTGTCATTGTCGGTTGGCTAGATTCCCCCCAAAGTGTTGCAAACCAAGAGTTTTTCTTTTGGCACAGCGTCACTTGATACAAGGGAAACACGACGCCATTTTCAACAGGGACAAGATCCGATTTATCTTTCAACGCAACGGCACTGCAGCCTAAATTTGTGTATTGCTGACTTTCGAACACTTGCCAATCGGTTTTGTTGTGCAGCGCTTCAATTTTGATTGCCACGCTACTCTCCGTGGTATTCAGTAAACGGGCTGCCAGTATTTGCATCTGTGACGTATCCGTAGCGTCTATATTTACCCTTTCATCGTAATAACGACTGCGCTCTTTGAGTATATTCACCAGGGCAAAGCTACCACGATCGAGTTGTGCTCTTGCCATTAGCTTATCGCTAAGATCGGTCATAAAATAAAAAATGGTCACAATCGCAATCAACACAAAAAACAGCTCAATGGTGAACGCGCCTTTTTGTCGGGTTGGTAATTTCATCATTATTCCCCCCAACCTTCATGCTCTAAGTTAATCAAAGTGCTTCTGGTGATAGGAACAGGATCACTGGAAAATACATTCAAAACAGGCTGGTAGTTGTACGTTAGGGTTATTTCAGCAATTTGATAGCCTAAATCATCTTCCAGCATTTCTGCATCGGACAAACTGGCGTCCGCAATCAGATCGGCATAAGTTAAGTAATACTTACCCGTAATAGTGAAATTGTCCGCAGGGGTAAAAGCAGACCAAAGCGTACCACCCTCATCTAACGCAGCTCGTAAGGTATTGTTATAGCTGCTGTAAGTGCTACTACCCTCAAAGATCTTGGTACTACGCACGGTTTCTCTTAGCGCATACTCAACCACACTGGTGGTATAAATACGTAGCCCCATTTCAAACAACATGAGCAATGAAATTGCCAGCACCAATGCGCCCAAAACAAATTCCACTACTGTTATCCCTTTCGATCTTGCTAATGAACGTGATCGAGATAACGACATCGTTGTTTTTGTTACCTTATATCTGGTAGATAAATGGTTCATATCGTTCACCCTATTTAACGGTGTAACTTTCTCGATATTTGTGCAACTTGAGCATCGGTAAAGGCATCCTCAAGCAATTCCCTCGCCTGAGACACTTCACCGGTTTTGAAAAGTGCGATTGCCAAATTCGCGCGCACCTTTTCGTTATTTGGATTCTCTTGGTAAACCGGTGCTAACAGCACAATCACATCGTTATACTGTTGCTGAGCTAAATGCACGACGGCAAGGTTATTTTTTATCGCCACATCGTTGTAACCTTTGAGGCGAGCCTGGTTGAAAGCACGCTCTGCCAACGAAAAATCGCCAAGATTACTGTAGGCAATACCAGACAACACTTGGATCTCTCCTGTATCATGTCCCATGGCAATGGCACGCTGGTACTGCTCTAACGCCAAGCTGTCTTCTCCTTCCTGACTATGGATTTGTCCTCTGAGCTGAACGAGCAACGCGTTTTCAATACCCTTATCGAGCAAGTACTGCACATAAAATTTAGCCGACTCAACATCCCCTTTTTCCAAATAGACATGCGCCAACTCTTGCATCACCTGCACATCATCCGGATTCTGTTCCAGAAGCAATTTATAGTGACTGATCAGCCCTGAGTGGTTTTCTACCCGCTGCATACTTGTCACCACATTTTCTTCATTGTGTGTGGTAGTGCTGCAACCCATAACTAAAAAGAGTGAGAGGCTCATAACGGCGATTATTTTCATTATCCATTCCCCGATAGCGTCGATAAATCAATTTGCAAAAAGCCCGGGGCAAGAATGAAAATTACGATTGGGAACATGATCAGCAAAATCAAAGGCACACTCATTTTTGCTGATAATTTACCCATTCTCTCTTCTACCTCGAGCAAATGAATACGGCGCATATCTTCTGCTAAATCACTCAACACGCCAGCAACAGAGGCGCCATAATGCAGGTTTTGAATAATAGTCAGCACAAAGCTGTTGATCTCTGGGGCGGGTAAGCGCTGCGAGAGATCGTGCAGGGCTTTTTCAATCCCGAGCACTCTGCCTGATTCTGAAGTTTTGCTAATTTGATAACACAAATCTTTATCGAAGAGTTTCAGCTCTTTGGCTAAATAGGCAAAAGATGCCTCTATCGTCATACCGGTTTGCACACATATCGCCATAATATCGAGCACATAAGGCAGGTTTTTCGACACTTTACGCACCAGCCAACGCCGGCGAACTTCCAGCAAAAAATCCGGCAAGATAATAATAGAAACCGCAGCGGCAAGAAGCAGAATTATCTTGTTGTTAAAACTTGTCTGCATAAAGAAAATAAAGATCAGTGCTGCAACAAACAATAAGGCTTTAAATGGGAAGTAATATTTGGCGAGCTGTTTATTGTAATAACCCGCGTTTAATAATTTTTGCTCTAAATCTTTTTTACTTCCTTCACCAAACTTAACAATAAAGGTATCCAGCTTTTGTTTTTCTTGCTTTTTTCTGCTGTGTTTTAAATATTTATTTAATGCCACTTCTCGTTTGCGCGTGTAATAGTAATCGTAAAAGACAAACGTAAGCGCGCACACAATCAGTAATACACTTATTGCTACAATCATCGTCTTACCCCTTTTACCAGAAGCCAAACAATAAATAACCCAAGCAGCTCACTGCCGACGACGTAATATAAAACGATTCGGCCACGAGCATCATTAAGCACAAAATCGATATGATCAGGATTAATTTGGCTGATAATGATGGCGAACACCACCGGAATGGCTGCCACCACTTTGGCTGAAATTCTTGCCTCTGACGTCATTGCCATTTTTTTCGACTCTAACGTTCTTGCATCGACCAGAATACGAATTAAGCGCGCGAGTACATGCTTTAATTGTCCGCCACGGTTGAGGTTAGCTCGCACCGTAATAGTGAAAAATATGTATTCTGGGTAAGGGAACGCTTTGCACGAGCGTAGCAATACCTTTTCTGGGTTTTCCCCCAGTTTGAGTCGCTCGCCCATTTCACGGAATTCTCTGCCGACTTCCCCACCCATGTTGTCACCCACAAAGGAAAAAGCGTGCATCAAACTTTCCCCAGCCGTAACCGCACTCATTAGAATGTTCAATGCATCAGGGAATTTTTTCTCAAAATCTAATCGGCGTCGATTTTGCAGCCAGAAGTAGCCCCAAAGTATAGAGAAAGCAAAGATGGCGAATGAAAAAATGGCAGAGTTAACATTCAGCAGCTGGTAAACGACGTAATAACTGACATAACCAGACAAGCACAAGAATAGAAAAGTAATCAAGTACGCTCTTGGACCAAGCACCTTAATGGCAGGCGATACACTGTTTTTTAACCGCTGCCACAAGTTTTGATCCAGGAGTGCATTGAGGTTAATCGCCGTAATGATATCTTCATCCACTTCCGTTTCCGGGAAATAGTTCTCGATCTTGCTCTTTTTACCGCTCAATAAGAACAAAATAGCGATACAAAATAGTATGAAAGATATCCATAACATCATGTTCATGCTCCTTGAAACGCTTTCATCAGCTCGTCATACAAGCCATAGAAATGGGCTTTTTTCACCAACTCAGAACGTTGCATTAAGCCCTCGGTAAGGAAACGTCCTCGAACGGCTTCGCCATAGCCAACTTCTTCGTATTGGAAGCGGAAGATCTCTTCCATCACCACACTTTCGCCTTCAAGACCGACGATTTCTGAAATGCTGGTGATTTTTCGCGACCCATCACGCAGGCGACTAACCTGAACCACCAATTCGATGGCACTGACAATCGCACGACGAATGGCATCAAGAGGTTGGTTTAAATTCGCCATCATCACCATAGATTCCACACGGGATATCGCGTCACGAGGTGAGTTAGCATGTAAGGTCGACATCGAACCTTCGTGGCCGGTATTCATCGCTTGCAACATTTCGAATGCTTCCGAGCCACGACACTCACCGAGAATAATTCGGTCAGGACGCATACGCAGCGCATTGATCACCAAATCCCGCTGAGTCACTAAGCCTGTATGCTCAATGCTCTCAGCACGGGTTTCTAAACGCACCAGATTTGGTTGTTGCAAGCGCAGCTCTGCGGCATCCTCAATGGTGACGATGCGCTCATCTTCACTAATATACTGAGATAACGAGTTCAGTAGCGTGGTTTTACCTGACCCGGTACCGCCAGAAATCAAGATGTTCATCCGGCAACGAGAAGCAATAGACAACAGCCTCGCCATATCCATGGACATAGAGCCAAATTCCACCAGCTCCTCAAGCCCTATGTTTTGTTCACGGAATTTACGAATGGAAATGGAGGTGCCATCCAAGGCAATCGGAGGAATAACCACGTTTACCCGGCTACCATCTTCCAGGCGAGCATCCACCGTGGGTGAAAGTTCATCCACACGACGTCCGACCCGAGCGGCAATTTGCTTGGCGATTGTGCGTACTTGGTCTTCGTCAATGAAAGTGATGTCGGATTTTTCTAGCTTGCCGTGCTTTTCATAAAAGACATTATTCGGGCCGTTGACCAGGATATCGGTGATCGCTTTATCATCCACCAAAGGCTGGAGCGGCCCCAAACCAAACAGCTCATCTAGCATGCTTTTAACCAGACTAGACTTCATCATACTGGTGATGGGGCGATCAAAGTTGAGCGCTAACACATCCACGGCATTTCGAATTTGTCCCTCGATCTCCGACCGTTCAAGGGACTGTATCGCTTCCACATCCAACGCTTCAAAGATCTGGGCCCGGAACGCAGAATAAACCTCTTTATTTGAACTCATCTTACCCCCAATCTAGCGAGAAAACCGCTAATGTGCTGGGCCGGCTGGCCATTGATAAGACGCGTGAGATCATCAATTGTGTGGCTAATACTGCGATCATGTTTGTGCGCACGTTTACCCTCCAGCAGCAGATGCGCCAACGAGCGACAATAGGCCATATTGAGGTTAACCTCTGATCCTAAGTATTTTTTCAGGTCTTTTTGCTCAATCACAAAGGTATTTTCTGGGCGATGATGATTGGCCAATGTGATGATCCGAACCCGTTTGCTCATGGAAAGCTGTTTACTTTCCAGGTGTTCAAGCAGAGAGCGGGCATTACGAATGGAAGCAATAGAAGGCTCAAAAACCACCACCACCACATCGTAATTATCAATTAGCATATGCGGGTCAACTTTAAAATCGACACTGCCGGAAAAATCCTCAATGATGAAGTTGGTATTGCGGCTAAGTAGCTCGCACAATGCCTGGCTGTAGTTAAAAATTTCGGCCTGAGAACGCTCACTGTTAAGGGATAACAAGCGTAAATTTTTGCGGATTTTAGTCAGATAGCTGAGTGCCCCTTCCGTATCGAGCTCATGGACAGGAACCGCATACTCGTCTATCGAGCGTGGTTTATAATCGTTTAACGCCAGCAATACATCAATATTGCTGTTGTTATACTGATGATCTACCAGCACGTTATCGATGTCATTTTCTGCCAGTTTTGAGCCGATCTCCGTGGCTATAAAAGAGGTGCCGATACCACCTTTGCTGCCTACCACTGCCACACGTTTTGCTCTGCGCTGTTTGCTCACCCCGGTGTAGGTTTGCAAGTTACGATGAACGTTCATGATGAAGTCAGCAAACTCATGTTTATTGATTGGCCAAAATAGATAGTAGAATCCGATATCTTTCAACTGGCGCAAAACGCTGATCGAATCTTCCGTGCCGATCACCACAATACCCTTATGCGTCGGCATTTGGTTGGTTAACCGTTGTGCATCGGCAACGATGTCAGAGGACTCAGAAAGCTCCAGAATCACAATGTTACCGCTCTGTTCAGAAAAGAAGTTTTTCGGTACCGAGTTTTGCTTGATGCAGGTTGGCTCACTCCAACCTTCAAAGCCGAACATTTCCTTTACCAGAGAGACACACTCGGCGCTTTGATACAGCAACACACAACCCGAAGGGCCATGTCCGCCCTCTAAAATGGGTGGTTTGATCTGCTTAAGCGATTTTCCTAAATCAAACATTAGAGCCCCTCCACTATGCGTTCCTTGTGAGAAACTTGCTTCATCCTGGCGACTTCAGAAAAGCAGTTTCGACTTGGGTTAGCCTGTTCGATTTGTGCTGGTTTACACGCCGCTGTCATCAGAGCATGGTAAGTGACCGTCAATTGCAAATCGCTGGCTAAGGTACTGTTTTGTTTAAGGGCGAATGCTTCGGCTCGCTGTGGTAATGCCGGGCGAGCTTTGAGTGTATGCAACGCCACCTGTTTCCCTTTGCTATTGCGATATTCGAGTAAATAGCTGGCACCTGAATCGATTTCATCCACTTGGTCGACAATTTCACCCAATTGCGCGGCGGATTCGGCTGTCGATTTAATCGTCAATTGATACACGTGGGTTTCTGGATAAATCAGGGCCTCGGCGCCGGGGCCGTTAAAGTAACGCTCTGCGCAACCGGAGAGTAATACCACACCTAGCAATGTCATTAGTGTTCGTCTCATTGGATAAACCCTCCCTGAGATAGCAACTTGATGGTTGGGTCATTGCCTTTATTGCCTTCATCATTGGCATCGGCCACATTAAACCAACGGTGCAGTGTCGAGGTTTTTTTGATGTATGGCATTTGAATGTCTTTGTTCTTCATCGGCTTAACCAGATTTACCGTGGCAACAATAATCAGTTCCGTGTGGCGTCGGTCTGTAGAGGCTTTACGAAATGCCGCTCCCAAGATAGGCACATCCCCCAAAAGTGGCGTTTTCTGTAGCTCTTCTAAGTCGGCGCTACTCATTAAACCACCAAGCACGAAGCTGTCTCCGTCTCCCAATTCTATCGTGGTCATAGCTCGTCGGGTGGCAAACTGAGGTACTTCGATCCCTGCGGCACGAATGTACCTTTCGACTTCACTCACCTCTGGCATAAGCCGCATACGGATCTTGTCTTCATGCAATACCTTCGCGGTGAGATCGAGCTTGATACCAAACTCTCTGAACGTAATATTAATGTTGTTATTGGTACTCACCACCACCGGAACTTCGCCCCCAACCAAGAAGCTCGCAGATTCGCCAGAAATGACGGTCAGGTTAGGCTCTGCCAAGATTTGCGCCACATTTTCATTCCCGAGAGCAGTAATCAGGGTGGTTAAATCCGCGGCATCAAATTGTTGAAACAGGAACTCACCAACATCTGCTCCGACAGAAGACCAATCTACCCCCACCGTTTTCGAGAAGCTTTCCGTTACTTGCGCTACCGAGATCTTAACGTTAACTTGCTGATCCATGGCGACTTCAAGCAGCTCCAAAATACCTTGCCAAGTCATATTGCGGGCAAAGATCATACTTTGCGGCTCTTCTACGTCGTAACCGTCACCCTCAAATTCAAGAATTTGTGTCGCTTCCCACTTTTCGACTTTGTCACGCCCGAGCAAGGTCGCAACCATGCGATAAATGTCATCACGTTGTTGCTCTGATTCCACGATACCGCTCACTGCCACTTGCTCACCCACCGATTCAACTTTGATATCCAGATCCGGATACATCAGCTTGATCTGACGGCGCACCAGTGAGAGATCGACATCGACAATGATTCGCTCAGAAAGCAAAACCTTGTTCGACTTACCGTAAACAATCAACCGTGCTTGCCCGACCCCTTTGGCGAATACCACGACGGTGTTTTCATTCACGACGTTGTAGTCCACAACCTCTGGCGCACTGATAAAAATGGTTGAGATGGCTTCGTCGACGACGATGTGTTGCCCATCGCCGACAGTAATGTATCGCTCGGCCGCATAGACGGAGGCATTACATAGCAACACCAGCAACGCACACACCGCCATTCGACAAGTCGTTTTTATTGTGAATACCATCACAGCTCTTCTCCTTGTGCAGATTGTCGAGATGCCCCTCTTAACTCAGCAACCCCGCTGTAATTGCCTATCACATCCCGCACTTCTGCAAATACAGGTTCTTGGTAGTGATGGGTTCTGTACACTTCGAGGTACATGGTTTTTTGCGCGATGGATAACTTGGCGATCTCACTCGGCTCGACTTCGACCACGATGACAATTTGATTGTCGTCGTCACTGGAGACGTTAGATTTGACCGGAGAGTCCACTGGCTCTTTAGAGTTGCCCACGCTTAGTACCTTCACGTTACGTAAGATGTGGCGTGCGCTGACCCCGTTAAACTCAATGTTGCTTTTGCGCTCATCGGATAAGTTTTCTTGTGGCGACCCCACCGACAATACATCCACATACACACCAGGGCGAATATAGCCTTTGACTAGATTGCGGGTGCTGACCAGCAGTGAATACGGTTCTTTCCCTGCCGTAATCAACAAGTCAATGTGCCTTGGGTCGTTTTGCTTGACTTGGTATTCTGCGAATACGATTTCACCCTCAGGCACATCGTTAAACAGCAAAGTGGTCGGTGAAAAATCGAGTTGAATATCGGCGTTTATCCCCTCCTCTAACGCCATGTTGAGCTGCATTTGCTCTCTTTGAACATCTTGAATACCGATGGCGCTGCCACGGGTAAGATCTTGCTTAGCGCGCCATACCTGAACGTAGTGCACCTGAGGTTGATTAGAGTTATTGTCTTGGGCAACGCTTGCCTGCTGCTCTGGTTGATTAGACATTTGGCTGAACAGCCCAAATCCACCAATCACCAACGCTAACAGAGCCAGCACCACCCCGATACGAGATCGCATACGCCCCTCCCACTGATTAAACGGCTGCGTTCAAAACAAGTGCCAAATAAAAACCACAGCAAATTGCAATTCCGTAAGGGAGACCGATCTGCGCACTGTCATGCTCTTTGCGCCGTGACATCCACCAGAATTTGAGCAGATAGATGATGGCGAGTATCCCGCCAAACACCGTCACCAACACAAGCGCAGGCAACAGAAAAGTCGTCGGGAGTGCCAAAGAGAAAGCAGCAATGAGTTTTACGTCTCCCCCTCCCATTACATTAAAAATATGCAGAACTAGCAGCGCAGACCAACAGATGCCAAGTATCCAGATGCTCGCCAGCGAGAAGTCTGCACTGCCAATGACCATGGCCAACACGGCAATCACCGCTACGTGGCTGTTTTTGATGGTGCGATGGCGCAGATCCGACAGCGACACCATCGCACAGAACAGCGCTAGTAGGGCATAAATCACCAACACAGTCTTAGTTGTCGTGATTTTGGTTTACAGCTATTTCGTTTTGTTAGCTGTATCCAGTGCTGTGGCTATTTTTTCGAAGCCCTCTCTCAATTCTTCAATAATATTACCACTGCCATAAAATACAGCTACCAGCATCACCGCCATAGCGATAGCGATAAGACCATATTCGATGGCGGTTACGCCACGCTCGTCATTTTTAAGGCCGTGTAAGTAGTTGCTTGCGGTGACATAAAGTTTAGTAATCATGGTGTTACCCTCTTCCGTGTTTGTATGTTATTGGTTTTCTCTATGAGCATAGATCGAGGAATGCCGTCTCAATAATGAAACATATCGGTGCTACCGATGATTAGCACTCACTCATACTATAAATAATTCTCATTATTTAGAGATACTTATTAAAATTTCTTATAATTCAATCAATTACTTTCAATTTGAAATTTATCAATAAAAAATAAGATTTTTTTCCTCTGACAAAGTTCTTGATTTTTATCACAATTTAATTACTACTTTATTCAACTTGCCAAATAGCAATTACGCTAATAGTAACAACGATAACAAGAGTAGGCGCACGATGAAGCTGGCATTCGATAATCTGATTTCTTTTCATGCGGTGGTAACTTATGGCTCGTTCAGTGCAGGAGCAAGAAAGTTAGGTAAATCACAATCGACCGTAAGTGGCGCGGTAAAAAGCCTCGAAGAGATGCTAGGCTACGCATTGATTGATCGTGACACTAAACCCATCGCACTGACCGAGCCGGGGAAAAAGCTCTATCTGCTTGCCTCGCCCATTATTAAAAAATACAAAGATCTCAACCACGTCGCTGAGTCTTTAATGAATGGTCAGTTGGTGCGTATGTGTATCGGTATTGATCCTTTACTGTTCAGCCCTGCGGTAAAATCGGCGCTGATCGAATTCTGCGATACCTTTCCGGGTGTAGAATTAACCGTTGTAACAAAACCGAGCCATAAGCTCATCGAATGCATTGACAAAGATGAGATAGACTTCGCCATTGGTAACCCCTATCACCGTACCACGTTGAATTTTAATATCGACGAACTGTTTCCTGTGAATTGTCATTGGGTTGTGCACCAACAACAGCTTAACATGCCAAAAGTGACCGAATCTCGACTGTTACTGTTAGATGGCTATGAGTACGAACTCGATCTATCCGATATGGCAAATAACCAGATTTGGGTGCTCGAGGACATCAATATGATTGTCGATCTTTGTATCGCGCAAAAAGGCATCGCTTTTGTGCCACAGCATGCCATTACTCACATTAGGCAACAAGAGGTCTTGGCAAAGCTGCCCAATGAAAGTGGTCTATTTAGCAAGCATATCTACGCCTGTTTGATTTGGCCAAGTAGCGTGGATTACGGAAAGTACCATCAATGGTTTCATGACAAACTCAGAATGAGACGCTTACCGCTATAAGCCAAGAGTAACGGGTCATTCTTAACAGCGAGGGACAACGGTGATTGAGGATTTGTATTGCAATCTTTTCGCCAAAGCGTATTTCCGACCGATTTTTCATCGACAGCGAGGTTTTCTTGATCGAGGTTTACTGGATAGACGCTTGCTGGATCTGCAGTGGCAGTTGATGTTTGTACTTGTCATAGGGCTGCTCATCTGTTCTTTCTCTGCTCATGCCAAAACAACCGTAGTCGATCAACATGCGATTAAGCAGCAACAGCATCAATCTCTCAGCGCAAAAATGCTAAAAAGACCGCAACAATCTTTGACAGCCGCAAAGGCAATACCAAACTCTAAAACCGTCACAGCACCCAAGTCCCGCCCAGCCCTTAATAGCGGCACATCTTCAGCGGTGATACAACTAAGAGGCAGCACTAACCCTGTCGCATACCGTATTGATACAAGATGGGCATCAAACCTTCCCGCGGCGGGTTGGACGTATTTACCGTTCGTCCTGGAGGGAGCAGAAAAATGGCAGGTTGAAAGTGCCCTGCTACTTGCCATTATGCACACGGAAAGTGCATTTGACCCGAATGCCCACTCGCATAAAGGCGCAATTGGGCTGATGCAAATTATGCCGCAGGGTGCTGTTTTAGAGGTGGTGCAAAAGTACTACTCTGGTCGCCAGATAGAAACCGATACTTTATCTCTGCCTGAGGTTAATATAGAGATCGGTAGCGCGTATTTACATATTCTGAGCAATGACTATTTACACGCCGTCAGGTCAGATAAAAACAGACGGCTTTTGATGATTGCGGCATACAACTGTGGTTTGTCTAACCTAATGCGTGCACTTACCTTTACACAATCACTGACAACCTTCACCCATAATGTGAATCAATTAAGCGAAGATGCGCTGTATTTTCAGTTAACGCGAACATTGCCTATCGCAGAAACTCGTCATTACGTTGAAAAAGTCATGCACTTGTATGAACGCTACCGTGGTATTGAATATCAATAAATAACCAGCATCCAGCTATCCATCTATCATCAACTGCGAGTCATTGCCTACGACAATTCAGCGTTATTGATTAAGTGAAACGTGAGACCAATACCCTATCTGTCGATAGTTTTGAGTTATTTTTTATAAAGTGGAATGGTGCATATACCCAAACTACCTCACCCATGCTATTGTTAACAAAAAATTAACAACTATAAATCCTGCGATTAACATGGAGTTAGAGAATGAATCAAGCTAACAAGTTAAATGAGCAGACTTGCGCTCTCCCGCCACCTAACGAAATGATTCTAAAATGGGCATCGGAGCGCCCAAATGAGGTCTACTTAAAACAAATCATCAATCGGAAATTCGTTGAATTCACTTACGCTGACGTGGCCGATCAGGCGCTTAAGCTGGTCAGCGCGCTACGTGAGCTGGGTATCCAACCCGGCGATAAAGTCGCGTTAATCTCCAAAAACTGCGCCGAATGGTTTATTTGTGATCTGGCGATGATGCTGGGTGATTATGTGAGTGTCCCTATCTTCCCAACCGCTGGGGTGGACACCATCGAATACTGCCTCACACACAGCGAGAGTAAAGCCATTATATGTGGTAAGTTGGATGACGCCAAAGCAACGCAGCAAGTGATTAATGACCTGGGCGATCTGATCAGTATCGCACTGCCATACAACACTGCGCCTATGTGTCAGTATCAATATACTGAGCTGATTGCAAATCAAGTGCCGAGTGTGGAGCGTCCTCAGCACTATGATGAAAAACTGATGTCGCTGGTTTACACATCCGGTACTTCAGGCTTACCAAAAGGGGCCATGTTGACCTACGGCGCATTCAGTTGGTCTGTTCAACAGTTGATCAATCATATTGGTATCCAGCCAAATGACCGCTTGTTCTCTTACTTACCACTCGCGCATATTACAGAACGAGTCTATATTTTCGGTTCTTCAATTATGGGTGGCGTTCCCACCGCATTTCCTGAGTCTCTAGACACCTTTATTGAAGATGTGAAGATGCACCGCCCAACTCTGTTCATCTCAGTACCAAGGTTATGGACGTTATTCCAACAGCGTATTCAGGATAAGTTACCGCAAAAATCGCTGAATATTCTTCTTAAGATACCATTGGTAAACTCACTGATTAAGAAGAAGCTCGCGGTTGGACTGGGGCTGGATCAAGCCCGAGTATTAGGTTGTGGTTCTGCGCCTGTATCACCAGCACTGCTAAGGTGGTACCACAGCGTCGGACTCAATATTACTGAAGCTTGGGGGATGACGGAGTCATTTGCTTACAGCACTCTTAATTATCCTTTCAGAGCAGACAAAATAGGTTCGGTGGGTAATGCAGGTCCAGGTATTGAACTGAAAATTGCTAATGACAGTGAAATTATGGTTCGAGGTAAAGGGTTATTCTCCGGCTACTATAAAAATGACATAGCGACTCAGGAATCCTTTGATTCGGAAGGCTGGTTGCACACTGGTGACATCGGAGCGATTGATGCTGATGGCTACCTCACCATTCAAGGCCGTAAAAAAGACACCTTTAAAACCGCAAAAGGGAAGTTCGTATCTCCCGTTCCGATTGAAAAGAAATTATTCGAATACAGCCGCATAGAAATGATGTGCCTGATTGGTCTTGGTTTACCTGGCCCAATATTGTTGGTCGTGCCGCATGATTTCCCTCATTTCGACAAACAACGCTATGAACGATCCACACGTAAAGTCATTGATCGAATGAATCAAGAGCTGGCATCTCACGAGCAAATCAAAGGTGTGTTGATGATTAAAGAGCCCTGGACTATCGAAAATGGCATCCTTACTCCAACTCTCAAAATAAAACGCCATGTACTAGAACAAAAGTACCACGAGCTTGGCCATGATTGGCCTAAAGGGCAACTAGTGCTTTGGGAAGAAGACTTATAATTAAGTCAGCACTCCTCAATAGCTGTTGGGGAGTGCCACTTACTCTTGTTTCAAACTACGTCCTCCAGAATGGTTTACGTGTTTCTTTTAACACCTCATGCTTTTCCAAACCAATATCATTCCAAAGATGTTCAGGTACTTCGCTTAAGTGACGACGAGTTCGATAATTTCTTCTCCACAGATAGAGTTTAGAAAAAATTAACTCAATCCAGCTTTGCGGCCTCGTTAGCAAGCTTTGCTCGCAAGTACATGTAGTGCTTTCCATCTCTACGGCTCCTCACGTTTTATTGACCACTTAATAATCAACGACTACCCTATTATTCTCAAACGATAGAATCTGCCATTGAGTTAAGGAAAACTAATGTGAAAGATCGAATGCCACCTTTACAGGGCTTATACTATTTCTTCATTGCTGCAAAAGAAGGCAGCTTTAAAAGCGCTGCAAAACATTTGTTTGTTACGCCAGCGGCGATTAGCCAGCAAATCCGTCAATTAGAAGAGTTTTTGGGCACTGATCTGTTTGTTCGTCAGCATAGGAAGATACTCCTAACACCGCAGGGAGAATTGCTATTTGCTCAAGCAGAAAGAGGATTTAGTCACATACAGCAGGGTGTTCGTCTGATTAACCAGGATCCCAATCCAAACCAGCTTTCTATCTCAACACTTCCTTCGTTTGCTCATCATTGGCTGGTTCCCAAAATAACGGCGTTTCGACAGCGCCACCCTGATATTTCTCTACTACTGGAACCGACGAATGAACTGGTTTCTTTTCAGGATAGTCAGATAGATCTATGCGTTCGTTACGGCTCAGGAAACTACCCGAATTTAGAATCGCAGTGGTTGATGGATGAAGCTTTCTATCCCGCCTGTCATCCGATGTATCAAAAACAGCACGGTATTTTTAACATTGAAGATTTGAGTAAAGCTGAACTAATCGAAGATCTTTGGCCTGATCTCGACTGGAATATGTGGTTAGAAAGACTGGGGCAACGTGCCGCAAAGCCAGCGCTAAAATACAGCGGCTCTCATCTCGTACTTGAGGCTGCCTTATCATTACAAGGGGTAGCGTTGGTGAAACACAGTTTAGCCAACCAATACTTTCGAACTGGCAAGTTGGTTAGAATTGGCGACATTGCCATCAAGCCTAAATTCGCTTATTACTTATGCGCTCCAAAAGGCTACCTGCAGAGGCCTAAAGCACAGCTGTTTTCAAAGTGGTTGAAGGAAGAGATCGACAGTTTTGAAAAATCGATTACTAGAGACTTTAAAACTATCGCGCTTGCAGACTGAAGGATGTTAATTGATACCAACCTAAGTAAGAAAGAGGTCATACTTAATTATAGAGAACCAGAAAACAGGCATCGAACACAAACACACATGAACCCATCCATGAGGCTTCGATTTGCCATCCATGGCAAATAGAGTTTGTTTATCGAACCCTGTTCCCTGAACAGTTAATTTTCCAGATTGGTATGATAAGGGAGTCTGTTTCGAGATTAATAAAAAGCCCCGCACTAGGCGGGGCTTTGAAATCATAGAGTTAACTTAAGAATTACTTCTTAGCGTTACGCTCTTTAACTTCTGCGATTACTTGCTCAGCAACGTTTGCTGGACAAGGTGCGTAGTGTGCGAACTCCATAGAGAACTGACCACGACCAGAAGTGATAGTACGTAGGTGACCGATGTAGCCAAACATTTCTGATAGAGGAACGTCTGCTTTAATACGAACACCAGTAGCACCAGCTTGTTGGTCTTTGATCATACCACGACGACGGTTAAGGTCACCGATTACATCACCAACGTTATCTTCTGGAGAGAATACGTCAACGTGCATGATAGGCTCAAGAAGCTGTGCACCCGCTTTAGGCATAGACTGACGGAATGCGCCTTTCGCAGCGATTTCGTAAGCGATTGCTGAAGAGTCAACTGCGTGGAAGCCACCGTCGAATAGTTCAACTTCAACGTCTAGAGTTGGGAAGCCAGCTAGAACACCTTCGTCCATCATGCTCGCGAAGCCTTTCTCTACTGCAGGCCAGAATTCTTTAGGTACGTTACCACCAACAACTGTTGAAGAGAACGTAAAGCCAGAGTTTGGCTCACCTGGTTTGATGCGGTAGTCGATCTTACCGAACTGACCAGAACCACCAGACTGCTTCTTGTGCGTGTAGCTGTCTTCGATTGCTTGAGTGATAGTTTCACGGTAAGCAACCTGAGGGGCACCTACTTCTAGCTCAACGCCGTAAGTACGTTTTAGGATATCTACTTTGATATCTAGGTGAAGTTCGCCCATACCTTTAAGGATGGTTTCACCTGAATCTTCGTCAGTCTCAACTTGGAAAGATGGATCTTCTGCAACCATTTTACCGATCGCGATACCCATTTTCTCAGTTGAACCTTTGTCTTTTGGTGTTACAGCAATAGAGATAACTGGCTCAGGGAAGATCATTGGTTCTAGAGTACATTCGTGCTTAGGATCACATAGAGTGTGACCAGTTTGAACGTTCTTCATACCAACAACAGCGATGATGTCGCCCGCTTGAGCTTCGGTGATCTCGTTACGGTCGTCCGCTTGCATTTCACACATACGGCCGATACGCTCAGTTTTACCTGTCGCAGAGTTAAGGACTGTGTCACCCTTCTTCATTACACCAGAGTAGATACGGATGAAAGTTAGCGCGCCGAAGCGGTCATCCATGATCTTAAACGCTAGTGCACGTAGTGGTTCATCTGCAGATACTGTTGCAACTTCACCAGTTGGCTCACCAGTTTCTGGATCAGTCAGATCTTGAGGGTCAACTTCTGTTGGCGATGGTAGGTAATCTACAACAGCGTCTAGTACTAGCTGAACACCCTTGTTCTTGAACGCAGAACCACAGAATGTTGGGAAGAATGCTAGGTCACGAGTACCTTTACGGATACAAGCTTTTAGCTGTTCGATAGTCGGCTCTTCGCCTTCCATGTACGCTTCCATTAGATCGTCGTCTTGCTCTACCGCTGTTTCGATTAGCTCTTCACGGTACGCTTCAACGTCGTCAACCATATCAGCAGGAATATCTTGAATTTCGTAGTTCTCTGGAAGACCTGAGTCATCCCATACGTATGCTTTACGAGATAGCAGATCAACAACACCAATGAAGTCATCTTCACGACCGATTGGAAGAACCATAACTAGTGGGTTAGCCGCTAGTACGTTTTTAACTTGGTCAACTACGTTGTAGAAGTCTGCACCCATACGGTCCAGTTTGTTAACGAAGATCAGACGAGATACTTCTGATTCGTTCGCGTAACGCCAGTTAGTCTCTGACTGAGGCTCAACACCACCAGAACCACAGAATACACCGATACCACCATCTAGTACTTTTAGTGAACGGTATACTTCTACGGTAAAGTCAACGTGTCCCGGAGTATCGATAACGTTTAGGCGGTGGCCATTCCACTCACAAGTTACCGCTGCAGACTGGATTGTAATACCACGCTCAGCTTCCTGCTCCATGAAGTCTGTCGTTGATTCGCCATCATGCGTCTCACCCGACTTGTGGATTTTACCAGTAAGCTTAAGGATACGCTCAGTGGTGGTAGTTTTACCCGCATCAACGTGCGCGAAAATACCAATGTTTCTGTACTTTGATAAATCTGCCATTGTCTTACTCTGTTTATAAGGTATAAATTGCGCGCAGAGTATAACACAATCTGTCAAGACTGATACCCTTGCGTGCAGATGGACGAAAAATATTTTTAACGTAAATTTTCCATCCTCAAAGGATAGCCAAATATTACGATTTATGTGCTTTATTGACTGTTTTTGAAAATGGATTTTACATATTTGTAACGCTTATTTTAGCGTTCTATAACTCATCAAATGCTTCGATTGCCTCTGATAACTTCTTAACCCCGTGTATTTGCATGCCCGAAATACCGCCTTTGGGCATATTCGCAGCCGGAACAATGGCTTTTTTAAAGCCGTGCTTAAACGCTTCATTTAATCGCTCCTGCCCGCTCGGCACAGGACGAATTTCACCCGCTAAGCCAACCTCACCAAAGATAACCACATCTTTGGGCAGAGCACGATCACGAAAGCTCGAAAGTAACGCCATAACTAACGCAAGATCGGCGCTGGTCTCGGTCACTTTCACACCACCGACGACATTAACAAACACGTCTTGGTCCGCCATTTGTAATCCGCCGTGTTTATGCAGCACAGCTAATAGTAAAGACAGGCGGTTTTGCTCCAGACCCACTGCAACTCGGCGTGGGTTGGCTAGCTGTGAGTAATCAACCAGGGCTTGTATCTCGACCAGTAGAGGACGAGTCCCTTCCCACACCACCATAACCGAAGAACCTGACGTCTCTTCTTCACCACGGGAAAGGAAAATCGCCGATGGGTTGCTGACTTCTTTGAGCCCCTGGCCTGTCATCGCAAATACACCAAGTTCATTCACTGCGCCAAAACGGTTTTTGTGGCTGCGCAACGTACGGAACCGGCTATCTGTGCCACCATCAAGCAAAACTGAACAGTCAATGATGTGTTCAAGGACTTTCGGGCCAGCAAGCGTACCATCTTTCGTTACGTGACCCACGATAAATACCGCAACATTGTTCTGTTTTGCGTACCTCGTCAGCGCGGTTGCGGATTCACGAACCTGCGCGACACTGCCTGGCGATGACTGAACATCAGAAACGTGCATCACCTGAATCGAGTCAATCACCATAATGCGAGGTTGCTCTTTTTCAGCAATTTGACAGATCTTATCCACGTTTGTTTCGGATAACATCTTCAGGTGTTCTTTTGGCAAACCGAGACGAGAAGCTCGCATCGCCACCTGTTGCAGCGATTCTTCCCCCGTCACATATAACGTCGGCATTTGCCCTGATAGCACACACATAGTTTGCAAAAGTAGTGTCGACTTGCCTGCACCAGGGTTACCACCAATCAATATTGCAGCGCCGGGAACCACACCGCCACCGAGTACACGGTCTAGCTCTTTAAAACCACTGGTAAAACGCGGCACTTCTTGTAAGTCGATTTCTGACAGCGTTTGAACCTGAGCCTCAGTAGCAGAGCCAGCGTAGCCGGACAAACGCTCATTGCGAGCCACCGTTGGCGATGCTGCGATGCGTACTTCAGTTATCGTGTTCCACGACCCACACGCATTACATTGTCCTTGCCAACGCGGAAAGTCTGCGCCGCAATCATTACAAACATATGCTCGTTTTGCTTTCGCCATGATGCCTCAATTCTTCAACAAATGTGCCCAACCACTGCCCACTCAAACCTGATATGGAGTTACTCAAGTTTTACTGTGCTTAGCCGATACAATTCAAATAACGACATACTTTAACAGAAATAATGCTGCAATCTGAAATTCTCTCGCTCGCGGAACGGCTCATCCCGGTCTATGGTTCTGTAGACTTTGATATTGTCCTTGGTCAACTAACCGAGGAAGCGCCGCCTTCGGCCAAAATCCTGGTCAAGATAGAATTAAACCGATTGATGGCACCATGCAAAAAAAGCATTGATCTGCGTGGTCGTGTTAACGGGGAATGCAGAAAGTACATTTTCGATGGTATTCCACACTGGTTAGATGATGTTGCCTTTAATGCCTATCACAAAAGCATCAGAAAGTATGGCGGCTATACCGAAGGGGTCTGGGAAACGCTTATTAGCACCCGGAACAATTTTCGTGTGATGGGAAAATATTCAGCCGAAGAAAATCATCCATCTCTATCAGAGAGTAAAAACCCATTTTTGGCCGCGCCCGTTCAATTAGGCTTTAACTTAAAACGGCAAGAAAAGCGTTTAAAAGTCCAGTCGCAAGTTGAGATACACCGATCAAAAGGCCAGCTCCTCCACGGCTTGAGCATCGATCTTTCCTGCTCTGGCGCTAAATTCAAAGTACCCAGCGCATTTAAATACAACCTTGGCGAAATCATTGAGGTTACGTTTACTGATTTTGCCAGTCAATCTCAATTAGCCGGTATTGAAAAGCCCCTGACTTATCGGATTTTGGCTGTCGAAGATTGCTACGAAAATGATGCAATTCGCTATCTGAGAACCACGCTGCTCACTGAAACCAATATTATCGACAGAGTGATTGATGAAGTGCTAAACAGTGACGCGAAACGTACACGTCATGACAATCAGGATAAAGTCATTCGGGCTCGTACTCGCGGTTATGAGCATTTGGCTTTGAAGCACACCAGCAACTTACCACTGTTCTTTCAAGGCAGTGAGCTAAAACTTGCCATGCTGACACCGAATAACCAAAAGCTATGGCAATACTGGCACGATGAACGTAACCAACAAGTTTTTGGCTCCCTGTTCCATAAAGAAAGAATGACCTCGCTGATTACACCCGGAGTAAGAGGTACGACCAACGTTCTCTATTCATTTACGCACGAGCACGACAACAAAACGTATTTCTATTCGATGCTGAGACCTGAAGCAAGCAGAGAACAGCGCCAATTGTTCTGGCATTTAGGGGCAAAACGAAACAGCTGGCGAGTGTTTCGAGTATCTATCTTTGAGCTGTCCGAACAGGAAAAAGAAGAGCTCGCCTCTTTTTCATCGGAGTTAGCACAAACATCGCAATTACTCACTCACGTGGGGATTTTGCAAGAAATCTCGGATGAGAAATCAGGACAAGACTATCTGTTAACAGAAAAGCCTCGTGTACCTTCAAACACCTTAAATGCGTTTCGGCATCCGCGACGAATAACGGGCAACCCAAAAGGCATTTATTTTGATGCTCAATCTCGACGCAAAGAGCCTCGTTATCGATTTAAAACGCCATTAGCGTTAATAACGGGACAATTAAGTAGTACGGGACACAGTGTTGACATTTCGAAGCGAGGACTCGGAATTCGGCTAGAAAACCCTGCCACTTTACGTACTGGGCAAGAGGTCACCATTAACTTTCATGAATTACAGTTGTACGACGGTAACTTGCCGTTATCCGCAGTGCCTTACCGCGTCGTACGAGTCAGCCCAGATGGTCATAGAGTTCAATTGGTTATCGGTCAAAACAGCACAGCACGCCGTGTGATCGCGTTTCTCAATAAAGTCATCGAACATAATAAAAACAAGCTGCTTCAACAGGAAGATGTGCTACCAAGCCATAAGCTACTAGAGAGATTACATAGTGTGCTGCTTTCCAGAAGCTTAAGTTCCCCTATTTTCATTAGTAAAACGTCAACGGGTGCATTTAACACACCCGTTATTGGTGTAAACCACCCCTTGCCTAAATATGTTGAGATTTTTGCTCAGATAGGTCATAGCCAAAAGCTATCGCTGGAGCCTATATTTAAAGGCCGCACGAGCACTCTGATCGCAGATCTAATCAAGCGTGTAGAGGGCGCGCAGGAGAAACACGAGGACATTTACCTCAGCGTAGCAAAAATTGGTAACATGGTGACAGGTATTGAATCCAAGCTACATCAGGATTTTAGTAACCTAAAAGAACGAATTCAGTTTATAAAAAAAGCGCGCATGATGGGCGATTTCTATGTCCTTCGCCTCTCTACCGCGCCCATTTTTGAGCCTATGACCTCTCTACTACAAAGAGATTTAGGTGAGTTGACTCAGTTTAGTGTCCATCAGGCAAGTAAACTAGAAAAGGAGCTCACTTCACTTATCGGGTACAGTGAGTTTGAAGATATCACGGAAGAAGTACTGGTAAGGCTAGAACTCACCGAATAAAATACACCGCCTTGTTCGGCGGTGTTAATAGCTTAACGAATTTATCCGTGTCATTCCAGCGAGACTAGGAATCTAATATCAGCGCGCTAAGCAGTTAATGAAATAATTTCTGCCATAAAGTGCAAGGAAATTAGATCCTGAATCACACTCCTTCGTCGTTGTTCAGGATGACTGGAGGTTTAAACATACCGTTAGCTGCTAAACGAACGGCACTTGCCCTTTGAGGCGCTGTTAAGAATGACCGGCACAGTTCAATCTGGATGAATTTCTACGGCTTGGACTTCCAGCTAATTTTCTGTTGTTTAACCAGCGCCCCAGACAAGATGCAAAGAACGCCGCCTAACCCAGTGTAGCGAATATTCGCTTGAGCTTGCGCCTGTACTTTAGATTTTGCGTGGTAAGCAATACCAAGACCTGCTGCAGACATCATCACCAAGTCATTCGCGCCGTCACCGACCGCAACCGTATTATGTTGCTCGATTTCGTACTCATCCGCCAATTCAACCAAGATGTCTGACTTCACTTGCGCGTTGACGACATCACCAAGCACTTTACCCGTCATTTTTCCGTTGATGATTTCCAGTTTGTTCGAGCGAGCGAAATCTAAATCTACTTTTTCTTTGATATAGTCAGAGAAGTAGTCGAAACCACCAGAAGCAATCGCGGTTTTCCAGCCTAGCGCTTTCATTGTCGCAATCAGTGCTTCAAAATCTTGCATGAATGGCAGCTGTGAGCGGACTTGTTCCAGAATCGACTCATCAGCACCTTTTAGTTTACCGACTCGTTGACGAAGGCTCTGTTCAAAATCCAGTTCACCTTGCATCGCACGTTCAGTAACTTCAGCGACTTCTTCGCCAACTCCGGCTAATTTCGCGATCTCATCAATGCACTCAATTTGAATGGCTGTCGAGTCCATATCAAACACAATAAGCCCTGTGGTTGACAAGTCAGGTACTTCATTTAGTGACGCATAATCTATGTTAAGGCTTTTTAAAATGGTTTCGTGCTGAGGCGTAAGTTCGCCTGACATCAATGCGACTTCGTACTGGCCCACTTTCCATGTTTCTAAGACCGGGTTGTAAAAACCAGTAAAAAAGTCAATGTCTTCAAAATGACGCGGTGAAAGGTAAGTAGAAAAAACAATCCAATTCGCTTTGGCTCTATCCAATTGCGAAGCAAAGCGAGTTTCGGGCAATCGATTTAAAAGTGTCGTATGTTTTCTTATAGGCAAGCTTTTTGACGCGTCCATGTATATAATCCTTGATGACTTTGCTAAAACGTTACCTCAACAAACTAAAAAGGCAAGTCTTTGTTTTATTTTAAATGGATGAGTAAAGAGCATGAGTGAATCCTTGTTTTCAGTAAGGAATGCCCTGCGAATTCTGGCGCTAATACTACTGTGTGTGATGTTATTTTTCACGATCAAAAACAGTGTGGTAATCAGTAAGGGTAACGAGAGAATTCAAGCGCATCAGCTTGAGACACTCACCAAGGTTTTGATCTCACAGGCATCTTTGTCTGCCAGTGAAATGATTATGAACAATGATCAGGAGCGATTATTGCAGTTGTCTAATCAGCTCGCACAAGATCGTCTGGTATTTGATGCGACCATTTATGATGCACGAGGTGTGCGTCTGGCTTCTAGTGAAGATGCGTTATCAGTACGAGAAGTAATGGGTTTAGATACCCCATTAGCAACCGCTTCTATTGGTCGCCAACAACTGGTTGAACCTGTCATTGCTGACGGTTCGGTTGTCGGCTTTGTCCGCGTGACGTTCGAAACAGGTCGTGTGACCGCAATTTCTGACCACCACTATCGTAAAAGTGATCGCTACATGTACATGATGGTTCTGATGAGTTTTGTCTGTGGCGTACTGTTCATTATGATTTTGCGCAGGCAACCCATTCGCAGAAAGAAGGCAGAAAACCTTCTGCTCACTAAGTAAGGTGACGTTTCCTTTACACACATTTCTGATATAAAAATCAATGCCGCTCGTCGCGAACGGCATTTCTCACCTACCTCGTCTTCCTGAACAGCGACGAAGGAGCGTGATTCAGGATCTACTCACCAGGCACGCTGTTGCTGCAACGATACCCAGAACTTCTCAGCGCGCTGCTATTAGATTCTTAGTCTCGCTATGGCTCGCTGGAATAACAAATGTGAGTAAAATTACTCTTTATCACCTAGCAATACCGAATCCAGTGCAATCAGCATCATGTCGTTGAACGTGGTTTGACGTTCATCAGATGTCGTTTGTTCGCCGGTTTTGATGTGGTCTGAAACCGTACAAATCGTTAGCGCTTTTGCGCCGTATTCTGCTGCTACGCCGTAAATGCCGGCCGCTTCCATTTCAACCCCAACGATGCCGTACTTGTCCATTACATCGAACATTTCTGGATCTGGCGTGTAGAAAAGTTCTGCTGAGAATAGGTTACCCACTTTCACATCAATGCCGCGTGCTTTTGCTGCGTCTTCTGCTGCACGAACCATTTTGTAGTCAGCAATGGCAGCGAAGTCATGACCTTTAAAACGGATGCGGTTTACTTTTGAATCCGTACACGCGCCCATACCGATCACAACATCACGTACTTTGATGTATTCATTCACCGCACCGCAACTGCCAACGCGGATAATCTTTTTCACACCGAAGTCTTTGATAAGTTCCGTTGCGTAGATCGAACATGATGGGATGCCCATACCGTGGCCCATTACAGAGATTTTGCGACCTTTGTATGTGCCTGTATAACCGAACATATTACGAACGTCACACACTTGAACGACGTCTTCAAGGAAGGTTTCTGCAATGTATTTTGCACGTAGCGGGTCACCCGGCATCAGTACTACGTCTGCGAATGCACCCATTTCAGCATTGATATGTGGAGTTGCCATTTTTTTCTCCTTAACCTTTCTCTAGCGTTTTCCGACACGCAACATTTTTATGCTGCAAACATAAAACTAGGAGCGTTAAGCTCCCAGTTTTCAAACTCCTAATTATAGGAAGTTCTTACCGTAATCCATTGGTGATGTACCGAAGTAGCTTGCCAACGTTTGGCCGATATCTGCGAACGTGTCACGGCAACCAAGAGAGCCAGCTGGCACCTTTTGACCGTAAACCAGTACTGGAATGTGTTCACGAGTATGATCAGTACCTGGCCATGTTGGATCACAGCCGTGGTCGGCAGTCAGGATAAGCACATCATCTTCACCCATCAGCTCTAGTACTTCGTTGATGCGACCATCAAAATACTCAAGTGCCGCAGCGTAACCCGCCACATCACGGCGGTGGCCGTATGCCGAGTCGAAATCAACAAAGTTTGTGAATACGATAGTGTTATCACCCGCTTCTTTGATTTGCTCGAGTGTCGCTTCGAACAACGCAGGGATACCCGTTGCTTTTACTTTCTTAGTGATACCGCAGTTTGCGTAGATGTCTGCAATCTTGCCGATAGAAACCACATCACCTTGCTTCTCTTCTACTAGCTTCTGTAGAACGGTTGCTGATGGTGGCTCAACAGATAGATCACGACGGTTACCTGTGCGTTCAAATTGACCTTTACCCGGGCCAATAAATGGACGCGCAATGACACGGCCAATGTTGTAATCTTCTAGCTCTTCACGAGCGATTTGGCAAAGCTCTAACAGACGATCCAGGCCAAATGTCTCTTCGTGACAGGCGATTTGGAATACAGAGTCTGCAGATGTGTAGAAGATTGGCAGACCGGTCTTCATGTGCTCTTCACCCAAATCATCCAGTACTTGTGTGCCTGAAGCATGGCAGTTACCTAAGTAGCCATCTAAGCCAGCACGCTCAAGAATGCGATTTGTCAACTCTTCAGGGAAGCTGTTGGTTTTGTCCGTAAAGTAACCCCAGTCAAACAGAACTGGTACACCTGCAATTTCCCAGTGCCCGGAAGGCGTATCTTTACCAGAAGAAAGCTCAGCAGCGTGACCATAAGCACCGATGATTTCCGCCTCTGCGTCCAGACCAGGAGCAAAACGACCCGTTGATTCTTTATGTGCCATCGCCAAACCAAGTTTAGACAGGTTTGGAAGACGAAGTGCGCCTTGACGCTTGTCGTTATCAGCTAAGCCTTGTTCACACTGATCCGCAATATGACCTAATGTGTCTGAACCTACATCACCAAAGTCTTTCGCATCCGCAGTTGCGCCGATACCGAATGAGTCTAGTACTAAAATAAATGCTCTTTTCATTGCTCGTTCCTTAGACCCACTCGGCGAATAATTATGGTTGAGTAGGCCTTATGTAATTACTAATCTGTTAGGTTTTTGACCTAGATGTCTTCTGCACGAATTTGACGGTAAACCTCTGGAGTTGGTGTGTATTCACCACCCACTTTGATGGCACTGCGTAGTGCTTTTGCTGCTTCTTCCCACTGCTCTTCACTGCGAGCGTGAATGACTGCTAGAGGTTTATCGCTATCAGCGACTTCACCCAGACGGATGAACTCATCAAAACCAACCGCATAGTCGATTTCATCGGTTGCAACGCGGCGCCCACCACCCATAGCAACCACAGCCATGCCGATAGCACGCGTGTCCATAGCAGAGATAATGCCCGTTTCTGTCGCATAGACTGGCTTAATGATCTGTGCTTTTTCCAGGTAGTTGTCGTAGTTTTCTACGAAGTCGGCTGGGCCGCCAAGACCGGCAACCATCTTGCCGAAACATTCAGCCGCTTTACCGTTGTCGAGCACTTCCATCAGTTTCGCACGCGCGTCTTGTGTATTTTCAGCCAGCTTACCCAGCACTAACATTTCCGCACATGACGCCATGGTCACTTCAAGCAGACGTGGGTTTCGGTATTCACCAGTCAGGAAACGCACCGCTTCACGCACTTCAACCGCATTACCAGCTGAAGAGGCTAATACCTGGTTCATGTCTGTCAGGATTGCTGTTGTTTTTGTGCCAGCGCCATTTGCTACCGCCACAATAGATTTTGCTAGCTCTTCTGATGCCTCATAAGTTGGCATGAATGCACCCGAACCAACTTTTACGTCCATCACAAGAGATTCCAAGCCCGCCGCCAATTTCTTAGAAAGAATGGACGCTGTAATTAGCGAGATGTTATCAACGGTAGCCGTGATATCTCGGGTTGCGTACACACGCTTATCGGCTGGTGCCAAATCACCAGTTTGACCGATAATCGCAACGCCAGCGTCTTTGGTAACTTGACCAAAAACGTCGTTGGTTGGCGTGATGTTATAGCCTGGGATTGACTCTAATTTATCCAGCGTACCGCCAGTATGACCAAGCCCACGGCCTGAGATCATTGGCACGAAACCACCACACGCTGCCACCATTGGGCCAAGCATGAGAGAGGTTACATCACCCACGCCACCTGTAGAGTGCTTATCGACAATAGGACCGCCAAAATTCATGTGGCTCCAGTCGATAACCATGCCTGAATCACGCATTGCACACGTCAGGGCAATACGCTCATCCATGGTCATTTCATTGAAGAAAATAGTCATAGCAAATGCCGCGATCTGACCTTCAGATACTGTGTTATTTGCTACGCCTTGAATAAAGAAGTTGATTTCGTCAGCAGAAAGAACTTCGCCGTCGCGTTTTTTACGAATGATTTCTTGTGGTAAATACATTAGTGCCTCCCTAGCTCGATGAAAGCTGTGGTCAAAGTAGGACAGAGGTAAAACGGAGGGCGATGTTCCACCACCCTAAATTTAAAACAGACGTTAAGTTTTTATTCGTCATACCCTAAATAGTTGGCGTTGCAGCTAGGCGACAAGTAAGTTCAGCCCTATGAGCATAGGTTTTCTATGTGATTAGGGTGAACTTACACAGTCAACAACGCTGCAGCGTCAAATATGACGGGTATGTTAGTACGCTGTTGGATCAGCAGTTTCGTCTGTTACTTCTAATGTATTTAACAGGTTAGTTAGCAGGCTTGATGCACCGAAACGGTAATGACGAGCATCAACCCAGTTATCACCTAAGATTTCATCTGCCATTGCCAGGTAAGCCGCTGCGTCTTCTGCAGTACGTACACCACCAGCAGGTTTGAAACCAACGGTTTCCGCTACACCCATATCACGAATAACTTCTAGCATCATTCGTGCGTATTCTGGTGTTGCGTTCACAGGCACTTTACCTGTTGACGTTTTAATAAAGTCTGCACCCGCTTCGATACAGATTTGTGAAGCTTTCTTGATTAGTGCTTCTTCTTTTAGTTCACCCGTTTCGATGATCACTTTAAGAAGAATGTCACCACAAGCTTGTTTACATTGCTTAACCAGTTCAAAGCCCACTTTCTCATCACCCGCCATTAGTGCACGGTATGGGAACACTACGTCAACTTCGTCTGCACCGTAAGCAACCGCTGCTTTTGTTTCAGCAACTGCGATTTCAATATCGTCGTTACCGTGTGGGAAGTTCGTTACTGTTGCAATGCGAACTTCTGGCGTACCTTGCTCACGAAGTGTCTTCTTAGCAATAGGAATAAAGCGAGGGTAAATACAGATTGCAGCTGTGTTGCCTACTGCTGTTTTCGCGTCATGACATAGTGAGATCACTTTTGCATCAGTGTCGTCATCATTCAGCGTAGTTAGATCCATAAGTTTTAGTGCACGTAGTGCTGCTGCTTTTAAATCGCTCATTTCTATCTCCGATCAATATTCAAAAATTTCACTACTCAGCCTTACATCGCACCTCTAACTATAATCAACGAGGAGAGATTATGTAAAAATGGCTCAGTAGTCTATTTATGAACGGACTTGGTTCCATGAAGACTCGGCATAAACAGCGAAAATTTCTTATGCCAATTGCTATCCTTGTCACCGCACAGTACCAATTTGGTCTATGGCACAACAATCTATGATTGCGGTGTCTTTAATATCATATCTCCCCAGCAAAATGCCGTTGAGATCTAATATTTCAGGGTAATTCATTTACCCATCGATTAGGTCGTATCCACCTTGTGATGTCTACATTATAGATATTCATCGCAAAACTGTAGCACCAAATAGAGCGCAAACGGTTTGTATCTCAAAATTTCCAGATTTCTATTCTCTAGTTGGCCAGCTAAGACACCTTACCTTTGACTGCACTAAAAAATTTCTAGCCCTGAAAACGAAAAAAGCCCCGCAGCAATTTCTTGCTACAGGGCGTGATTTAATATGGCGTCTATATACTAAAAACCAGTACTAAATTATAGAGCTGCAAGGCTTAAGCAGAAGCCTGCAATTGTCGCTGCCATTAGGTTAGACAACGTACCAGCTAGTACTGCTTTAACACCCATGCGAGCGATATCTGGACGACGGCTTGGCGCTAGACCACCCAGACCACCTAGTAGGATCGCGATAGAAGAAAGGTTCGCGAAACCACACAGTGCAAATGAGATGATAGCCGTAGTCTTCTCAGACATTACTTCGCCAGTTGCTGCGATTACTTGAGCGTTTTCACCGATGTAAGGCGTGAAGTTCAAGTATGCAACGAATTCGTTCACTACAATTTTCTGACCGATGAATGAACCAGCAGTTACTGCTTCAGCCCATGGAACACCGATTAGGAATGCTAGTGGAGAGAACGCGTAACCCAGGATTAGCTCAAGAGTTAGCTCAGGCATACCGAACCAACCGCCGATGCCACCTAGCATACCGTTGATAAGAGCAATCAGACCTACGAATGCGATTAGCATTGCACCTACGTTTAGTGCTAGTTGTAGACCAGAAGCCGCACCGCCTGCTGCTGCATCGATTACGTTGACAGGTTTGTCGTCACCGCCGTCCATTGCTTCTTCGATGCTTTCATGAGGCTGATCTGTCTCAGGGTGAAGAATCTTAGCGAATAGTAGACCACCAGGTGCCGCCATGAATGATGCCGCAACTAGGTACTCTAGAGGCACACCCATTGATGCGTAACCCGCTAGTACACCACCAGCAACAGAAGCCAGACCACCACACATTACCGCGAATAGCTCTGATTGAGTCATTTTAGGAACGAATGGACGAACCACAAGTGGCGCTTCAGTTTGACCTACGAAAATGTTAGCTGCTGCTGACATTGATTCTGCACGAGAAGTACCAAGTGCTTTCTGTAGTGCGCCACCAAGAATCTTGATAACCCATTGCATAACGCCAATGTAGTACAGAACTGAGATCAGAGCAGAGAAGAAGATCAGTGTAGGAAGAACACGGAACGCGAAGACGAAACCACCGCCACCGAATACTTCGAACATCTTGTCAGACACAAGACCACCGAATAGGAATGATGAACCATCGTTACCGTAGTTGATAACGTTAGATACACCACTAGAGAAACCGTTCAGTAGATCACGGCCCCAAGGTACATAAAGAACAAATGCACCTAATGCGAATTGGATAGCGAATGCACCACCCACAGTTCTTAAGTTGATAGCTTTGCGGTTAGATGAGAATGCGAATGCAATTGCAATTAGCACTACCATACCAACCAGGCTCATAAACAGGCTCATAGTTTATGACTTCCTTATAAGTTATTTATTGGCGTGTAACAAAATGGAGCTATAAAAGCGGGGCAATTATACTCATGCATCATCAATTAAAGTAATGCCGTCCTCACACTTTCCCATAAGATTCATGATTGATTCAATAATCTTTGTGATAGAACTCACAATAAAATGGCAAACGTTTTCGAACATGAACACTTTCTTTGAATTTTATTCACATATTGAGAAGGCGAAATTGCTATTTTTCCATAGTTGAGACGCAATCGATTGCTTTTCTCCTCTACGCAACTCTACGAGCATATTCAATACGTGAATGAGTTTCGCCGGATGATTTGGTTGCCCCTGATATCCAAGTATAGGCATATCTGGAGCATCTGTTTCAATTACTAAGTTTTCAAGGGCTAATTTTTGAATTGCGTCGCGAGTTTTTTGGGCTCTTGGGTAGGTGATCGTTCCCCCCACACCGATGAAAAAACCTAATCTGACCCACTCCATCGCTTGCTGATAGCTCCCGGCAAAAGCATGCACGACACCACCTTTAGGCAACTTCGCCGCTTTAACCATTTGTATCAGCCGATTGTGCGCTTTTCGGCTATGTAAAATGACCGGAAGCTCGAAATGCCTGGCAAGCTCGAATTGAGTTTCAAGAGCCTTTTCTTGCAATTGAGGATCGACGTCAATCGCAAAGTCTAATCCGCACTCTCCTATTGCAACACACTGTGACGCTTTTTGTTTGAGATAATCTTCCAGTTCAGCAAGGTGCTGCTCAAAGTGTTCTTCAAGAAAATACGGATGGAACCCGAGCGCGTAGTATAACTGGGAATATCGCTGGGCTAGGGTTTGAATGCGTGACCAGTTTGAAGGGCCGACTGACGGGATCAGGATTCTGCTAACCCCAATTTCTTGAGCCAGAGTCAGGTTGTGCTCAAAATCATCCTGAAACTCATCAAAATCAAAATGACAGTGGGTATCAAAGAGCTTCATCTTGAGACTTTTTATTGCTCTCGGTAGATTTAGGCGCTGCATTTTGCGCCTCACCGTTTGGCTCCTCACTCTGATGCACAGGATCCTGTCGATAAGGCACACAGCTGCGTTTTTGGTCAGGAGTGAGCCCCATCTCTTTACACCAATCGTCGTAGCGCTTGATTGCTTTTTTCAACCAATTCATTTTTACTCCGCTACCTCTAATCACTTATTAACTGTAATGGATATCGTCCAATCCACATCATTTCTGCTGATATAAAAACGCCCTTGACTAAGTCTATAGCCAAGGGCGTTTCAAAATCCAGTCACGGTGTAAGTGGGCTTTAATTAACGTCGATTAGTGCTCACGAGTCGCGCGGAAATCAACATCCGGGAAGCGTTCTTTCGCCAGATTCAGGTTAACCATTGTCGGCGCGATGTAAGTTAAGTTGTCACCACCATCGAGCGCTAAATTAGTCTGGTTCTTACGCTGGAACTCATCCAGTTTCTTCGCGTCGTCACACTCTACCCAACGAGCCGTTGCGACGTTTACGCCTTCGTAAATCGCTTCCACGTTGTACTCAGACTTCAGACGAGCTACAACCACGTCAAACTGAAGCACACCAACCGCACCAACGATTAGATCGTTGTTTTGTAGTGGACGGAACACCTGTACCGCACCTTCTTCAGACAACTGAACCAGACCTTTCAGCAACTGCTTCTGCTTCAATGGATCTTTCAGGCGAATACGACGGAACAGTTCTGGTGCAAAGTTCGGAATACCAGAGAACTTAAGTGATTCACCTTGCGTGAAAGTATCACCAATCTGGATAGTACCGTGGTTGTGTAAACCAATGATGTCGCCCGCGTAAGCGTGTTCTGCACGTGCACGGTCACCAGCCATGAAGGTTACCGCATCGGAAATGCTTACTTGCTTACCAAGACGAACATGGTTCATCTTCATGCCTTGCGTGTAAGTACCCGATACAATACGCATAAATGCGATACGGTCGCGGTGTTTTGGATCCATGTTTGCCTGGATCTTAAACACGAAACCAGAGAATTTATCTTCTGTTGCTTCTACATCACGCTCAACCGCTTGACGAGTTTTCGGCGCAGGCGCCCACTCAGTCAAACCATCTAGCATGTGGTCCACACCGAAGTTGCCCAATGCAGTACCGAAGTAAACTGGCGTAAGGTCACCCGTTAAGAACATTTCCAAGTCAAACTCTGGACATGCCCCCATCACTAGCTCAAGCTCTTCACGTACGCTTTCTGCCAGATCCGCACCGACTTGTTCATCCAGTTCAGGGTTATCCAAGCCTTTGATGATGCGTACTTCCTGAATCTCATGCCCATGGCCAGATTCATAAAGAATCGTCTCGTCACGGTGAATGTGGTACACACCTTTAAACTCTTTACCACAGCCGATCGGCCAGGTAATTGGCGCACACATCATACCCAGTTCGTTTTCTACTTCGTCCAATACTTCCATTGGATCACGAACATCACGGTCAAGTTTGTTCATGAAGGTGACGATTGGTGTATCTCGCAGACGCGTAACTTCCATCAATTTACGAGTACGATCCTCGACACCTTTCGCCGCATCGATAACCATCAAACAAGAGTCAACCGCTGTTAATGTACGGTACGTATCTTCAGAGAAGTCTTCGTGTCCCGGAGTATCTAGCAGGTTAACCAGACAATCGTTGTAAGGAAACTGCATCACAGAAGTGGTTACCGAGATACCACGTTCCTTTTCCATTTCCATCCAGTCAGATTTAGCATGCTGAGCATTACCACGACCTTTAACGGTACCTGCTTTTTGGATAGCGTTTCCGAATAAAAGTACTTTTTCGGTAATGGTTGTTTTACCCGCATCCGGGTGAGAAATAATAGCGAATGTTCTACGTTTAGACACTTCGCCTAGAAAAGGTGTATTTGACATGAAACTGGTCTTCTTTGATGTCTGCATGCTTGCTGAAAAGCAAACACACATTTTAGATTCAATTTTGCGCGGTATTCTCGCTTATTATTGCTTGTGGGGCAACTTCCCTAATGAAGTGTGCTGGTAACTAATGAAAGAAGAGGTAACTCATGATAATCGCGTCTTCTTTTCCATTACCTGTTTTGGCCGGGTAATAGTTATAGCGGCGGTCCAATTCATTAAAACCCGCTTGTTCATAAATATGGATGGCAGCGTGGTTACTTTCTCTCACTTCCAGCCAAGCACTTTCTGCTTTGACTTGCTCACAGTGATGTAGAAATGCATCCAGCAATTTTTGGCCATGGCCTTTGCCTTGTTGCGAAGGATCGACGGCAATATTCAGCAGTGTTACTTCTCCGACAATGTTCTGAGCATAAAAATAACCAAGGACCGAGTCACCTTCTACCATCACATGGTGACAAGCACCTCGGCTTGATAAGTCACGAACTAATGACTCAGCCCAAGGGTGAGAATGTGCTTGCTGTTCGATTTGCCAAACTTGTTCCAAATGCGCTTCACACATCGGAATAATTTCAATCGTCATTATTTAACCTATTTAACGCTTAGCCTGCGATACGCCTTAGATTCGTATCGCATACCAGGGCTTTTATCAGCATTACGAATAAGAACAAATTTGCTGCCAAAGTGCTCTTTTTTGTTCGTTGTTCCCATCAATGTCCTGAAGTAATGGTGAAGTGAGTTGCTTGATGTTTGGACTCTCATTCACATCACACCCGGAGAACCATACCCATTCCAACTGATGCTCACCTAGTAAAGGAAATCGTTCAGGTTCCAGATGCATGGCTTGATCGAGAGTTAATTTCATACTCTTGAGTATTTTCTCGAATAGGATGGCTGACTCATTCACAGGACAGGTTGGGGAAACCAGTAGAAGCTTGCAAGCACTTGGCAGATCAATCACTGGTGATTGATAGCCCGCTAACCTATCTGGATGAATCAACTCCCAAGTGCTGATTCCCATTTCATGTAAGTACTGTTTCTCGTTAATCGACATTTTTCGTCACCTGTTTGAACCAGGCAATACTATCAAATTATAGTGACGATACCCAATTTACTATTGCTGCAACTGGAGAGCAGTAGCCCCGTCATTCTGGACAGCGACGAAGGAGCGTGATTCAGAATCTAATGTCCGAATTCGTTATGACTAAAACTTTGTGCGCGCAGCTATTTGATTCCTAGGCTCGTTAAAATGACGCTCACCAATGAGAAATGAAAGTATGTTAAAACAAAAAGCAGCCAGAGGTTTTCCACTGACTGCTTTCTAAGTTGTATCTTGTCTTGGTACTTATAACTCGTCGAACTCAGGCGAATAATCAATGCGACCAGAACGCCCCGCACATTGACCTTCAACGATTTCAGCAATACGGAATGCACCTTGAGGTACTTCCCATGCACATTCAAATCCTAAGTCATCACAAGATCTAAAGCCCTGACGAGCGTAGTAATCTGGCGAGCCGAGCACAACACAAACCGGATAACCAAAATCGCGTAAAGAGTCGAAGCCTTCTTTAATCAATTCAGCTCCAATGCCTTGGCGTCGATAGTCTTCGTGTACCGCTAATGGCGCCAGTCCTTGCCATGACAGATCTTCACTATTTAAGGTAACTGGGCTAAATAAAGCATGACCAATCACTTCCCCTTCATCCGTACACGCCACCAATGACAAAGTCAGCTTGCCATTTTCACGTAAACGCATCACTAAATTAGCCTCCGCGTCAGTTGGAAAAGCGTGTTTCAATAAGCGGTCAATGGTAAGAATGTCCGCAGGGGCTTCAGTTCGAATAAGCATTCGCTACTCCGGGTTGTTGTGCAGGCTGCTGAACCCCTTTTTGGACAAAGTCTGCCAATTGGTTCAGAGCGACTTGCATGGCTTTTGGTAACTGCTCTAAGTCCACACTGTCCATTAAGTTTTTCACTTCTAAGCCAAGCTCAGTGTCTCCTTCAATCGAAAGACGACGTTGGAAGAACAGCGTGTCAGGGTCTTCTTTACGACCCGCAATTAATACTAGGTCGTTTAGATTACCACTAAAACTCACATCTTCCTGAACTGGTTTTTCAGCAACAAGCAAGTTTTCATCTTGATAGCTGATGTACCAGGCTAAGTTCAAGTCTTTAATCGCAACTTTTAACCACTTATCTTGCAGGAACTCAAAATCGCCATCTTCCAGCGCCTCTTTGAATACCATGTTCAGACCTTCAAGTAAGGCCTTTTTCTGCACCGCTTGCGGTAATAACTGGACTGGAGAGCGCAAGATATTGGCTGCGTTTTTGACTAGTTGACTGCGAATCTTGTTTAACACGTTCATTATCCGTTACTTTATCATCAGGGCAACCATCTTACGTAATAGTGTGAATCTGATACCTGTTATGCATCAATAAACAGTTTGTTTTCATTTGCCCTTAAATGCTTCATTTTTTGACCTTACGTGTATTATTGATGTGAACAATGAGATAAACGCTTTAATAACTCTATTTTCAAAGTTATAGTGACCGGCCGTATTTTGGTGATTGTTAGCAACGCAATTCAAACAAGTCAATGACTTAACAAGTTGTGGTAGACTCATGCATTGAACTTCACCGGCGCGAACTTTCTCAACTAGTACGTTTAAAGCGGATGAATAATCTGGCTCATCGGAGATCGGTAACAACCTAATGCCTTCCCAGCAATTACAACATTGGTTTGCCACGCTAACCTCAAATAGCCCTTTCTTTTTCGCCATCCTTGATAAGAAACATAATTATCGAATGGTGAATGAGCGCTATTGTGATATCGCCGGATTGAGTAATGAAGAGCTCATAGGACTCAACGACGTTCATGTTTTAGGAGAGCAGTTCTACAAAAAACTCGCCCCTTATTATCAACGTGCGTTCGATGGTTCACATGTAGAAGCAGAGATTACTCTGGATGAAACCGACCTAGAGTCCAGCCTTCATTTTAGTTTGTCACCCGTTTATGAAGACAGTGATATCCGGTTTGTGGTTTTTCATGCTGTCGATACCTCAGAGAAACAAATCCTTGCTCGCTCACTAGAAGAGTCAGAAAGCAAGTTTGCCAAATTAACCCAACTTTTACCCGATGGTTTATTGCTTATCGAAGAAGATGTCATCATTTCGGCAAACCCGGCTTCGGCTAGATTACTCGGGATAAACTCGCCTCACGATCTGCTTGGGGAAAAGCTTAGCCGCTTGTTCATTGATGAAACTACCAAAAAAGTCTTCGGTCACCCTTTAAGTACCCTGATTTCTGACAAGCCTTTTGTTTGCTTAACCAGCGCGCGATGTGGGTTTGAGCGCAAAGTACAACTTCATGCGGATTCAGCTGCCATATTGGGTAGTGCATCACAAATTATTCTGATTCAAGATGCCGACAATGCGCCAAAGCATTTATCAACGGCATCGGGCGAAGACGCAAATATTGATTCACTGACCAAATTGTACAATCGTTTTGGTTTTACTAAACGCCTGGAACAACTGCTCAAAAAGAAGACGCCACTACTGCTCTTCTATCTGGATATTGATAATTTCAAAAATATCAATGACTCACTTGGTCATCATATTGGTGACAAAGTAATTCAAGAAGTCTCAGCACGTCTAAAGCGTTTATTGCCAAGTCAGGCAATCATTGGTCACCTTGGCAGTGATGAATTCGGTATTTTGTTACCTGAGCCAGAAAATGCTCGGATGGCTGAAATCCTCTCGGATAGGATTATTTCTCTAATCAACCAACCTTTCGACTTGCATCACTTTAGTAAACGGCTTGCTTGCTCTATTGGTAGCGTTCGCTATCCAGAGGATGGCCAAGATGCCCGAATTCTGCTGCAAAACGCCGATACTGCTATGTACGAGGCGAAAGATCGGGGGCGAAACCGCCTGATCAAATTTAACGATCAGATGAATAAAGAAGCACGAATGCGTTTATGGCTGGAAATTGAGCTACAAAAAGCACTGCAGCAAAATGGTTTGGAAGTGTGGTATCAGCCAAAAGTAAACGCGCGTGATTTCAGTATCAACGGTGCGGAAGCCTTGGTACGCTGGAAACACCCTGTAGAAGGCTACATTAGCCCTGGTGCATTCATTCCCGTTGCCGAGCGAGCTGGATTGATCGAGCACCTGGGACGAGTGGTAATGCGTGATGTTTTCAATACAGTAAAACGCTGGAAGCAGCAAAGCGTTTTGCCAGGGCGCGTCGCGATTAACTTATCGCCCGAGCAGTTTGGCAACCCACAACTGATCGACTTTATGGAAAAGTTACTACGTACTACCGACCTCGACCCAAGTTGTATTACCTTTGAGCTTACAGAAAGTGCGGTAATGAGCGACAGTGAACATACACTGCAAATGCTAAACGCCATCAAAAAACTGGGGTTTGCCTTGTCTATTGATGACTTTGGAACTGGCTATTCGTCTCTCTCTTACTTAGCCCGCTTCCCCATTGATGAGCTAAAAATCGACCGCGCTTTTATTAGTGATATTGACACCCTACCTAAGCAAGTGACCGTGATCGAAAACATTATCAATTTAGGTAAATCACTCGATTTATCCGTGGTTGCGGAAGGGGTCGAAACCCATCAGCAAGCGACGTTGCTTTCAAACCTGCAATGTCATTCTATTCAGGGCTTCCACTTTTATCGACCACAGCCGAAACACGAAATTGAAGAGCTCTTTGTGCAAAACCGTCGTCACAAGAACTGACTCGTTACTCCCAAAGAGTAAATATTGAGTTTATTGAGCTAAACCTAACTTAGGTCAATTTTGCTATTCATATTTCTTCATAAAATGCGGACACCTTTTTCTCAATGATTATGAGCATATGGAACTCTTGTGTCCTGCAGGCAACCTGCCTGCATTAAAGACAGCGATTGATTGTGGTGCAGATGCCGTATACATCGGTTTTAAAGACGATACCAATGCACGTCACTTTGCTGGGTTAAACTTTCATGGCAAGAAGCTAGAGAAAGCGGTGCAATACGTTCACGACCGCGATAAAAAAATCCACGTAGCACTCAACACATTTGCCCACCCTAATGGATTTGAACGCTGGACAAATGCCGTAGACAACGCCGCCTCATTAGGTGTTGATGCTCTGATCGTCGCAGACATTGCGGTATTGGAGTATGCCGCTCGAAAATACCCAGAGTTAGAACTTCATCTCTCAGTACAAGCCTCTGCCACCAATGTCGCAGCCATTGAGTTCTATAAACAGAATTTCAACGTTAAACGTGTCGTACTGCCACGAGTGCTGTCTATTCATCAGGTTAAACAGTTGTCGCGCAATATCACCAGTGATGTAGAACTGGAGGTGTTCGCCTTTGGTAGTTTGTGCATCATGTCTGAAGGCCGTTGTTATCTGTCGTCTTACATGACTGGTGAATCACCAAACACGGTAGGCGCTTGTTCTCCGGCTAAGTACGTGCGCTGGCAAGAGACCGAGCAAGGATTGGAGTCCCGACTCAACAACATTCTGATCGATCGTTACAGTGACGGTGAAAATGCCGGTTATCCGACCTTATGTAAGGGCCGTTTTGAGGCTGAGATCGAAGGTGAAATAAAACGCTACCACGCACTGGAAGAGCCTACGAGCTTAAATACCCTTTCGATGCTTCCTGAACTTTTTGCCGCTAACGTAGCATCGGTGAAAATCGAAGGCCGTCAGCGCAGCCCAGCTTATGTGGAACAAGTGACTCGCACCTGGCGAGCGGCGATTGATCGCTACCAGGCCAACCCTGAAGCTTACCAAGTGGAAGCGGCCTGGAATGCGGCACTGGCCAATGTTTCTGAAGGCACACAAACCACTTTAGGTGCTTATCACCGTCAATGGCAATAGGGGTTAAGATGGATAATTCAATGAAATACGCACTGGGTCCATTGCTCTATTTCTGGCCCAAACAAGATGTAGAAGCCTTCTATCAGCAAGCAAAAGAGAGTACCGCGGACATCATTTATTTAGGGGAGAGTGTCTGCTCTAAACGTCGAGAGATGAAACCAGCCCATTGGTTTGAGATCGCGAAAGACCTCTCAGCAGCCGGTAAACAGGTCGTGCTCTCAACCATGGCTTTGCTAGAAGCTCCAAGTGAAGTCAACATCATGAAGAAGTACATCGATAATGGTGATTTCGCCATCGAAGCCAATGATGTTTCAGCGGTTCAGCTCGCAGCAGAGCACCGAGTGCCATTTGTCGTTGGCCCGGCAATAAATACCTACAATGCCCATACCCTGAACCTATTTCTCAAACAAGGGATGACTCGCTGGTGTATGCCCGTTGAACTGTCGCGTGATTGGTTAGGTGATACATTAGCGCAATGTGAGAGCCTTGGTATCCGCAATAAGTTTGAAGTGGAAGTGTTCAGTCATGGCTATCTGCCATTAGCCTACTCTGCGCGCTGCTTTACGGCTCGTGCAGAGAACCGTGCAAAAGACGATTGCGAGACGTGCTGCATCAAGTACCCAACAGGCATTCAAGTCAGCAGCCAGGAAGGCCAAGAAGTGTTCAACCTTAATGGTATCCAAACTCAATCTGGTTACTGCTACAACTTAATCAATGACTTACCTGGCATGCAAGGATTGGTGGATGTAGTACGACTTAGCCCACTTGGTATAAGCACCTTATCGGAATTAGAGCAATTTCGCGCTAATGAAAAAGGCGAAAATCCTCGGAAACTCGAAAGTCGTCAATGCAATGGTTACTGGCACCAATTGGCAGGTCTGGACGTGAAAAATATCTAGTTCTAGAAGTAACCAAGCGAGATTGACGCCTTAAAGCCGTTCGTTCAATCGCGAACGGCATTTACTGTGTGGGCAGCTTTAGACTAATTCTCTTGCTGTTGCTCGGCTTTCAGCTTAGCCATCCTGTCCTGCTGTAACTGTTCATAAATCTGCGCTAGCTCAATAAATGAATATCGGTGCTCTACGTAATCATAAACGTTGAAGGATATCGCCAGCTTATACAGTGAAATAGCACCAGCAACGTCACCTTCAAGTTGATGACGTTTCCCAAGGTAGAAATAAGTTTCAGTAAGTCGCTCAGCAAGGCGGTAATTTTCTCTTGTGCCATCCATGATCATTTTTAGCGCCTGCTCGTCTGAGACGTCACGCAGCATTATCGCAACCAAGACCCATCCCCATTCTTGACTGCGATCTCGTTGATAGTGCTTCTTCAGGTTTGCTTTTGCTTGTTGTTGATCCTGCTCGGATTCAATGATGTAGAGCCACAACGCACGGAATGGATCGCTTGGCATCTCTTCATAGTGCTTATTCATGTCTTCTAGAGCGAGTTCAATCCGTCCACCATAGTACAACGCGATAGCACGATTTCTTTCCGCATAGGTATTATCAGGGGCCAGTTCTAAGGTCGAATCAAAAGCCTCATAAGCCGCATCAAATTCGCCAACCTGAGTAAAATACACCCCTAGTAGATTGAAAATATCCGGTTGAGCCGGGTTCAATTGTAAAGATTGGTTGAAATCCAAACGGGCAAGATCACGTAGGCCGACACTGTCGTAGTAATTGCCGCGTTCGTAGTGCATTTTGGCACGAACTTCATCACTGAGATCAGGACGTTGTAGAAGCTGAGATAAACGCGCAATTTGAACTTCTTGCTGTACACTAGGCTGCAGAGGGACCGCCATTGGTGGGTAAACCCACTTCTGGGTCGATTGCTGAGAAGTATTTGCGCAACCGGTCAGCACGATAGCAACACATAAACTTGCGGTTTGAAACCATTTCACTAATTGATACTCCTGTTTGGACTGCTCCGAATCTGTTTCTCTTAATGCCTTATCTTTATATGCAATAGTAGAATAATTTGCCTCACCTGAGGGTAAACTCTTCGAAACAAAACAAAAAAAGGGAGCAAAAATGCTCCCCTTTTATAGCATGCTTTCAGGCCCTTAAGCTAATAAAAGACCGAAAGTCGAGTATTGGATTACTCGTCTTTAGCTGCAGGCGCTTCAGCCGCTGCTTCTTCAGCTGGCTTTTCTACTGCTTCTTTCATGCTTAGACGTACACGGCCCTGACGGTCGATTTCAAGAACTTTAACTTGAACTTCCTGACCTTCAGTTAGGTAGTCTGACACTTTCTCAACACGTTTTTCTGCGATTTGAGAAATGTGTACTAGGCCATCTTTACCTGGAAGGATAGTAACAAATGCACCAAAGTCAGCAAGACGTGCGACTTTACCCGTGTAGATACGGCCTACTTCAACTTCAGCAGTGATCTCTTCAATACGGCGGATCGCTTCTTTCGCAGCGGTACCTTCCGTTGCAGCAATCTTGATTGTGCCGTCGTCTTCGATTTCGATAGTTGTACCAGTCTCTTCAGTTAGAGCACGGATAACAGCACCACCTTTACCGATAACGTCTTTGATCTTCTCAGCACTGATCTTCATCGTATGGATACGAGGAGCAAATTCAGAGATATCATCACGAGCACCAGAGATAGCTTCATCCATTACAGATAGGATGTGCTTACGTGCGCCTTGAGCTTGGTTAAGCGCAATTTGCATGATCTCTTTAGTGATACCTTCGATCTTGATGTCCATTTGAAGTGCAGTGATACCAGATTGAGTACCTGCTACTTTAAAGTCCATGTCACCTAGGTGGTCTTCGTCACCCAGAATGTCAGAAAGAACCACGAAGTCGTCGCCTTCTTTCACAAGACCCATTGCGATACCTGCAACAGACGCTTTGATTGGCACACCCGCATCCATAAGCGCTAGAGACGTACCACATACAGAAGCCATTGAAGAAGAACCGTTAGATTCTGTGATTTCTGATACTACACGAACTGTGTATGGGAACTCATCTACAGATGGCATTACTGCAGCAATACCACGCTTAGCCAGTTTACCGTGGCCGATTTCACGACGCTTTGGAGAACCTACAAAACCAGTTTCACCTACACAGTATGGAGGGAAGTTGTAGTGTAGTAGGAAGTGATCTTTACGCTCACCTGTCAGCTCATCAATGATTTGCGCGTCACGCTGCGTACCAAGAGTTGCTGTAACGATAGCCTGAGTTTCACCACGAGTGAATAGCGCGCTACCATGAGTACGTGGAAGAATACCAGTACGTACGTCTAGCGCACGAACCATATCTTTCTCACGACCATCGATACGTGGGTTACCCGCGATGATGCTACGACGTACAACTGTCTTCTCTAGGTCATGGAAGATAGTGTGGATTTCTTTCGTGTCCGCTTCTGGATCTTCAGCAAGTAGCACTTCGTTAACTTCTGCTGCGATCGCGTGGATACGGTCGTAACGAGCCATCTTCTCAGTAATTTGGTAAGCCTCAACAAGCTTCGCTTCTGCTAGTTCAGCAATCTTGTTGTTAAGTGCTGTGTTCTCTTCAGGAGCAACCCAATCCCAAGCAGGAGTAGCAACTTCAGCTTTGAACTCGTTGATTGCGTTGATAACAACTTGTTGTTGATCGTGACCGTAAACAACCGCCGCTAGCATTTCTTCTTCAGTTAGGTTGTCAGCTTCTGACTCAACCATTAGTACCGCAGATTCTGTACCTGCAACAACAAGATCCAGACGAGATGCATCTAGCTCTGTTTGGCTTGGGTTAAGAACAAGTTGACCGTCAATGTGACCAACACGTGCTGCACCGATAGGACCGTTGAATGGGATACCAGAGATAGCTAGTGCCGCAGAAGTACCAATCATGGTTGGGATATCTGGTTGAACGTCTGGGTTTACAGACACAACCGTCGCAATAACTTGCACTTCGTTCTTGAATGAATCCGGGAATAGTGGGCGGATTGGACGGTCGATTAGACGAGCTGTTAGCGTTTCGCCTTCAGATGGACGACCTTCACGCTTGAAGAAACCACCTGGGATTTTACCTGCCGCGTAAGTACGCTCTTGGTAGTTTACTGTTAGAGGGAAGAAGTCTTGACCAGCAACGGCTTCTTTCTTACCTACAACTGAAACGAATACGGCTGTATCGTCCATTGTAACCATAACTGCTGCTGTAGCTTGACGTGCAATAACGCCAGTTTCTAGAGTAACCGTGTGGTTACCGTACTGGAACGTTTTAACAACTGGTTTTTCGAACATTGTTATTCCTTGTTTCTAAACGCGCTGACAATCAGCCGCTTAGGTGTGTTAATAAACACTCAAGGCATTACGAATCGCGACTAGTGAAAAGAAATTCAAACAAATTTCCTTTTAATAGCCGCGACCTTTTGGTCGACGAGGTTGACTGTAATGCAATGAGTTTAGTGAAAAATCTGATGTACTGTTCTATACAGTGGTCATTCACTTATCCAGAACCGTAGCAAAAGATTAAGCCGCCAGTATTATAACGGCTTAAGGATGATTTGGCTAAGCTATCGCAGTCAAAATAAGTAACGGGCAACAAAAAAGGGGCATAAAGCCCCTTTTTAGACAAACTGCTATGCAGTCGCTGATTAGCGACGTAGGCCTAGACGCTTGATTAGGTCTTGGTAGCGAGCTAGATTTTTACCTTTTAGGTAATCTAGAAGCTTACGACGACGAGAAACCATACGAAGAAGACCACGACGGCTGTGGTGATCGCCTTTGTGCGCTTTGAAGTGACCTTGTAGGTGGTTGATAGAAGCGGTAAGTAGAGCTACTTGAACTTCTGGTGAACCAGTATCGCCTTCACCTTGAGCGTATTCTGCAACGATTGCTGCTTTAGTTTCTGCATTCAGAGACATAATTCTCTCCTAATAAGAGTAAGTTAATATTTGTGCCAGCCAATCTCTGATTCAGCCGACACGAGAAGCGCGAATTATAGGGAAGTTTCTGCATTCACGCAATAAAAAATACCGGCCTTAGTGCCGGTATTTTTGGAATCCTGCAAGATTACTCTTCGTCGCGGAAAACCACCAAACGTTTTGGTGCGATTTTTCCGTCGTTATTCATCTCACCAACGCCGATAAATAAGCGTTCTTCTCCCATAGTAAGGCGAAGAGAGCCTTCTGTAGGCGCGCCACTTACCTGAACTGGCTGGCCATGTTGAACCATATCTGCTAGCTCTGGAATCAGGTTTACTTCTGGTAAGTCTTCTACTGCTGTGTCCATAGGCATAAGTAGCGGATCGAGAAGTTCACGAGGCGCGACCTCTTGACGGTGTGCTTGCTCAAGTAACTCATTAAGTTGCTCAAGCGTCACCATCTTCTCATATGGGTACTTAGCAACACCAGTACGACGCAGCATGGTGACATGAGCACCACAGCCTAGCATTTCCCCAAGGTCATCGACGATAGTACGGATGTAAGTACCTTTTGAGCAGTGTACTTCCATCTCGACTTCATCCCCTTCAAAACGATGAAGAATGATTTCGTAAACCGTAATCTTACGCGACTCACGAGGTACTTCTATGCCCTTACGAGCATACTCGTACAGCGGTTTACCTTGGTATTTCAACGCTGAAAACATTGAAGGCACTTGATCCGATTCACCACGGAATTTGTCAATGCACGCTTCAAGCTTGGCAAGATCCACATCAACCGGACGAGTTTCTACCACTTCACCATCAGAATCTGATGTGTTGGTACGCTCACCCAGTTTCGCAATCACACGGTAGCGTTTGTCTGAATCCAATAGGAACTGAGAAAACTTTGTTGCCTCTCCCAAACAGATCGGCAACATGCCCGTCGCTAGAGGATCCAATGCACCCGTATGACCCGCTTTTTCAGCGAAGTAAATGCGCTTAACTTTTTGCAACGCATCATTAGATGAGATACCTGTCGGTTTATCTAACAGGATAACGCCATTGATTGGACGACCTTTACGACGACGAGCCATTATTCTTCGTCCTCACGACCAGAATCTTTTTGCTTCTGCTTGTCTGCACTCACCACTTCAGACACAAGGTTAGACATGCGCATACCTTCAACAAGAGTATTGTCGTAGTGGAAACGAATTTCTGGAGTAAGACGCAGACGAATACGCTTACCTAGCATCATGCGAATATGCACTTCATGCTCACGTAGCGCAGCCAGACATGATTCAGGTGTTTGCTCACCAACACATAGGAAAGTAACAAATACTTTTGCGTAGGCAAGATCACGCGATACTTCAACATCTGAGATAGTAACCATACCCAGACGTGAGTCACGAACTTCACGTTGAAGGATCATGGCAAGTTCTTTTTGCAGCTGTTGTGAAACGCGCTGCGTGCGGCTAAATTCTTTTGACATATCTTTTCTCTTATATAGAAAGAATGGGGGGTTGGTCTAAGCCAGCCCCCCATGGTGTATTCAACAACCAATTACTACTTATCTATCAAAGATAATACGAGTAATCTTAGTCAATTAGTCTAGAGTACGTTTGATTTCAACGATTTCGAATACTTCGATTTGGTCGCCAACGCGAACATCGTTGTAGTTCTTAACGCCGATACCACACTCGTAGCCATTCTTAACTTCTTGAACGTCATCTTTAAAGCGACGTAGTGACTCTAGTTCACCTTCGTAGATAACAACGTTATCACGCAGTACGCGGATTGGGTTGTTACGCTTAATAAGACCTTCAGTAACCATACAGCCGGCAATTGCGCCCAGTTTCGGTGACTTAAACACGTCACGAACTTCAGCAAGACCAATGATCTCTTGCTTGAATTCTGGAGCAAGCATACCGCCCATCGCCTGTTTCACTTCGTCAATCAATTGGTAAATGATTGAGTAGTAACGTAGGTCAACCGCTGCTGCTTCAACGGCACGACGAGCTGATGCATCCGCACGTACGTTAAAGCCAAGAATGATTGCGTTTGAAGCTTCTGCTAGTACTACGTCAGTTTCCGTAATACCACCAACACCAGAACCAACGATGTTCACTTTAACTTCGTCAGTTGACAGTTTCACTAGTGAGTCTGCGATAGCTTCCACAGAACCTTGTACGTCAGCCTTAAGAACCACGTTCAGTTCAGCAACTTCACCAGCAGTCATGTTAGAGAACATGTTCTCTAGTTTAGATTTCTGCTGACGAGCCAGTTTCACTTCACGGAACTTACCAGCACGGTAGTTAGCAACTTCACGTGCTTTACGCTCGTCACGTACCACTGTTGCTTCGTCACCTGAAGCAGGTACACCAGAAAGACCTAGGATCTCTACAGGGATTGACGGACCAGCTTCTGTGATTTCCTGACCTAGTTCATCGCGCATTGCACGAACACGGCCGTATTCTTGACCACAAAGAACGATATCGCCTTTGTTTAGCGTACCAGCCTGAACAAGTACTGTTGCTACTGGACCACGACCTTTATCTAGACGAGATTCTACCACTACGCCTGACGCCATGCCTTCAGCAACAGCTGTAAGTTCTAGAACTTCAGATTGCAGAAGGATTGACTCTAGAAGCGCGTCAATGTTAGTTCCTTGTTTCGCAGAGATGTGAACGAAAATGTTCTCACCGCCCCACTCTTCAGGAATAACATCGTACTGTGCCAGTTCGTTCTTAACGTTGTCTGGGTTAGCACCTTCTTTGTCGATCTTGTTCACTGCTACGATCAAAGGAACACCTGCCGCTTTCGCGTGCTGGATAGCTTCAACCGTTTGAGGCATTACACCATCATCTGCAGCTACAACTAGAACAACGATATCTGTCGCTTGAGCACCACGTGCACGCATAGCAGTAAACGCCGCGTGTCCAGGAGTATCAAGGAAAGTGATCATGCCGTTTTCAGTTTCAACGTGGTATGCACCGATGTGCTGTGTAATACCACCCGCTTCGCCTGAAGCAACGTGCGTACGACGGATGTAATCCAGTGTTGATGTTTTACCGTGATCAACGTGACCCATGATAGTAACAACTGGTGCACGAGGAACCGATTCTGCATTCGTGTCACGATCAGACAGTACTGCTTCTTCCAGTTCGTTCTCTTTGCGAAGAACAACCTTGTGGCCCATTTCTTCAGCAACAAGTTGTGCTGTTTCTTGATCGATAACCTGGTTGATAGTCGCCATTGCGCCCATCTTCATCATCACTTTGATAACTTCTGTCGCTTTAACCGACATCTTGTTAGCAAGTTCAGATAGAACGATTGTCTCGCCGATCACAACGTCTTGTTTAGCAACGGTTGCTGACTTATCGAAGCCGTGTTGCATTGAAGTTGGCTTAGCTAGCTTGCCCTTACGGCCGCCTTTACCACCACGTTGGCTACGGTTACGGCTACCGTTACGTGCCTGATCATCTTTGTTAGAAGGTTTCTTCTTCTTACGACGACCACCTTCTACTTTGCGATCTGCTTCATCTTCGGCTTCACGTGCGTATTGTGAAGTCGTTACATGGTAATCTGTATCTTCCATATCACCCTTTTTCTCTTCTGCAGCAGACCAACGCTCTTTATTCTTTTCAGCCAATTCGCGAGCTTCTTCAAGCTTGCGCTGACTTTCCTCTTCAGCCTTACGCTTAGCTTCTTCTTCCTGACGGCGTTTAAGCTCGTCGGCCTCTTTTCGCGCTGCTTCTTGCTTAATTTTGTCTTCAGCATCACGTTTCGCTTTTTCGTCAGCTTCACGTTGTGCATTCGTATCAACGTCTCGTTTCGCCTTTTCTTCAGCTTCACGTTTCGCTTTTTCTTCAGCTTCACGTTTTGCTGCTTCTTCTGCTTCACGTTTTGCAGCTTCTTCAGCTTCACGCTTTGCGGCTTCTTCAGCTGCGCGTTTTGCTGCTTCTTCTGCTTCACGTTTTGCTGCTTCTTCAGCTTCACGTTTCGCTTCATCTTCAATTGTGCTGCGCTTCACGTATGTACGTTTTTTGCGCACCTCAACCTGAACATTCTTACTCTTACCACCACCCGCGTTTACACTAAGTGTACTACGAGTTTTACGCTGTAGCGTAAGGCGTGTCGGCTCTGAATCGCCAGATTTATCACCGTGTTCTTTTTTCAGATGAGAGAGAAGCTGCTGCTTCTCTTCATCAGTAACATTGTCAGAGCTCGCCTTTTTAATGCCAGCGTCAGCAAGTTGTTCAATCAAGCGGTCGACTGGCGTACCAATCTCATCACTCAGTGCTTTAACTGTTAATTGTGTCATGCCGCTTCCTCCTTGCTGAATTATGCTTCTTCGCCGAACCAACAGATGTTACGTGCTGCCATAATTAGCTCACCTGCACGCTCTTCGGTCAGGCCTTCAATACCTTCTAAATCGTCAATGCCTTGGTCAGCAAGATCTTCCAGTGTCGCTACACCTTTTGCTGCCAATTTGAATGCCATCTCACGCTCAAGACCTTCAAGTGCTAGCAGATCTTCTGCTGGCTCAAGGCCTTCGAAAGATTCTTCTTGAGCCAGTGCAATCGTTGTTAGAGCATCTTTCGCACGACCACGAAGTTCTTCGATTAGCTCTTCATTCAGGCCATCGATTTCAAGCAGTTCGTTGACTGGAACGTAGGCAACTTCTTCTAATGTTGAGAAACCTTCTTCAACAAGTAGTTGTGCGAAGTCCTCTTCGATATCAAGGTACTTCATGAAGTTTTCAATCGACGCTTGTGACTCTTCAGCGTGTTTCTTCTGCAGATCAGCCACTGTCATTACGTTCAGTTCCCAACCTGTTAGTTGAGAGGCTAGGCGAACGTTTTGGCCGTTACGACCGATAGCTTGCGCTAGGTTATCGGCTTCAACAGCGATGTCCATTGCGTGCGCGTCTTCATCAACGATGATAGAAGCAACGTCGGCTGGAGCCATTGCGTTGATAACGAACTGAGCTGGGTTATCGTCCCAAAGTACGATATCGATACGCTCACCACCAAGCTCGCCAGAAACCGCTTGTACACGTGCACCACGCATACCAACACACGCACCAACAGGGTCAATACGCTTGTCGTTAGTCTTAACTGCGATCTTCGCACGAGAACCAGGATCACGTGCTGCGCCTTTAAGTTCGATGATGTCTTCAGCGATTTCAGGTACTTCAACACGGAACAGTTCTGCCAACATTTCTGGCTTAGAACGAGTGATGAACAGTTGGAAACCACGCGCTTCTGGAGCCACTTTGTACAGAAGACCACGAACACGGTCACCCGGACGGAAGTTTTCACGAGGAAGTTGGTCATCACGTAGGATTACCGCTTCTGCGTTATTACCTAGGTCAAGTACGATTGTTTCGCGGTTTACTTTCTTAACAACACCAGTGATGAGATCACCTTCGTTGTCGATGAACTGCTCGACGATTTGTGCACGCTCAGCTTCACGTACTTTTTGTACGATCACTTGCTTAGCCGTTTGAGTCGTAATACGGTCAAACGTCACTGATTGGATTTCGTCTTCTACGTAGTCGCCTAGCTCAACTGAATCGTCTTCATACTGTGCAGCTTCTAGAGAGATCTCTTTAGTTGGGTTTTCAACATCGTCTACTACCAACCAGCGACGGTAAGTCACGAATTCACCCGTTTTACGGTCAATAGCAACACGTACGTCGATTTCGATTTCGTATTTTTTCTTTGTAGAAGTTGCTAGAGCAATCTCAAGAGCTTCAAAGATACGCTCACGAGGTACCGCCTTTTCGTTCGATACCGCTTCTGCTACCGCTAAAATTTCTTTACTCATTGTATTTAGCCTCTAAGCTTAAACTTTTTTAGGGAACTAAAATTTAGGGATCAGGTTAGCTTTTGAAATATTACTTAAAGCAAACTCTTCTTGCTGGCCATCAACAGTAACTGTCACTGTTTCGCCATCAACGCCATGGATAATACCTTTCCACTTGCGACGGTTTGCTACAGCCATTTTCAAAACGATGCTGACCTCGTGACCAATAAATTGCTCGTAATGTGCTGCTTTGAAAAGCGGTCTTTCTAAACCTGGAGAAGACACTTCTAGGCTGTAAGCAACCGAAATTGGATCTTCAACGTCTAATACCGCACTTACTTGGTGACTAACTTCTGCACAGTCGTCCACGTTAATGCCATTTTCATGGTCAATATAGATGCGTAGCGTTGAGTGCGCGCCTGCTCGAATGAATTCTAATCCAACCAACTCATAGCCCGACGCCTCAACAGGAGCTTCAAGCATTTCAGTAAGTTGTCTTTCTAAACCAGTCATTTAAACCACTCCAGAAACAAAAAAAGGGCTCAGAGCCCAATCAAAAAACCAAGCAGCAATCTGAGATATTTAAAAAACTCAGATAACAAAAAACCCCGATAGTCGGGGTTTTATGCTGCTGGACCCTGATACGTTAAGAACAGATAAGAAAGCTATTCTTAACTCGTAGTGTGGTTAGTACTACGCAAACTTGCCAAATCTCGATTTCTTATTCAAAGAAAGAGATTGGTTGCGGGGGCCGGATTTGAACCGACGACCTTCGGGTTATGAGCCCGACGAGCTACCAAGCTGCTCCACCCCGCGTCCGACTTGCTGAGCATTATACTCGCAAACAAGTGATTTACAAGTTTGTAAATACATGGTGCCGAGAGAGGGACTCGAACCCTCACACCAAAGGCACTAGCACCTCATGCTAGCGTGTCTACCAATTTCACCATCTCGGCATCAAAACCTTGCAGCTTATTGAGGAATTTCATCACCAGTAGGTGCTGGAACTTCACTCGCTGCGTCCTTAACTTGTTCAACAACTGGTTGACCTAACGTTGGGTCTACCCATTGAGACTCAGTCTTGTGCGTAGACATACGACCAAGTAGCAAGCTAATGACAAAAAATACGGTTGCTAAAATAGCAGTTGTTCGGGTTAAGAAATTACCTGAGCCGCTAGCACCAAACACTGTGTTTGAAGCACCAGCACCGAACGAGGCTCCCATATCTGCGCCTTTACCTTGTTGAATCAACACAAGGCCAATCACACCAAGCGCCGCCAACAGGTAAATCACAAGTAGAACTGTAAACATTTTTTCCACCTATGTTCCAAATTGTTGAGCCAGCGCCGCCCAAAAATAATCAATCTTATTAAATGAACAAGGCTAGCGACCTCCTAACGGGAGGCGGTGCAATACTAGCGAAAGCCATTAACGCTGACAAGGGAAAATTAGTAAAAAAACAACGTCCGTGAGCCGAACGCTCAAAAAAAGGGCAAAAAATACCCTTTTCTTTCACTCAATAAGTTAAAGCAATGATTAGAAACTTGCTTTTACCGCTTCAGCAATCTTCAATGCTGAGCTCTGCACAAGTTCCGCATCTTCGCCTTCGACCATTACGCGAATGAGTGGCTCTGTACCCGACTTACGCAGTAACACTCGACCTTTATCGCCTAATTCAGCTTCCACTTCAGCAACAGAGTCCAATACGGCTTTTGCTTCTAGTGGATTGATATCGCCAGAGAAACGAACATTTTCCAGAACTTGCGGGTATAGCTTCATTCCTTGAGAAAGATCGTATAACGACATATCGCTACCAATAATTGAAGCAAGTACCTGTAAGGCAGCAACAATTGCATCACCGGTTGTGACTTTATCAAGCAGGATAATATGGCCAGAGTTCTCAGCACCAATCTTCCAACCTTTCGCAAGTAACTGCTCCATAACGTAGCGGTCGCCTACCGCAGCACGCACAAACGGAATACCTAACTGCTTCAGGCCGTTTTCCATACCCAGGTTAGTCATCAGCGTACCAACAACACCACCTTTAAGCTCACCACGACGTAGTGCATCTCTGGCGATGATGTAAGCAATTTGGTCACCGTCTACTTTATTACCTAAATGGTCAACCATGATCAGACGATCACCATCGCCATCAAACGCCAATCCTAAGTGCGCTTGCTCTTCTACCACACGCTTTTGTAACGCACGTACGTCCGTCGCGCCAACTTCATCGTTGATATTCGTGCCATTAGGCTCAACGCCCATCGCAATAATTTCTGCGCCCAGCTCTTTAAATACATTAGGAGCGATGTGGTAAGTCGCGCCATGTGCACAGTCAACCACAATTTTAAGGCTTGAGAGAGTCAGCGCAGAAGGGAACGTACTTTTGCAAAACTCAATGTATCGACCCGCCGCATCGTTTAGACGCGTTGCTTTACCCAGCTCAGCCGACTCAACACATTCAATCTCTTTATCCAGTTCCGCTTCGATCGCAAGTTCAATATCGTCCGGCAATTTAGTGCCTTCAGAAGAGAAAAACTTGATGCCGTTATCGTAGTAAGGGTTATGAGATGCCGAGATCACAATCCCAGCTTCTGCTCTGAATGTTTGGGTTAAATAGGCAACGGCTGGCGTTGGCATTGGTCCTGTAAACGTCGCTTTAAGACCTGCGGCCGCTAAACCAGCTTCTAGAGCAGATTCCAACATGTAGCCAGATATGCGAGTATCTTTACCGATAATCACTTTTTTTGTGCCTTGTTTCGCTAGTACGCGACCAGCCGCCCAGCCAAGTTTCAGTACGAAATCGGGTGTGATTGGATATTGTCCAACTTTACCACGCACACCATCGGTACCAAAGTAACGTCTTTTATCAGACATAAACTTTCCTTTGTTATTTTTTAAATATTGTTCTTCGTCATCTCAACAACTTTCATCGCTTCAAGCGTTTCTTCAAAGTCGTGTACTCGAATGATCTGTGCACCTTTCATCGCTGCAATTGTGGCACAAACGACGCTGGCGTTTGCGCATTCTGCCGCAGGCTTATCCAACAATTTGAAAATCATCGACTTACGAGATAGGCCAGCTAATATAGGTAAACCAAATTTATGAAACTTCTCAAGATGAGCCAGCATATGATAATTGTGTTCTATGGTTTTGCCAAAGCCAAAACCAGGGTCAAGAATGATATTTTCACGAGCAATACCTGCCGCTTCGCATACTGCCATTCGCTCAGCTAAAAACTGCTCCACTTCCTGCATGAGATCATCATATTGCGGGTTCTGCTGCATGGTCTTTGGTTGACCTTTCATATGCATGATGCAAACCGGTATGTTTGCTTGAGCAGCGACTTCCAAAGCGCCCGGCTCGGTCAGAGAGCGAATGTCATTGATCAGATCCGCTCCGGCTTCAACGGACTGGCGAATCACTTCAGCTTTGCTGGTATCGACTGAGATCCACACATCTGGGTAGTGAGCTCTGATCGCTCTGACGACGGGAATTACTCTTTCCAGTTCATCTTCCAAAGTGACTTCAGGTGCTCCTGGTCGGGTCGATTCACCGCCAACATCGATAATGCTAACGCCTGCTTTTATCATTTCCTCAACGCGTGCAAGCGCTAAATCTAGAGAGTTGAACTTGCCTCCATCAGAGAAGGAATCTGGTGTGACGTTGAGGATGGCCATTACGTGTGGACGAGAAAGGTCCAGAGATTTGTTTTTTGCTTTAATAATCATAATAAATACAAAAACCCCGAGCGAACTCGGGGTTTATCAATATCACCAATAGTTATTCAGAATCTTTCTTTTCTGGTACGTCAGCTGAAGCCGCTTCTTGGGAAGTAGACTGCTCTGCATCGTTATCTGCATCAGCCTTTTTCTCTTCCTCTTTTGCTGCAGGCGCAGCTTGCGGTTTATCATCCACCTGAGGTTTGTTTGAAGCGTTATCCCCCCAGCCAGCAGGTTCACGAATTTCAGACTTACGCTCCATGAGGTCATCGATTTGGTGTGCGTCTATGGTTTCATACTTCATTAGCGCATCTTTCATCGCATGCATGATATCCATATTGTCTTCCAAAATCTTTTTCGCTCGGTCGTAGTTACGATCGATGATTTGGCGAACTTCGTCATCAATTAACTTAGCGGTATCATCAGACATATGTTTTGTCTGAGTTACGCTACGTCCCAGGAATACTTCACCTTCATCTTCGGCATACAATAGTGGACCAAGTTTTTCAGAGAAGCCCCATTGCGTCACCATCTTACGCGCAATCTCTGTTGCACGTTCGATGTCGTTCGAAGCACCTGTTGAGACTTTATCCGCACCGTAGATCAGTTCTTCAGCAAGACGGCCGCCATACAGACTAGAAATCATCGACTCTAAGTGCTGACGAGACATGCTCACACGGTCTTGTTCTGGTAGGTACATTGTCACACCTAGCGCACGACCACGAGGAATAATAGATACCTTATACACCGGATCATGCTCAGGAACTAGACGACCAACAATCGCGTGGCCCGCTTCGTGGTAAGCTGTTGAAGCTTTCGTCTCTTCTGACATCACCATCGAGCGACGTTCTGCACCCATCATGATTTTGTCTTTAGCCAGTTCAAACTCAACCATTGATACGTTGCGTTTATTACCACGAGCCGCAAATAGCGCAGCTTCGTTGACTAGGTTTGCTAAGTCAGCACCTGAGAAACCCGGGGTACCACGTGCAATCAAAGACGGCTCTACGTCACCCGCCAGAGGTACTTTACGCATGTGAACTTTAAGGATTTGTTCACGACCACGCACGTCTGGTAGGCCTACTACGACTTGACGGTCAAAACGACCAGGACGTAACAATGCTGGGTCAAGAACGTCTGGACGGTTAGTCGCAGCGATAACGATGATACCTTCGTTACCTTCGAAACCATCCATTTCAACCAGCATTTGGTTCAATGTTTGCTCACGCTCATCGTGACCACCACCTACACCAGCGCCACGTTGGCGACCAACCGCATCAATCTCATCGATAAAGATGATACAAGGTGATGCTTTTTTCGCTTGTTCGAACATGTCACGGACACGAGATGCACCCACACCAACGAACATTTCAACGAAGTCAGAACCCGAAATAGTAAAGAACGGTACTTTTGCTTCACCAGCAATCGCTTTAGCAAGCAGGGTTTTACCTGTACCAGGAGGACCAACCATAAGAACACCTGTTGGGATCTTACCACCCAACTTCTGGAAACGGCTTGGGTCACGTAGGTAATCAACCAGCTCTTTTACGTCTTCTTTAGCTTCATCACAGCCTGCAACATCTGCAAACGTGGTTTTGATCTGCTCTTCGCTCATCATTCGAGCTTTACTCTTACCGAAAGACATGGCGCCTTTGCCGCCACCACCTTGCATTTGACGCATGAAGAAGATCCATACACCAATCAGTAAGATCATTGGGAACCAAGAGATAAAGATAGTGCCAAGCAAGCTTTGCTCTTCAGGAGGTGTACCCTGCACTTTCACATTTTGGTTAATTAGGTCATCTAGAAGCTTTTGATCATACACTGGCATGTAAGTGACCATTTTGGCCCCACCGCCACGACGAATAAAGCTAATTTCACCGTCTTTAAAAGTTGCTTCTTGAATCTGGCCTTGGCCAACTTCCTGTACAAACGTGGTGTAATCCACGGTTCTGCCATTACTTTCCCCAGGGCCAAAGCTCTGGAATACCGACATCAATACGACAGCGATAACAAGCCACAGAATTAAATTTTTTGCCATGTCACTCAAGGTGTAAGCCTCTCGATAACTAATTGTAATTAAAGGTAGGGTACTACAGTTCATTGACTGTAGCCATAGTGTTAACACGCTCTTAATAGAGCAAAATGGTTAACCTTTGTAACCAGTGGCTACTACAAAGACCTCTCGAGAGCGAGCTCGCGATGAGTCTGGTTTTCTGACTTTTACGACTTTAAACATGTCTCGGACTTCTTTCACGTACTGATCGAAGCCTTCACCCTGGAAAACTTTAGCAACAAAGCTACCATTAGGCGCTAGAACTTGTCGACACATATCTAAGGCTAATTCAACTAAATACATAGCTCTAGGTTGATCGACAGAGTTATTACCAGCAATGTTAGGTGCCATATCAGACATTACTACATCCACCATCGATGGCTGGATTCTTTCTAACAACGCATCTAATACCGCATCGTCACGAAAGTCACCTTGTAAAAAGCTTACACCAGCGATCGGATCCATTGGTAACAAATCACACGCAATAATTTGTCCACTATCTCCTACTATTTTAGCAGCATACTGGGACCAACCACCTGGTGCCGCGCCCAAATCGACCACGGTCATACCTGGTTTTAACAGCTTATCTTTGGTTTGTATTTCATCAATTTTGAAGTAAGCACGTGAACGGTAACCTTTTTTACGAGCTTCGTTCGCGTATTTATCATCAAAGTGTTCTTTCAACCAACGACCAGAACTCGCTGAATGTTTTTGTTTACTCATTTTAATCCTAACAAGGCACAAATAGGAGCTATTGTTTTAATAGGCGTAACCTATTACTCAATAAATTATAGTCTTCAGCAATAGATGGCGTTAAAATAGCTTTTTTCAACCCTTAGTTTAAAGAAAATTGGCCGCGTAATGAACCTAAGCACCAAACAAAAGCAGCACCTAAAAGGCCTGGCTCACAGTTTAAAACCTGTTGTGCTAATGGGCGCAAATGGACTTACAGAAGCCGTGCTAGCAGAAATTGAAATCGCTCTAAACCATCACGAACTGATCAAAATAAAAGTTGCATCAGAAGATCGTGAGACTAAACAGCTAATCATCGACGCTATCGTACGTGAGACGGGCGCAGAAAAAGTTCAGACTATCGGTAAGGTACTTGTACTGTATCGCCAATCTGAAGAGCGTAAAATCGAAATCCCTCGTAAGTAATCACGACTTACGTTGCTGAAGAAAAGGTCGCCAATGGCGACCTTTTTACGTTTATAGACAGAGTGACGCTTTCTAATTACAGATACTCAACTCGGTCAATTTCAAAATCTTTTGCGCCACCCGGGGTTTCGATAACCACCTCGTCACCTTCCATTTTACCAATCAGGCCACGAGCAATTGGAGAGCTAACAGAAATACGACCTGCTTTAATGTCTGCTTCATCATCGCCGACAATTTGGTACGTCTTCTCTTCGTCAGTATCAATATCAATCAAAGTCACTGTTGTGCCAAAAATCACTTTACCTGTGTTTTCCATTTTAGTGACATCAATAACTTGAGCGACCGACAGTTTGTATTCGATATCGCGGATCTGCGCTTCACAGATACCCTGTTCTTCACGCGCGGCGTGGTATTCAGCATTCTCTTTTAAATCACCTAGCTCGCGAGCTTCTGCAATCGCCTCTGAAATTTGAGGACGTAGCTTAAGTAAACGATCTAATTCTTTACGTAGCATTTGTTCGCCACGTAGTGTCATTGGAACTTTTTCCATTATTTAACCTCATGCCCAAATATGTTTTGGACAAAAAAACCCTACCCGGTCAGTTGACTGGGTAGTGCGTTTGAAGATGTGTTTTACCTAGTTTAAACAAACTCAGATGCGAAATCACCCTAATTTGATATCGAGTGTCGCTATGCAACTCGAGGAGAATGATGTGCGTCACTATTTAGTATAGTTATTATTGTAATTTACTGAAAAACAACACGGTTCATTATAGAAAAAACCTCAAAAAACATAAAATCTAATCAACTCACTACGTTCGTAAAAATCAAAAAAACACCTATTTATCAGAAAGATAAAACACAAACAAACGCAATCGAACGGTGTTCACTATCCAAATTTATATCATTTTACTAACTCACAAGGAAACTTTAGCGGTAAAACGTGTCCAGCAAGTTGTTCAATCAAAGACTTACCTACACCGACGTACTCATCGTGTACAACATTTCTTTGAGACCAATAGCTTGTGAGAGAGAACCTCTCCCCCATACAACAATGAATTATGGACAGCTAACTAGGACAAATAAGATGAAAAAGACTCTAATTGCTCTTTCTGTATCTGCAGCAGCAATGGCAACTGGTGTAAACGCAGCTGAACTTTACAACCAAGATGGCACTTCTCTAGAAATGGGTGGCCGCGCTGAAGCACGTCTATCAATGAAAGATGGCGACGCTCAAGATAACTCTCGCATCCGTCTAAACTTCCTTGGCAAACAACAAGTCAGCGACAACCTATACGGCGTTGGTTTCTGGGAAGGTGAATTCACTACCGCTGACTTTGACGACGAAGGCAACGACATTAGCGGTGAGGACTCTCTAGACACTCGTCTTGCATATGCTGGTCTAGGCGGCGCTTGGGGTGAATTCTCTTACGGTAAAAACGAAGGTGCGCTAGGCGTTATCACTGATTTCACAGATATCATGGGTTACCACGGTAACTCAGCAGCTGACAAACTAGCAGTGGCTGACCGTTCAGACAACATGATGTCTTACAAAGGCCAATTCGAAAACCTAAGCGTAAAAGCAAGCTACCGCTTCGCGGACCGCGTTGAAAACGCTAACGGCGATTTCTCAGACAACGACCAAGACGGTTACTCTCTATCTGCAATCTACGCTCTAGCAAACACTGGCCTTGAGCTAGGTGCTGGTTACGCAGACCAAGACGAAGCTAACGAGTACATGCTAGCTGCATCTTACACTATGGGCGATCTATACTTCGCTGGTGTATTCACTGACGGTGAGAAGATGACTGATGACTTTGCTGGTACTGTTGATTACACAGGTTACGAGCTAGCAGGTGCTTACACGCTAGGTCAAACTGTATTCACAACAACATACAACAACGCAGAAACGAACGACGAGACTTCTGCAGACAACATCGCTGTTGATGCTTCTTACTACTTCAAGCCTAACTTCCGTGGTTACGTTTCATACAACTTTAACCTAATCGACTCTGGCGACAAGTTTGGTTCAACAGGTTCTCAAACAGTGGCAACTAAGATCGATGCAGAAGACGAGCTAGCTCTAGGTCTACGTTACGACTTCTAATTCCTGTCTTTCGACTAGAATACCAAGTGCCCGCATCTTGCGGGCATTTTTTATCTGTGATGAAAAGTCATGACCTCCCTTTCCTTATGATTGTCTGATTAATAAACGACGAAAAACCAGCTCGACTCGACCTAGCATCTTGGGGGAAGTTGGGTATACTCAACTACATGTCTCACCTCAGATAGTACCTCTATGCGTTTACGTTGCTCCCTATTTCTCCTATCTCTGCTTTGCCCGTTAGCCACGCAAGCATACCCACACCAGGAAGTGCTACCAGAGGGCGCGAGAATAAGTCTGGTTGCTGAGAAACTCACTGATAGTGCAGAACTTTCTGGTATTCACCCTACCGGGCAGCTATTTCCACCAGCCAGCACGTTAAAGATTGTGACTGCGTTAGCGGCCAAGTTAGAACTGGGCGATAATTTTAGATTTCGTACCAGACTTGAAGCTTCTAGCTCAGATGCGGTTATCACGTTTGTTGGTGACCCAACACTGCAGACGAAAGATCTCAAAGATCTTCTTACCCTCGCAAAAAAGAATGGATTAAAACGCATTGGCGGTGATTTGTGGCTCGATAACAGTGTGTTTACTGGTTATAACCGAGCTGTAGGATGGCCTTGGGATATTCTTGGTGTTTGTTACAGCGCTCCAGCCTCCGCCATCACACTAAATAAAAACTGTGTACAAGCATCCATTTACACACAGAAAGATGGTGGAACTCGGGTTTTTGTCCCCGAGCATCAGCCAATCCATGTAAAAAGTTCGGTAGAGACGGTAACACGAGCGGTTCAGAAAAGTCGGCACTGTGATTTAGATCTTCTGCCCAATCCAGACAATCGTTATGAGCTAAATGGTTGTCTAGTTTCAAGGGAGGAACCGTTACCTCTAAAGTTCGCGGTTCAAGACCCTGAAATGTATACCAGCAAAAAAATTGCCACTTTGCTCGATCAATTAAACATTGAACTGAAAGGCAGAATAAAGGTGGGGTCCCCGCCGAAGAAACAGCGCAAACTACTCGCTCTGCATCAGTCCCAGTCCCTGCCTGTTTTGCTTGATCAGATGCTAAAGCGTTCTGATAATCTGATCGCTGACACTCTGACAAAAACGCTTGGCGCGAAATTTTTTGTTCAACCCGGCAGTTTTACTAATGGTACTGAAGCAATAAAACAAATCATTTTCGCCAATACGGGGATCGATATTCGACAAGCACGTCTGGAAGATGGGTCTGGACTTTCGAGAAACAATCGACTCTCTGCAACAAAAATGGCTGAGATACTACGTTATATCTGGAAAAATGAGAAACAACTCAACCTGATCGCAATCATGCCCAAATCGGGGGAGTCGGGCACACTTCAGTACCGACAAAGCATGCGTAATGCACCGATTAAAGGTCAACTTATCGCGAAAAGTGGTTCTCTGTACGGGACTTATAATATGGCAGGCTATGGTCTGGATAAAAATGGCCAACCGAACACCATTTTTGTCCAATTTGTTTCTGATTACTTCCCAGAAAAAAGGGACGGAAGCAAACCAGCTGTCGCCCCGATTACCAGCTTTGAGAAACTCTTTTATAACGATGTCGTGAACTTTAGTCAGGCGATGCCTAAAAAGTAGTTCCCGCCGTTAAGCTTTTCTTAAAGCTAACTCTCCTCAAAAATGAAAGCGCCATAATAGGCGCTTTCTTGCTTGTTGCACGGTTAGTGATTACTGAATCGTAATACGAGCGAATTTACGCTTACCAACCTGGAATACGTAAGTGCCTGCTTCTGGCGTGAACTTGCTGTCTGCCACTTTTTCACCGTCAATCTTAGCGGCGCCCTGTTTTACCATACGCATCGCATCTGAAGATGATGGGCATAAACCCGCTTCTTTTAGCAGGTTACTTACCGGGCGACCTGCTTCGAATGCAAATTCTGGCATTTCGTCAGGGATTTGGTTCTTAGCAAAACGGTTGACGAACTCTTGCTCTGCGGCATCAGCATCGGCATCAGTGTGGAAACGTGCGATGATTTCTTTCGCAAGTAGCACTTTGATGTCTCGAGGGTTCTTACCAGCATCAACATCAGCCTTAAACTGAGCAATCTCTTCTAATGGACGGAAAGACAGCAGCTCGTAGTAACTCCACATCAGATCATCAGAGATAGACATAATCTTACCAAACATCTCGCTTGGTGCTTCACTGATACCAATGTAGTTGTTCGCAGATTTAGACATCTTCTTCTCGCCATCAAGGCCAACAAGAAGAGGCATCATTAGAACAACCTGAGGCTTCTGACCGTGAGATCTTTGTAGTTCACGGCCCATTAGCAAGTTGAACTTCTGGTCGGTACCGCCAAGCTCGACATCCGTTTTCATTTCAACTGAGTCCCAGCCCTGCAGCAATGGGTACATGAACTCGTGAATGGCGATTGGCTGACCACCGGTGTAACGCTTTTTGAAATCATCGCGTTCTAACATACGAGCAACCGTTTGGTTGGCAGCAAGACGAATCATGCCTTCTGCGCCAAGATCAGATAGCCACTCTGAGTTGAATTGAATCTTAGTTTTTGCAGGATCTAAAATTTTAAATACCTGCTCTTTGTACGTTTCAGCATTACGCAGTACGTCTTCACGGCTAAGCGGTGGACGAGTTGAGTTTTTACCAGTTGGGTCACCAACCATTGCAGTGAAGTCACCAATCAGAAACGTCACTTCGTGGCCTAACTCTTGGAACAAGCGAAGCTTATTGAAAATAACCGTATGGCCCAGGTGGATGTCAGGTGCCGTTGGATCCGCGCCCAACTTAATACGTAGAGGACGACCTTCTTTTAGTTTTGCGATCAGCTCTTCTTCTGGAATCAGCTCTTCAACACCGCGCTTAATCTCGGCTAGTGCAGCTTCAATGCTCGCCATTCTTGTTCACTCCCACAGATTTGGCAAAATATAATAGCTGGACATATTACTTGAATAGCGATGCATTTTGAAACACGTTAGACTAGGTAGCTGTCATTTTTTATGTTTAATTTAGCAAACAAGTACGTCATGCATTCGATTTTTGTCCGACTTCCACTCTTGCACAAAGTATTGATCGGTTTTTTTAGTGCGCTGATCATCTTCGCACTGTTTTTTTTGCCCGAGCCGCAAGAACTCGACCCACAACAAAGCCGCTTAAAAGTGGGGCAATATTATCCTGTGCCAATTTCTATGGAATTGACGACATTGAACGGAACCTCTTCCACATCCTCGTCCGTTTTGCGCTGGGAAACATACAACGTTAAAAACGGCGAAAGTGCCGCTATTCTCTTTAACCGTGTCGGCCTATCTGCACGTGTTCTGCATGAGCTGATTTCCTCTGATAAAGAAGTGGAAAAGCAGTTAACACGTCTACGACCAGGCGACAGGCTACAATTCGGTTTTGATGAAAACAACAACTTAGTTCAATTACGACGTACCTTAAACGCTTTCGAAACCTTCCGAATCAAGCTACAAAATGGCAACTATGTATCTGAAATCGATAAAAAAGAGGTCGATTATCAATATAATTTCGCCGAAGCGACCATCAAATCTAATTTTTGGAATGCGGCGATTTCTTCAGGTTTGAACGCGAACCAGATTATGGAGTTAGCCGGTATATTTGGTTGGGATATCGATTTTGCATTAGATATTCGTAAAAACGACACTTTCCGAGTGCTGTATCAGGAAGAGGTGGTTGAAGGGGAAGTCATTGGTCGAGGAAAAATTATCGCGGCCGTTTTCAAAAACCAAGGAGATACCTTTACCGCGATTCTGGATGAGAAATCCGGAAAGTATTACGATGAAAATGGCCGGGCAATGAAGAAAGCCTTTTTGCGCGCGCCGTTGGATTTTCGTCGTGTAAGCTCCAACTTTAACCCTCGTCGCCTACACCCAGTGACAGGTAAAGTTCGCCCTCACCGAGGTACCGATTATGCCGCACCTGTGGGCACACCTATTTGGGCTGCCGGTGATGGTGTGGTGCAAAAATCGTCATACAACAAATTTAATGGTAACTACGTGTTCATCAAACACAGTAATACCTACATTACCAAGTATTTGCACCTAACCAAACGTACCGTTAAAACAGGTCAACGTGTTAAACAGGGCCAAACCATTGGTACCTTAGGCGGTACAGGACGTGTTACTGGCCCCCACCTGCATTACGAGTTCCTAGTCAATGGAGTGCACAAAAACCCACGCACGGTTAACTTGCCTCAGTCAAAATCATTAACAGGACAAGCGAGACAGACCTTTTTGGCGAACGCAAAAATCAATATGGCTAAGCTCGATCGTTACAGCGAGCTATTAACCATGAAATAAGCAAGTAGAACAGGGAAAGAGGCAAGTGATGACTAATGCCAGTCCGTTAACAACAAACAGAATACTCCAGTCAACCGTCATCCTGAACCGCGACGAAGGAGCGTGATTCAGGATCTTCTATCCGAGTACTTTGTTATCAAAGGTATTTCTTTATATTCTCAGCGCACTGATACTAGATTCCTAGTCTCGCTAAGGCTCGCTGGAATGACCTTATAGAAACCCTTAAGTGACTGGCATTAGGCAAATTATGTCACCTCTTTTCCTTTATCTCATCAGATAGATGCTCTTTCCCAAGCATAAGTAGGCAAGGCGTTAGAACCAGCGTCAGCAGTGTTGCAAAAGCGAGTCCCCCAGAAACAGCTGTTGCTAGTTGAGACCACCACTGGGTACTTGGCGCACCGAATTCAACTTTCTGGTTTATCAAATCAATGTTCATTTCCAACACCATTGGTAACAAGCCTAGAATCGTCGTGACGGTAGTGAGTAGTACTGGACGCAAGCGCTGTACACCCGTTCTTAGTATCGCATCACGCTTATCCAACCCGCGTTTGAGTAGCTGATTGTAGGTGTCTATCAAAACGATGTTGTTGTTCACCACAATCCCCGCCAAAGCAATCACACCGATACCCGACATGATCACACCGAATGGCTTCTGGAAGATCAACAAGCCAGCAAACACACCAACCGTCGAAAACAATACCGCACTCAGAATAAGAAACGCTTGGTAGAAGCTGTTGAACTGAGTAATTAAGATCAGAGCCATACCGACCAGCGCCACGATAAATGCGTTGAGCAGGAACGCAGAGGAATTTTCCTGCTCTTCGTTCTGACCTCGGATTTTAAACTCGACTCCCTCTGGCAAGGTTAACTCTTTAAGCGCTTCTTCAACTTTCGGTAATTCAAGCGCCAAGTTGTAACCTTCTCTAATATCCGCAAACACGCTGATCACTCTATGTCCATCGACTCGACGGATCGTATCCTGTTTGTGTTCAGGAATAATGCTGGCGAAGTTAGTAATCGGAACCAGTCCGGCAGCGGTTTTAACTCGTAGTTGATCAAAGCGGCCAATGTCACGCTTTTCTTCTGGGTAGCGAACCAATATGTCGACTTCCTCGCTCGAATCATCCGGTAGGTAATCGCCCAATTTTAAGCCATTAGTGACAAACTGCACCGTGTTGCCAACCAATGTTGCATCTGCCAAGAAGCGGGCGGCATCATCACGGCGAATATCGATCTGCCAGTCGATGCCGTCTTTACTTGAGTTATCACTGATATTGGTAAAGGCAGGATAAGCCTCCGCCCAATGACGAACCATTTTCGCGCCTTCGTCCAGACCACTTAGCGTTGATCCTGACATTTCAATCACTAAGTCGTGCTCAGTTGGTGGACCAGCTTCCGGAAACTTGTATTCAATTTCCACCCCAGCGAATTGGTCTGTGGTCTGTTTCAGTTCATCGATGATGGTTTTTACCTTACGGCGATACTGCCAATCCACAAGCGTGATCTGAATTAAACCAATCTCATCATCGCCACCGGTTTTGGTATAGACGCTTTCAAACTCGTCATGCCCTAACATTACCGATTCAACATTGCGCATGATTCGGTCTTTTTCATCGATAGATAAATCACCATAGGAGCGTACTTTTACCGTAAAAAATGGTGGGTCTACTTCAGGGAAAAACTCCGCACCTAATCCCGCTTTAACATAAGTAAAACCAACGGCAACCGAGAGCAAGATTGCACTAAGTAAAATCTTTAACGGATGACGCAGAGCGATCTTCAGCGTGTGGTAATATAACTTAGTGAAGCCGGTGGCTTTGTCATAATCACCCTCATGCAACGCAAGCATTTTCTCACGTTGGGTAGAAGAGACATTTTGAGGTTTGCCGATAAGACTACCCAGCACAGGAACAAACAGCAATGCCATCGCCAACGAAGCGGCCAGCGTCGCGATCAACGTCAACGGAAGATATTTCATAAACTCGCCAGTAACATCCGGCCAGAACAACAGAGGGGCAAAAGCAGCCAATGTCGTCGCTGTCGAGGCCGTTATCGGCCAAGCCATGCGCTTTGCCGCATCCCGATACGCTTCTTTACGCGGCGTCCCTTCTTGCATACGCCGATCGGCAAATTCGGTAACCACAATCGCGCCATCGACCAGCATACCGACCGCCATGATCAGCGAGAACAACACGATGATATTCACCGTCAAACCAAACACGGCCAGTACCAGCAAGCCCGTCAAGAATGACCCCGGAATAGAAATACCGACCAATAGTGCAGTGCGCACACCGAGGATCGCGATAATCACAATTACGACCAAAATGATCGCCGACAAGATATTGTTCTGCAGGTCGTTGAGCATCATTTTCACGTCATCTGACTGGTCCCAGGTGTATTTCACCAGTAGGTTATCCGGCCATTGATCTTGATTTTGTGCCTCTGTCATCACCGCTTTGATCAGCTCTACCGTCTCGATGATGTTTTCGCCCGCACGCTTTTTCACATCGAGCACAATCGCTGACTTGCCGTCTAATCTTGCATAACTTTCTGGATCGCGGAATGCGCTCTTGACTGTCGCTACATCGCCAAAGGTAATCACTTGCTTACCTTCAACTTTAACCGGCAGCTCAAGCACATCTTTGAGCGACTCAAATACCGACGGCACTTTGACCGAAAACCGGCCGTAACCAGTATCAACAAAACCTGCCGCCACCACACGGTTATTTAACGCGATCAGGTTGTAGATATTGGCCTGATCAAGTCCATAACTTTCCATCAAAAGCGGATCGACGATGATCTCGACGATATCTTCGCGGTCACCGGCGATATCCACTTCCAAGATTTGTCGATAGCTCTCCAGCTTGTCGCGTAATTGACGCGCAAGATGTACGATGGTTCTCTCAGGCACGGTACCGTAGAGCACCACCGATAAAGCCGGCTCTTCAGAAGCTAAAGTGACTTCATTGACGGTGGGCTCATCACTATCGGCGGGCAATTTAGGCTTTGCCAGATCAACGGCGTCACGTACTTCAGCCATGGCTCGGTCAAGGTCAACGCCAACGCTGAACTCCAGCACAACCGACGCGTGCCCTTCAGACGCGGTTGCGGTCATCTCTTTTACCCCTTCGATAGAACGTAGCTCTTGCTCTATCGGACGAACGAGCAAACGCTCAGCATCGGCAGGTGAGATGCCTTGGTGGCTCACAGAGACATAGATAATTGGGATCGTGATATCAGGACTCGATTCTTTCGGAATCGTCAGATAGGTAAGCACGCCAGAAATAAGAACAAAGATCAGCAACACCATCATGGTACGCGTGCGAGATAAAGCGGCGTCGATCAAACTTAACATATCACCCCCACTTAAAATTCTTGTTTAACGGCAATCACTTCATCACCGTCACGCACAAAACCTTGACCAATGGTGATAATATCGACTTTATCCCCCAGTCCTGTCAGCCAAACACCATCCTGCTCAGCTTTAACTAACTGAATAGGAATAAATTTGACCTTTTGATGCTCTAACGTTTTAACGCCTAAAATGCCAGCGTCATTGAGAGCAAGCATCGCTGGGGTTAGCTTAATCGCTAATTGTTGCTTGAGGTTTAATTCAACCTCGGTACTGATCCCAGCAGGAATCAACTGTTGAGGGTTTGGCAATAGGATCTCAATCGGGAAAGTGTTCGTTGCGGATGACGACACTCGCGAAATATAATTCACCGTGCCTTCAGCCGTCTCACCAGAGATAAACTTCACTTTTGCAGGTTGATTTAGCGACAACTCCTGAATGTGACGCTCGCTGACATCCGCCTCAATCACTAAGTGAGCTAAATCAATAATGGTCGCGACCGGATCGCCAACACCGACAAAATCGCCCGTTTCGATAAATAGGTGGTCGAGTATGCCACTAAAGGGGGCGACTACATTGGTATTCCTCAATGCGATCTTAGCGTTTGTTACTTGTGCTCGGGCTTCCATTAAAGAAGCTTCTGCATTACTAAACGCGACCTCCCCTTGCAGGCCTCTATTCTTTAACGACTGGGCCGCGTTGAATTCTTTTTCACGAACTTTGAGCAGTGAGCGCGCGCGCTCCAGTTGAATAGCGAGATCACCTTTATCAATTTGCGCGATCACTTGTCCTTGCTTAACCGACTCACCTTTTTCAACCTTGAGCGCAATGATCTTACCAGCAATTTCGGCACCGAGATTCGCCTGTCTATCTGGTGCAGTGCGACCATATAACTCAATCGTCTTATAAGTATTTTGAGCGGTAAAAGTTTGATAGGAGACTTTTGCTAAAGGGATATCTTGTGATGAGTTATGTGGCGGTACATCATCGGCTTGTACCAAACCAAGCCCTAACCAGGCAGAGAGTAATAAAATAATGAGCAACGACACAATATAAGGTCGTTCAGCGAAAAATCGCGTAAAGGGAAAGCTAGCCATAATAATCTCTTGCGATAAGCAATGTTGCGAGAATTAATTTAGTATATAAATCAATCTTAGTTGAATGATTTATAATACGAATTAACTTTCTAAAAAGAAAATGATAGCGGCTTGGATTCTTAACTACGTCGCAATTTCAGGAAATTCATCAATACATAAAACAAAGGCTGCAAAAATGCAGCCTTATGAATAACTTAACGGATAGCTATTCAGAAATTAAACGCTAAATGAGGCACCACAGCCACAAGTGGTCGTTGCATTCGGGTTATTAACGAAGAAGCGTGCTCCCTCTAAACCCTCGGTGTAATCCACAATACCACCGATAAGATATTGCAAGCTCATTGGGTCAACAACCAGTGTTACACCACTATTTACGATGGTGGTATCACCATCATTTACGTTCTCATCAAAAGTGAAACCGTATTGGAAACCGCTACAGCCACCACCCGTAATGTAGACGCGCAGTTTCAAAGCTGGGTTTTCTTCTTCTGCAATCAGCGCTTTAACGCGAGATGCTGCAGCATCAGAAAAAGATAATGGTACGTTTACTTCGCTCACGAAAAACCTCTCTCACTCGTGTAATGCGTCGAGCCTGAAGCAAGACGTCAAATTTGTGCTTATTACGGTCGATTATCTAATACCTGACCAACTCGTTCAAGTATTCACCGCCGATTCTTTCTATTGGATAGTTAAAATTACATTGCGAAACAACACATAAATTAAGCAAAACGTTTCTAAGTTGATTATAGCTAGGTACAATGCGCACCACTTGGTCCGAGCAATCAGAAGAGGATAACCCCATGACCAAATCATCAGAGCTGTATGACAAAGCCCAGAAAACCATTCCAGGCGGTGTAAACTCACCTGTTCGTGCATTCAACGGCGTAGGCGGCTCTCCGCTATTTATCGAACGAGCAGACGGTGCTCTGATTTTTGACGCCGATGGTAAAGCGTATATTGATTACGTCGGTTCTTGGGGGCCAATGATCCTTGGCCACAACCATGCGGTAATTCGTGAAGCAGTGATCGACGCTGCACAACGTGGTCTCAGCTTTGGAGCGCCAACTGAGCTAGAAATTTCAATGGCAGAATTGGTTTCTGAACTAGTGCCGTCGATGGAACAACTCCGCATGGTTAGCTCTGGTACCGAAGCAACCATGAGTGCGATTCGCCTTGCTCGTGGTTTCACTGGCCGCGACAAAATCATCAAATTTGAAGGCTGCTACCATGGTCACGCCGACAGCTTACTGGTAAAAGCGGGCTCAGGTGCACTGACGCTTGGCCAGCCGAGCTCTCCGGGTGTCCCTGCAGACTTTGCCAAACACACTCTGACAGCAACATTCAACGATCTTGATTCAGTACGTGAACTGTTTGCTGCAAACAAAGGTGAAATTGCTTGTATCATCGTTGAGCCTGTAGCTGGCAACATGAACTGTATCCCGCCAGTAGAAGGCTTTCATGAAGGCCTGCGCGAAATCTGTGACCAAGAAGGCGCGCTACTGATTTTTGATGAAGTAATGACAGGCTTCCGTGTTGCACTTGGCGGTGCTCAAGCACACTACAACATCAAACCAGACCTGACTACGCTAGGTAAAGTAATCGGTGGTGGTATGCCAGTTGGTGCTTTCGGTGGTCGTAAAGACGTAATGCAATACGTAGCGCCAACAGGTCCTGTATACCAGGCAGGTACACTTTCTGGTAACCCTGTGGCTATGGCGGCGGGATTCGCCAGTTTGAGCCTGCTGAAAGAAGAAGGTAACGAAAAGCGTCTGGCTTCAAAAACTAAGCAGCTAGCAGATGGCTTTAAATCGCTGGCAGAAAAGCACGGTATTCCTTTGGTGGTGAACCAAGTGGGTGGCATGTTCGGCTTCTTCTTTACTGATCAAGATAGCGTAACCACCTACGAAGATGTGACTAAGTGTGATGTAGAACGCTTTAAACGATTCTTCCACCTGATGCTGGATCATGGCGTTTACCTTGCGCCTTCTGCATTTGAAGCAAGCTTCACATCTCTGGCTCACGGCAGCAAAGAAATCGATGCCACGCTAGAAGCAGCAGATCGCTGTTTTGCAACACTGGCTGCTGAAGCGTAATAATTCTGCAAAGGCAGTATCGACGAATCTCAAAAGGACCTTCACGGTCCTTTTTTACCGCCAATTCAAAATAACTAAGACAACGAGTACACCAATCACAATACCTAACCACGGAGTGCGTTTGGCTTTTTTCTCACTTTGACATGACTTATCACCATTACAACAACCCATTTTACATCTCCTGATTGATAACCGACTGATTTGTCGTCATTATAACAAGGTATGCTACTAGGCTCTAATGCCGCTACGCTATAAGACAATTAGTACATACAGTAATAAAGGTTCAAAGCCCGTGTTATAAGCTAGAAACCGTACATGTCACCCGCAAGTTGGACTTATCTTATGCCAAACAATGTGAAAATCACGTCGAGTCATCGCGTTCTGATGATCGCCCTACTCGCCGCTGCTTTTGCTTGCTACTTATTGGTCGAGCCTTACATCAACTCAATCGTCATGGCTTTTATCATTTCATTGCTCATGTTCCCTATACACGAATGGTTTGAGCAAAAGATGCCAAAACATAGAAACATGGCTTCGTTACTGTCATGTGTTGTACTGACCTTTATTATTGTGATTCCTCTGCTGTTTGTTTTTGCTGCGATCGTCCAGCAAGGCTCCTTATTTTCACAAAATACCTATAAGTGGGTGACGAATGGTGGCATTCAGGATGTTTTCCAACATCCTTTAGTTATCAAAGCATTATCCTTCGTTAATGAGTACTTGCCTTTCGATAAAATTGAGCCACAGGCCATTGCGGCAAAAATCGCCCAATTCGCCACCTCATTTGGCTCAAATCTGGTCACCATCAGCGCAAAAATTCTCGGTGATGCGACAAATTTCTTAATGGATTTTTTCCTAATGTTATTTGTCCTGTTCTTCTTATTGCGTGACCACGATAAAATTATTTCCGTAATTCGACATATTCTCCCCCTTTCACGCAGTCAGGAAGACAAAATCCTGACTGAAATAGAGCAGGTGTCAAAGTCAGCGGTTATGGGCTCGTTTCTCACCGCAATTGCACAAGGCTTCGCCGGCGGGATTGGCATGTGGCTGGCAGGTTTCCCGGGACTATTCTGGGGCACTATGATGGGCTTTGCCTCATTCATTCCTGTTGTTGGTACCGCATTAATATGGATACCGGCGGCAGCTTACCTTTTCCTAACCGGTGACACCACTTGGGCACTCTTCCTCACAGCGTGGAGTGTGGTTATTGTCGGCTCAATAGATAACTTGTTGCGACCATTACTAATGCAAGGCAGTGCGGGAATGAATACCTTAATGATTTTCTTCTCACTACTGGGGGGCTTGCACCTATTTGGTTTAATCGGTCTGATTTATGGCCCGCTGATTTTTGCTGTCACAATGGTGTTATTTAATATTTACGAAGAAGAGTTTAAAGACTTCCTTACCAATCAAGATAACAGCTAACAACTCGTTAATAGCTTCAAGCTTAGGCCGGATTATGAGAAAATCCGGCCCTAATTATTTCTGACGAACCAAATTTATGTCTGCTTATATCGCTCCAAGCCAAATAGCACAGCGCCAGCTGGAATACTTCAATGGAAAGCATGTTTTAGTTGCTGGTGAAGTTGAAGACCTATTCCCTCTTGAGCTGGCCTCCTACTGTGAGTCTGTTGAAGTTTTTACCTCTAACTACAGCTATTACCGTCAAATTCGTACATCTGACAAGATCAAAAGCCACTTTGGCTCAGAGTTTGACGTCGATACCCAAGCAGACATGGTGTTACTGTACTGGCCAAAAGCTAAAGCTGAAGCGGAATACTTACTGGCCATGCTCATGGCGAAACTCGGTGTCGATACTGAAATCGTTGTGGTTGGTGAGAATCGCTCAGGCGTAAAGAGTATCGAAAAGATGTTCAAAGATTACGGTCCGATCAATAAATACGATTCAGCCCGTCGTTGCTCTTTTTACTGGGGTCAGTGTATCAACCAACCAGCGCCATTTAATCAGCTCGACTGGTTTAAGTCTTACACTATCAGCCTTGGAAACCAATCACTGCTGGTGAAAAGCTTACCTGGGGTATTCAGTCATGGCGAGTTCGACTTGGGCAGCCAACTGTTGCTGGAAACCTTACCGCCATTGTCCGGTAAAGTGCTTGATTTTGGATGCGGAGCAGGTGTGCTGGGCGCATTTATGGCGAAAACCAACCCTGCAATAGAAATTGAAATGTGCGATATCAACGCCTATGCAATTACATCCAGCCAAGCAACACTAAAAGCCAATGATTTAGAGGGCAAAGTATTTGCCTCTGATATTTATTCAGATACAGCAAACGACTACCGCTTTATCATCAGTAACCCCCCTTTCCATAGTGGGCTAGATACCAATTATAATGCCGCCGAAACCTTGCTTGGTGATGCACCACAGTACCTGCAAAAACAGGGGGAAATGATCATTGTGGCGAACAGTTTCTTAAAGTACCCGCCAATTCTTGAAAGCGCTTTCAATAATTATGAGACGCTAAATAAGACTAAAAAATTCTCGATTTATTACGCGAAAAAGCCATAAGCCTCCCCCGCGCAGGCGACAACCTGCGCGATTTTCCGCTAAAATTTCATCAATCGTAAGAAAAACTGCGTGACTCTGCACGCTTTGCAATTAACTTTCTTGTCAAAGAAAAAAAACTCGTTAATTTTGTTATTTCTATCGAATTTAACGTCTTATCCGTTTTTAACGAGAACCTTGGTAGCAATCAATATTGTTTTTGCTGCCCTTTACGAGTTGCAACCTTACCCATGTTCAAATTCTACAAAAAACAGAAGTTTAAGCGTCTACAGAGTACGCTGATGACTGCGTTTCTTGTCCTCAGCCTTACGCCTCTAACCATTACTGCGTTTTTTTTCCTGCAGTCACACAGCCAAGATCTGCAAGAACAGAGCACGTCACACCTTTTGTCTGTAAGAGATACCAAGCAACAGCAGATTGTTGACTACTTTGAAGCACGCGAAACCGAAGTGATGGGCTTCGTCCGCTCGGAATTAGCCTATGCCAGCGGCGGACGTTTTTATGGTTTAGTCAATGCGTTCAGTCGGTTAGGAAATGACATTGAGGAGTCTCGTCAAAATGCACAGCAACGTTACATTGAAGGCAGTGGTGATCAAACAAAAACGTCAATATTGCCAGAATCATCCAATTATGCTGGCAGTGAGCGCTATCGCCTACTCCACAAACGCTATCATTGGGCTTATTTAGAACTTCTTAAACGCTCTGACTTCAATGACATATTACTCGTCGATATTAACGGCAACGTTACCTACTCAATCAACAAAGATGACAATTACGGCACCAATCTTCTCACAGGTCGCTATAAAGATTCCGCGTTAGGTAAGGCATTTCACCGCTTAGCCGACGATGTCAGCGAGCGTCGTAAAGTTAACGAAGACTACACGCCAATACTTGTCTCTGATTTTGAACTTGAAAAGGGTAAGCCGGTAGCTTGGCTTGGTGCACCAATCGTTCAACAAGGGTACCTACACAGCTACGCCATGTTCCGCTTGCCAAACAACGGTATCACTAAATTAGTAGCTGACCAAAATCGCGAGTCATCGATTGAAACCTTACTAGTGGGGGGAGATCAACAACCTCGTACAATAAACACCAAACTGAATGATATCCAAAATAGTATGGAGGTCATCAGTCAGGCACTTTCAGGTCAAACAAACGTCGGCACTTATACAAACGGACTCGATGAAGCTATTATCGCCGCCTATGCGCCAGTAAAAACTCGTGGCGTAAACTGGGCCTTGATCGTACAGTTACCGGAGAAAGACGCTTTTTCTCGTATCCACCAGTTGGAAAAACTCTTCGTTATTGCGATGATCACAGCAATCATACTGGTTGTGATTGCCTCACACTATCTATCGAACTTTATTACTTCCCCACTACTCAAATTAACCTGGGCAGCAGAGCGAGTATCAGCAGGCGATCTGGATGAAACGACGTTCGATACCATCAGAAAAGATGAAATTGGCCGATTAGCCAGCAGTTTCGAGCGGATGCAGCGCTCTATTCGTGAAAAAATTCAGACCATCAAAAAGCAAAATGAAGAGCTGGAAAGCAACATCCGCTTAATTCAAAAACAAAATGACGAGCTACAACTCGCAGACAAGCTAAAAGATGAGTTTCTGGCAACCACCTCTCATGAACTGCGTACGCCTTTACACGGTATGGTGGGTATTGCGGAAACTCTAATTTCCGGAGCCAACGGCGCGCTCCCGGCAAACCAGAAATATCAGCTTGATATTATTATCAAAAGTGGACAACGCTTGGCCAACCTCGTCGACGACTTACTGGATTACCATAAAATGCGTTACGGTAGCATGGGCATCCAGAAGTCGGCGGTCAGTTTGGCAAGCTCAACTCGATTGGTACTGGAGCTGTCTGGCCACTTACTTGGTAACAAGACCATTCGGATCATCAATCAGGTACCGAATGATCTCAAAGCAGTATCAGCAGATCCACAACGACTTGAACAGGTGCTGTACAACCTGATAGGTAACGCAATTAAGTACACATCTGAAGGTAAGATCGTTATTTCAGCAGGAGTCGTTGACGATCTAGTCCGCGTTCAAGTGGTCGATACCGGACAGGGCATCCCAGCAGAACACCTTGAGCACATCTTTGAGCCTTTAATTCAGGCAGGACAAGATGAAAGTCGCTATCGTCAAGGTGCTGGATTAGGCTTATCAATTAGCCGCCAGTTAATTGAGCTAATGGGTGGCTCCTTATATGTAAGTAGCCAACCAATGGTAGGTACTACATTCAGCTTCACTTTACCTCTCGCCAGTGAAGAAGAGATTCTGGCCACGCAGACGCTGGCTGCCTGTGGGCATTTCCAGGCTCCAGAAACCAATTTGGACAACAGCGATGATCTATCGCTGCCAGAGAACCCGGATGGCCCACTGCTTTATGTCGCAGACGACGAACCCGTCAACCTGCGTGTACTTGAAAGCTTTTTGCGTTTAGAAGGCTATCGTGTACGAACTGTTTCGGACGGCCCAGAAACACTTGATCTTGTCGAACAAGAAAAACCGGAACTGTTACTGCTCGATATCATGATGCCAGGCATGAGTGGCTATCAGGTATGTAGTGAACTGCGTAAAATCTATGATCATGCCGAGCTGCCAATTATTATGTTAACAGCACTTAGTCAAACTGAAGACCGCGTTAGAGGCTTTGAGGCTGGAGCGAACGATTACTTATCTAAGCCTTTTAATAAACAAGAACTTGCAGCTAGAATTCAGGCCCATTTAACGGCAAGCAAAGCAGAAATTCGTCATATTGAGAATAAGCAACTTGAGTCGGAGCTTCGCCAACGAGCTGAAGTCGAAGCGAGCCTGCTTGAAACTCAGGGTCGTCTGCTAGAACAACTTGAATCCGCTCCTGAGGCCATCATCTGCTTGCGCGAAGATCAGCGTATTCGCTTTGCCAACGAAGCTGCGTGTAAGTTATTTAAACGTAGTTTAGAGCAAATTAAACGCTCTTCAGCTGATGAGCTAATTGCGCCAAAATTCCTCACCGTTAAACAGCCACATTATTGCGGGAAAATTGATATCTATGTCGAGGACATTCGTCAAAATATTGAAGCGGATGTTCTCAAACTCCCTGAAGGCTCTGGCTTAGACGTTATGTATATATTCAATGTGGGTGGCGGCGCGAATACAGCCCGTATCCATAACCTGGAAACAGCAGTAGAGGTGCTTTCTCGCTATGCCTTTGACGGCGACAAAGAACAGTTACAGAAGCTTAAAGAGCTTGGAGGTGAATTCACTCGACTGGCAGACAAAGCGTTAGGCAATAAAAAAGACAAACAGGAAGTGATGCGTGAAGTTCTGGTCGAAGCAATGACTCGCGCTTTGGAATACTGGGAGTCCGTGACTGGCGAAAGTAAGTTTACCTTTGCCGAGCAAAGTGGCCTTTGGCGCGTTTATCTTGATCGTAGTACGCTACAAACCCGTACTTTAGATAAATACATGCGCATTGAAACCTTACCTAAAACTCCACGCTGGAGAACGGTTTTAAGCTCTATCGAGTTTATACTCGAGCATTGTAAAGAACAAAGCCCGGAACGCGCTTACATTGAAGCACAGCGTGACAAACTGCAAAGGTTGCTTACCAGCTAGCAGCGTTATCTAATGAAGCGCTCCGTTTGAACAGCCTCCAACAATTAGACACCAATTGTTGGAGGCTTTTTACATTTAGAAATACTTCTATTCCGTGTTCAATGCCTATTGCTAAGTGAAGGTAAGTGCGACTTAAATGGCATGCCATCTATCCCATCTGCAAAACCATCATGCCAATATTCCAGCTAAATAAAGCTCAGTAGACAGAATCCAAATTTAACGGTGCAGACGCTATTATCCTGGCAAGAATTCAGAGTACTGTGCCATGTCCATAGTTTTTATTTCACAATAAAAAGCATGCCAACACACTTTATTTTCGAAGTGAAAAAAGAGTAATATTGAGCGATAAGGAAAACAATAAAAGGCGAAACTTTCATCATTTAGGACATGACTTTATAAACTAATGACACAGATTGAGAAGTCAATCACAACAGAACGGCAGATTAAATTTCACCTCATGAATTAACAAGAATGGCGTGTGTGATCGGGATCTCCCAACTCGACAAAACAATCGGATCCATTTAAAAATAGATAATACAAAGTAAGTAAATACTAACACGTAATGTCCATAAGGATATAAGCTGCGACGCATATCAACTTTTGATTTTCAGACACAGTTGGGTCAAAAGCAAACGAAATGACGTTTATAACGTGATATCCAGCTCTTTTGACGTTTTTAACGAGATACGAGTTTGATTATTTTCAGGATAAGGTGTTTTCTTACTCCTGCCGAAGACCTACAGGCCACTCTACATGTGATGAAGGTGAAAGCTTAAGTTGCAAAAACACTAGAGGTGGGTCATGGCGAGTGTTTATCAATTGATGACATTCAAATCCATATAGTGAAATGAAGCAAACAGTAAGGAACAGCTATGCTTGCCAATATTAAAAAAACAGCACTAGCAACAGCAATTATTGCTACAGCTACTACAGGTTTTGCATCGGTAGCAACTGCGGCTGAACGCAGTGAACTAACGATGGTTCCAAAGTTTTTCCCAACTTTCGTTCGTAACTTTAACCCTTACCTTCAAACTCAGCTAGATACAGTTCAAGACTTCATCTATGAACCACTGGTTGTATTCAACGAGTTAAAAGGGAATGAGCCAGTATTACGTTTGGCAAAAAGCTACACCATGTCAGATGACCTTAAGCAGGTTTCTTTTGTTATCCGTGAAGGCGTTAAATGGTCTGATGGTGAAGCATTTACTGCCGAAGATGTAGCATTTACATTCAACATGCTGAAAAAGTACCCTGAGCTGGACCGTACTGGTATCAATGCACGCTTAGATAAAATTACTGCATCTGGCGATACAGTGACTTTCGACCTAACGGAAGCCAACTCTAATCTTCCATACCTTATTAACGAAGTATCTATCGTTGCTAAACACATCTGGAGCAAAGTTGAAGACCCAACACGCTTCACAAACGAAAACCCTGTAGGTACAGGTCCATTTACTGAGATCGAAACTTTCACTCCTCAGCTTTACACTCAATGTCGTAACCCTAACTACTGGGATGCAGATAACCTAGATGTTGACTGTCTACGTCTGCCACAAGTTGCGGGTAACGAACAGTTCCTAGGCCAAGTACTAAGCGGTCAATTTGACTGGTCTTACTCTTTCATTCCTGATGTAGACAGCACATACGCTGCTGCAAGCCCAGATAATAAGTATTGGTACCCTGCGGGTGGTAGCCAAGCGTTTGTATTCAACTACAAATCGCCAAATGCTGGCAATGCTGAAGCTGTGAATAACATCGACTTCCGTCGTGCATTCTCCATGGCTATCGACCGCGAAACTATCATCGAAATCGCATTCTACGGCGGCGGTGTGGTGAACGATTACGCTTCTGGTCTTGGCGCTGCATTCGAGTCTTGGTCTGATAATGAAGTGTACAATAAATACAAGCCATTTATGACGTACAACGTTGACAACGCTAAAACACTTCTGAAAGAAGCTGGTTTCGTTGATACCGATGGCGATGGTTTTGTTGAGACTCCAACAGGTAAGAAGATTGAGTTAACTATCCAGTCTCCAAATGGATGGACTGACTTTAACAACACTGTACAGCTAGGCGTTGAAATGCTAGCAGAAGCGGGGGTTAAAGCGAAAGCAGCGACACCTGACTTCTCTGTATACAACCAAGCGATGCTAGATGCAACTTATGATGTTGCATATACAAACTATTTCCACGGTGCGGATCCATACACTTACTGGGATAGTGCTTACCACTCTCGTTTCCAAGCTAGCCAAGGTATGCCTCGTTTTGCACTGCATTACTGGAACGACAAAGAACTTGATAAAGCACTAGAAGGCTTCTACAAAACAGCTGACCGTGATGAGCAAGTTAAGATCGCTCACAAGATCCAACGCATCATAGCAGAAAACCAAGTAACTGTTCCTGTTATGTCTGGCGCGTACACTTCTCAATATAACACGGCTCGCTTCACGGGTTGGTGGAATGAAGAGAATCCTAAAGGACGTCCGATGCCAATGACTAACACTCAAGAACGTCTACTTCAAGTACTTGATCTAAAACCTAAATCTTAATTAGGTTCTAATTTACGGTGCGCACCTTGCGCACCGTCACCTCCCCCCTATTTCTTTTTAAATGGCGCTTTGCGTTAGGGGATTTTTTGTCTTAAATCCAGTGGAATATGCCACTGGGTGACTAAGGTGTGAGTTATGGGTTTCTTTATTCGCCGGTTATCTTTTTATTTGATAGCGCTTTTATTTGCAATAACACTCAATTTTATTTTGCCTAGAGCAATGCCTGGTGACCCTGTTACCATGATGTTTGCCAACGCAAATTCACAGGTGACGCCAGAACGAATCGCAGCAATGAGAGAATTGCTCGGATTTGTTGACGGACCAATCTACGAACAGTATTTCATCTACCTAAAAGGTATTCTTACTTGGGACCTAGGTATATCAATTCAAACATTCCCTCAGACTGTAAATGACGTATTGGGTGGTGCTGTTGGTTGGTCTCTTTTCTTAGCAGGCTCTGCTGTAGTACTCGCATTCTGTATTGGCTCTACGCTCGGTATCTTCGCTGCGTGGAAGCGCGGTAGCAAATACGACGCGTTCATTTCACCGGGAATGATGGTAGTACAAGCTGTACCTCCTGTGGTCGTCGCGATGCTAGTGTTATTCACCTTCTCGTATGGATTAAATTGGTTTCCATCGACGTATGCATACACGGCTGGCTTGACCCCTGATTGGACAAGCTGGGAATTCTTAAAAGACGTTGCTTACCATGCTGTATTGCCTCTATTTTGTGCAACCATCATCCAGATCGGTGGCTTCTTGATCAACATGCGTAACAACATGATTAACCTGCTAAACGAAGATTACATCACCATGGCTAAGGGTAAAGGTTTAAGCGAGAACCGCGTGGTCTTTAACTACGCTGCCCGAAACGCAATGCTACCGAGTGTGACAGCACTTTCAATGGCACTTGGTATGGCAATCGGTGGTCAGCTAATTATCGAAATGATCTTCAACTACCCAGGACTTGGTACGGTACTACTAAATGCAATTCATGCTCGTGACTATCAAGTATTACAGGGTCAATTACTAATTATGACTATGTTTATGCTGTTCTTTAACTTTTTGGCCGACATGCTTATTGTGGCACTTGACCCTCGCCTGCGTAAAGGGAGCAAATAGACATGAAAAAACTATTTAACTTATTCTCGAATAACAATAAAGCGCTGGTTGGTTTTGTAATCATCATGATTTTCGTTTTAGGTGCGATCTTTGCGCCGGTTATCACAAAACATGCTCCAGACAAACGTACAGGTAACCCTCACGAGTACCCAGGCTTTGTAGTGAAGTCAGCAAAAGCAAACCCGGACGGTTGGATTGCCCAAAATCTAGCAGACAGCCGCCGTACATTACTACTATCTAAAAAAGCAGATCACGTTCTTGGAACAACTCGTATGGGACGTGATGTATGGTCACAAGTGGTTTACGGTGCACGTACGTCATTAGCTGTAGGGTTTGGTGCTGGTATCATGGTGTGTGTGCTAGCAACCATCATCGGTGTTACTGCTGGTTACTTCGGTGGACGTGTTGACGACATATTGTCCGCCGCAATGAACATTATGTTGGTAATCCCCCAATTGCCATTACTGTTTGTCATTGCCGCTTTTATTGGTGCTGCGGGACCGTTAACGATCGCCTTGGTAATAGGCGCAACCTCCTGGGCATGGGGGGCAAGGGTTGTTCGCTCACAAACACTCTCTCTACGTGAAAAAGAGTTTGTAAAAGCGGCTGAAGTACTTGGTGAATCATCATTTAGAATTATCTTTGTCGAAATTTTACCGAACCTTATCTCAATCGTCGGAGCTAGTTTCATTGGTTCTGTAATGCTGGCTATCATGACGGAAGCAACTCTATCCTTCTTAGGTTTAGGTAATCCTAGCACTGTTAGCTGGGGCATCATGCTGTACAACGTGAACACATCATCTTCAATGATTATAGGTGCATGGTGGGAACTATTGGCTCCTTGTTTTGCATTAACATTCCTAGTTGTCGGTCTTGCCTTACTTAACTTTGCCGTTGATGAAATTGCTAACCCACAACTACGCTCGCACAAAGGAATGAAGCGTTGGAAAAATCTAGCAGACCAAGATAAGAAACAACGCACACCAGATATGCCACCTCAAAATGCACTATGGAGCGGAGACAAATAATCATGACTGCACCACTAATTTCTATCCGTAACCTCTGCGTAGATTACATTACAGATGCTGGCGATGTTCGTGCTTGTAACAATGTTAGTTTCGATATCGCCCCTGGCGAAGTGTTTGGCCTGGCTGGAGAGTCTGGCTGTGGTAAATCAACCGTTGCTTTCTCGCTAATGCGTCTGCATAAGCCGCCAGCATTCATTACAGGTGGTGAAGTCATCTTCAACGGCGAAGACATTCTTCAATACAGTGACAGCCGAATGCAATCATTCCGCTGGAGTGAAATGTCGATGGTATTCCAAAGCGCGATGAATGCCCTGAACCCTGTCCTAACCATGGAAGAGCAGTTCTGCGATGTCATTATGCGCCATACCAACTTGACGCGTGAACAAGCCAAGAAACGCGCAGAAGGTTTACTGGAAATTGTCGATATTCATCCTAGCCGACTTAGTGACTACCCTCACCAGTTTTCTGGTGGCATGCGTCAGCGCTTGGTGATTGCCATCGCTTTGGCTCTAAACCCAAAAATGATCATCATGGATGAACCAACAACCGCTCTCGATGTTGTGGTTCAACGTGAAATATTGCAGAAAATTTATGCGCTTAAAGAAGAGTTTGGCTTCTCAATTCTGTTTATCACTCACGACTTATCGTTGATGGTTGAGTTTTCCGATCGCATCGGAATTATGTATTCAGGTGAACTGATTGAAGTCGCGCCTTCAAAGCAAATTTTGGAAAGTCCTTACCACCCATACACAAAAGGTTTGGGCAGCTCTTTCCCTCCACTAACAGGTCCAAAGACCAAACTAACGGGTATCCCGGGGAACCCTTTGAACTTGCTTGAAATTCCGCAAGGCTGTCGTTTCCAGGCTCGCTGTGACCGTGTCCACGAAGCATGCACGAAAATACCGACTCAATTGCGTCAGATAGAGCCAAGTCGTTTCTCAAACTGCCATTTGTATGGCGAAACCATTGCTCAGGCTAAGGTTTAACGTCCCGAAATCACGTTAGCTACGAACAAAATTACACTGGAGAGAATTATGAGCAAACAACTCGGCGAGCTGCTGATCGAGGGTAAAAATGTCGTTAAAGACTTCCCGCTAAATAGCAATTCTATCAAGCAGTCCAAGATGCGTGCGATTAACGACGTATCATTCAAAATGTATAAAAGTCGCGGCTTGTCTGTTGTAGGTGAATCTGGCTCAGGTAAATCTACAACCGCAAAAATGATTGCGAAAATGTACGCCCCTTCGGAAGGCATCATTGAATACAAAGGACGTGATATTCAAGATATTCAATCAAGACAAGATTTAATGTCTTACCGAGAAGGAGTACAAATGGTCTGGCAAGACCCATTTGGCTCACTAAACCCGACACACAACATTTTCCACCACATTGCGCGACCACTGCTTATCCATAAAAAAGTGTCACCGGGCAACAAGAAAGAACTGGAAGAACGCGTGTATGACTTGCTGGAACAAGTAGGTCTTATACCGCCTAAAGAGACCGCGCAAAAGTTCCCTCACCAGCTTTCTGGTGGTCAGCGTCAGCGTGTAAACCTAGCTCGTAACATCGCAGTTGGTGCAGAAGTCGTATTGGCAGACGAACCAACCTCAATGTTGGACGTCTCTATTCGAGCGGGTGTTCTGAACCTGATGGAAGAGATGAAGTTCGAGAAACAAATGTCTCTGCTTTATATCACTCACGATATCGCAACGGCGCGCTACATCGCGGAAGATTTGGCAGTAATGTACGTCGGACACATGGTGGAGTGGGGAGACACAGAGGAAATCATTCATGATCCTCAACACCCATACACTCAATTGTTGGTTTCTGCCGTACCCGATCCATCGAAGTCTATTCACGAGAAACTAAAAGGAAACAAAGGAGAGATCCCACTCTGGACGCCAGAATCAGTCGGGTGTCCATTTGCGGGACGCTGTGTGCACGCATCAGATAAGTGTCGCCAACAATTACCAGGCGTTACCCAACTATCTGAAAACCACTTTGTCCGTTGTTACCTATTTGAGAACTAAGCATAACTAGGGCCAGAGAAAACTGGCCCATTTCCAATTGTTTTGTTTCGCGGAGACATTAAATGCTGCTACTGACTAACCACATTGGTTACGAGCGTCTGGGGCCGAAAAAAGCGGTAATACAGACAGAACAATCACAATTATCTTCTGATACCGCCACACTGGTTTGTGCCAAGAGCGATAAAACTGTTGCTACCTTTGCGGTGCAGAAGCAAGGGAAAGTAGCGAATTGGCATCAGGGGTATTTTTATCTTATCGACTTTTCGTCCTTTGAGATCCCTGGCCACTATTACCTTTGCTTAGATAACGTATGTTCTTCTCACTTCGAAGTTGGTGAACAACTCCTTTTAGATCGCACACTATCCGATGTGATCCATTACTTTAAATCTCAGCGCTGCGGTGGGATTTTCGATCATGCCGATCGTCAGGCTACGCTATTAAATTCCGAACAGACAGCCGATGTTCATGGCGGTTGGTACGATGCGTCTGGAGATGTAAGCAAATATCTAAGTCACCTTTCGTACGCAAACTACCTTAACCCACAACAAACCCCTATGGTGGTTTGGAACATGCTAAAAGGACTTTCTCTGCTCCAGGCTAGCGACAGTATCGCTGCTTTCACCCGCACACGCCTCATTGAAGAAGCGCTGTATGGTGCCGATTTCCTTGTTCGCATGCAAAACGAGAAAGGTTTCTTTTACATGACGGTATTTGATAAATGGAGCAAAGATACCGCCCAACGAGAAATCTGTGCGTTCGAAACGCAACTTGGTCACAAGTTCGATGACTATCAGGCAGGCTTTAGACAAGGTGGTGGAGTCGCGATTGCCGCACTTGCCACTGCATCTCGCATAGATGTTCATGGTGAATTCGATCAACAGCAATACCTAAATACGGCAGAAAATGGCTACTGGCACCTAAAGGAACATAACAAGCAATATCTCAATGATGGCGAAGAGAATATCATCGACGAGTACTGTGCTTTGCTTGCCAGTGTTGAACTGTTTAAAACAACCAAACAAAGCCGTTACTTAGACGAAAGCCGCCTGTGGGCTTCACGCCTGGCTGGACGACAAATGAGTGATGAAAAATTCAAGCATTTTTGGTCAGCTAACCAAGATGGTAGCCGCCCTTACTTCCATGCAGCGGAACCTGGATTGCCAGTGATTGCTCTTTGTGAATACCTCTCTATCGAAGACGACTCCGAGTTGGCTGCGTCCACAAAACAGACGGTCAACCAGGCATGCGAATTTGAATTGAAGCTCACCAATCGTGTCACCAATCCATTTGGCTACCCTCGTCAATATGTCAAAGGTGTTGAAGAGTCGAAACGCGATGCGTTCTTTGTTGCCCACAACAACGAATCTGGCTATTGGTGGCAAGGAGAAAATGCGCGTTTGGGTTCATTAGCTGCAATGGCATACCTTGCCCAGCCGTATATTGAATCCAAAGAGAAACAGCAACAGCTGGTACGTCTCGGGCAAGATGCACTTAACTGGATTGTGGGCTTGAATCCATACGATATGTGCATGCTCGACGGTCATGGCCAAAATAACCCAGACTACCTTCCACAGTTTGGTTTCTTTAACGCCAAAGGTGGCATCTGTAATGGCATCACTGGTGGATTTGATGACGAAGAGGACATCGCCTTTAATCCACCAGCACAGAAAGACGACACCCTGCAAAACTGGCGTTGGGGTGAACAATGGATCCCACATGGTGCGTGGTACTTGCTCGCTATCATCAGCCAAGCCCACCACCTACCACAAGAAGTTAAGGAGTAATCACCATGGCGATATACTTTGTCGGTATTGATGGTGGCGGTACTTCTTGCCGCGCCCGAATTAAAGATGCGGAGGGCAATTTTCTTGGTGAAGCGAAAACTGGCAGCGCAAACATCATGCTTGGTGCTGAAGTGGCGATGGCTTCGATCATCGAGGCAATTGCGTTGGCAGCGAAACAAGGCGGGTTATCTGAGCAAGATTTTTCGTCTATGCATGTGGGCCTCGCGCTTGCAGGGGCGGAACACAAAGCGTCCTGGAATGCTTTTATGTCTCTCGCCCACCCTTTTGCCAGCATGACACTAAACACCGATGCATACGGTGCCTGCATCGGCGCACATAATGGGCAAGACGGTGCCATCATGATTGCTGGCACCGGATCTTGCGGTATCTACCTTAAAGGGTTGCAACAGCATGTTGTTGGAGGCCGCGAGTTCCCAATCTCAGATCAAGGTAGCGGAGCGGTTATGGGGCTGCGCTTAATTCAGCAGGTTTTACTGGCAGAGGATGATATTCGAGACAAAACTCCGCTCGCCCAGCACATCATGGCGCACTTCGAAAACGACGTAGACAATGTGGTGGCTTGGTCAAAACAAGCACTTCCTCGCGATTACGGACAGTTTTCTCCGGCCATTTTCCAATATGCACAGCAAGGCGATACGCTCGCCATTGAAATGCTAAAACAGACTGCCTCGGATATAGAAATGTTTCTCATGGCACTTAACAAGCGTGGCGCGACCCGAATTTGTTTAATGGGCAGCATTGCTGAACGTATTCTCCACTGGCTATCACCGCCCGTTCAGAAATGGATTGTAAAACCTCAGTTTGATGCGATTGAAGGCGCCATCATGTTCGCTGGCAAGCCTGAACATAACCTTTACACGCTATCGATAGAATAGGAGTCGATATGGAATATCGCGTTGACCTCGTTGTCCTATCTGAACTGAAGCAAAATTGTCGATTTGGACTCACTTTTCATAACCTAAGTGACCAAGATCTTGATGATTGGCATCTGACGTTTGCTTTCGATCGTTACATTTTACCTTACAGTGTATCTAACGGTGTACTTAACCAAATTGGTAGCTTCTGTACGCTCAAACCCGAAAGTATGGTTCTGGAGGCTAATCACAATTTCTATTGTGAGTTCAGTATTGGTTCAAATCCATTTCGCTACTATTCAGACGGATTAAATGAAGCTCTGGTTGATTTTGTCGTCAATGGTAAAGTTCAGCGAGCCGAGGTTGACGTAACACCTATCGTTCTGGCTTCTCCGTACCGTGAGCGTAGTGAAATTCCACCGAGCCTGATTCATGCTCAGCCTCTACTACCTAAGCCAAACCAAATTGAAGTTAGCGATAATTACTTCTCTCTTCACAACCGTGTTGGTATCTGTACTTACTCCGATTTAGCCAATTCAGCCAAAGATTGGTTACTCGATGAATTAAAACGTATTCACCAATTTGAGCTTACACCATCTAATAACAGTCAGATTATCTTTAAAAGTAACCCGACCCTAGACAAAGGTGCCTATAAGCTCAAAGTGACTGAAGAATCAATAAAAATTGAGGCAGGTTCAAAGTCTGGGTTCACGCATGCTAGCGCGACCTTGCTACAACTTATCAAACGAAGTGTGGGAGACCATGATAAGGCAGTTGTCTGTTGCTCAATTAAAGACAGACCGCGATTCAAATATCGTGGAATGATGCTCGATTGTGCACGCCACTTTCATTCCGTAGAGCAAGTAAAACGTCTTATCAACCAATTGGCACACTACAAATTCAACACCTTCCATTGGCACCTTACGGATGATGAAGGCTGGCGAATTGAGATTAAATCACTGCCAGAGCTGACCAGCATAGGGGCATGGCGTGGGCTAGATGAGGCGATTGAGCCACAATATACGCATTTGTCTCAGCGTTATGGCGGGTTTTATACCCAAGAAGAAATAAAAGAAGTGGTTGCCTATGCGGCGCAGCGCAGTATTACCGTCATACCAGAAATTGATGTTCCAGGTCACTGCCGCGCTGCCATTAAGTCACTGCCTCACCTACTGGTAGAAGCAGAAGATACCACTGAGTATCGCAGTATTCAGCACTACAACGATAACGTGATCAACCCAGCGCTACCGGGCAGTTACGAATTTATCGACAAAGTGCTGGAAGAAGTCGCCGCTTTATTCCCAGCCCCGTACATCCACATTGGAGCTGATGAAGTCCCCCATGGCGTCTGGTCGAAAAGCCCAGCCTGTCAGGCGTTGATGGAGCAACAAGGCTATAGCGACTACAAAGAACTGCAAGGCCACTACTTGCGTCATGCAGAAGACAAACTTCGCGAGCTTGGTAAACGAATGCTGGGGTGGGAAGAAGCTCAGCATGGTAACAAAGTCAGCAAAGATACCGTTATCTATTCATGGCTAAGTGAAGATGCAGCGCTGAATTGCGCTCGCCAAGGCTTCGATGTTGTGCTGCAACCTGCTCAAACCACTTACCTGGATATGACCCAAGATTACGCACCAGAAGAACCCGGAGTAGATTGGGCAAACCCGATACCTTTGGAAACAGCGTATAGCTACGAACCATTAGCACAAGTGGCAGATGACGATCCGGTTCGAAAACGTATTCGAGGTATTCAGGCCGCACTTTGGTGCGAAATTATCAATAACCAGTCACGCATGGACTACATGATATTCCCTCGCCTGACAGCATTAGCAGAAGCATGCTGGACCGATAAACAACAGCGGAACTGGACAGATTACCTATCACGTTTGAAAGGACACCTTCCACTGCTCGACCTGCAGGGAGTGAATTACCGTCACCCATGGAAGTAACGTAAAGCTACGTTAAGACATCGCGCTTTCAAGAATTTTTTAATTTTTGGCTGCACATGCAGCTTTGTAAAAAGGAACGACACAAATGAAATACGGCTATTTCGATAACGATAATCGTGAATATGTCATTACCCGTCCAGATGTACCTGCTCCTTGGACCAACTATTTAGGTACTGAAAAGTTCTGCACGGTCATTTCACACAATGCGGGTGGCTACTCATTCTACAACTCACCAGAATACAACCGCGTGACCAAATTCCGTCCAAATGCGACGTTTGATCGCCCGGGACACTACGTTTATCTGAGAGATGATGAAACGGGTGACTACTGGTCAATCTCTTGGCAGCCAGTCGCGAAAAGCCTCGATGTAGCGAACTATGAAGTTCGCCACGGCTTGTCGTACTCAAAATTCAAGTGCGAATACAGCGGCATTACCGCAACGAAAACACTATTCGTACCAAAAGGTGAAGATGCGGAAATTTGGGATGTCGTCATTAAGAACACCTCTGACAAACCACGCACCATCAGCGCTTTCTCATTTGTTGAGTTCTCATTTAGCCACATTCAGTCGGATAACCAAAACCACCAAATGTCTCTGTATTCTGCGGGAACTGAATACAAGCAAGGCGTTATTGAATACGACCTGTACTACAACACTAACGATTTTGAAGGCTTCTATTACTTAGCTTCTACGTTTGATCCTGACTCCTACGACGGCCAGCGTGACAGTTTCCTGGGGCTATACCGTGATGAAGCAAACCCACTTGCAGTAGAACAAGGCAAGTGCTCTAACACTGCACAAACCTGTTACAACCACTGCGGTTCTCTGCACAAGCAATTCACCATCCAACCAGGCGAAGAAGTTCGCTTCGCTTACATCCTAGGTATCGGTAAAGGCAATGGTGAGCGTCTACGTACTAAATACCAAGACCTAGCAGAAGTAGATAACGCATTTGCTGGCATCAAAGCACACTGGGATGAGCGTTGTGGCAAATTCCAAGTGACATCGCCAAACGAAGGTCTGGATACCATGATCAACGCTTGGACGCTATACCAAGCAGAGACGTGTGTGGTTTGGTCTCGTTTTGCTTCTTTCATCGAAGTTGGCGGTCGTACGGGCCTTGGCTACCGTGATACGGCACAAGATGCGATTTCGGTGCCTCATGCAAACCCACAAATGACACGCAAACGCATTGTCGATCTGCTACGTGGCCAAGTTAAAGCAGGTTACGGTCTACACCTGTTTGATCCTGACTGGTTCGATCCAGAGAAAGCAGATGTGAAACCATCTAAGTCACCAACAGTGGTTCCGACTCCGTCTGACGAAGACAAGATCCACGGCATTGAGGACACCTGTTCTGATGATCATCTATGGTTAGTGCCAACCATCTGTAAATACGTGATGGAAACAGGCGAGCACAGCTTCTTTGATGAAGTAATCCCTTACGCAGATGGCGGCGATGCAACGGTTTATGAGCACATGAAAGCAGCGTTAGACTTCTCTGCTGAATATGTGGGCCAGACAGGGATCTGTAAAGGACTACGCGCAGACTGGAACGACTGTCTCAACCTAGGTGGTGGCGAATCATCAATGGTGTCTTTCCTACATTTCTGGGCGCTACAAGAATTCATCGACCTGGCCAAATTCCTAGGTAAAGAGGCTGACATTGAGAAATATACAGAGATAGCGGCCAACGTTCGTGAAGCATGTGAAACCCACCTTTGGGACGAAGAAGGCGGTTGGTACATCCGTGGTCTCACGAAAAACGGTGACAAGATCGGTACTGCGCAGCAAAAAGAAGGCCGTGTACACCTTGAGTCAAACACTCTAGCCGTTCTATCTGGAGCGGTATCTCAAGAACGTGGCGAAAAGGCAATGGACGCGGTAGATGAGAACCTGTTCTCTGAATACGGCTTGCACCTGAACTCGCCATCATTCGCAACACCAAACGACGATATCGGATTCGTGACACGCGTATACCAAGGCGTGAAAGAAAACGGCGCTATTTTCTCACATCCAAATCCTTGGGCATGGGTAGCAGAAGCGAAACTAGGCCGCGGTGACCGTGCAATGAAGTTCTACGATGCACTCAACCCATACAACCAAAACGACATCATCGAAAAACGTGTTGCAGAACCTTACTCATATGTTCAGTTCATCATGGGACGCGATCATCAGGATCACGGTCGTGCTAACCACCCGTGGCTAACGGGCACCTCAGGCTGGGCTTACTTTGCGGTCACAAACTTCATTCTCGGTGTTCGTGCTGGTTTTGATGGATTAACTATCGACCCATGTATTCCAACTAACTGGCCAGGTTTTGCAGTGACTCGCCAATGGCTGGGCGCGACGTACAACATCAAAGTGGTAAACCCAGATGCTGTAAGTAAAGGCGTAAAGTCGATCACTCTGAACGGTGAAGCGGTAAATGGAACATCAGTACCCGTACAACCTGAAGGCTCGGTAAACGAAGTGATCGTTACCTTAGGTTAATTCGCTTTGGGAAAACGTTCCCCTTTTAATTTTTCCGGTGCACCTAATGATGAATGAGTGCACCGGTTCGCTAGCAAATAAATAAGGTACGGCCCGTTACCGTTCTTATTGAGGATCGAATCATGATCAAATTTGGTACAGGTGGCTGGCGCGCATTCATTGGTGAAGAATTCACTAAAGAGAATGTACGCTTGGTTGCTCAAGCAGTCGCAAACATCACCAACGCAGAATCTGTCGCGGAACGCGGCTTTGTGATTGGCTATGATCGCCGCTTTCTTTCTGACAAAGCAGGCCGCTGGTTTGCTGAGGTACTGGCAGCAAATGGCATTGTCGTCAGCTTCATTGATAAGTTTGTCCCAACGCCGATCGTTATGTTCAAAGCCAAGGAGATGAACTGCGCTTACTCAGCATGCATCACTGCTTCACATAACCCCGCTGACTACAACGGGATAAAAATCTTTATCGAAGGCGGTCGGGACGCGGATGAAATCATCACCCAAAAGATTGAAGATCAAATCGCCACGCTCACAGCAAGCGATGTGAAAAGCGTCGACTTTGAACAGGCTATCGATGATCACTTAATTGAAGTCATTAACCCGATGAACGAATTCGTGGATTCAATCATCAACTTTATCGATATAGAAGCGATCAAAAAAGCTAACCTCCGTGTGCTTGTCGATCCTATGTTTGGTGTGGCAAAAAATGCGCTACAGACTGTGTTGATCAATGGTCGTTGTGACGTGGATGTCATCAACGATGGTAAAAATCCAGATTTTGGTGGCTTAATGCCATCACCAAGTGCAGCAACGCTTTACCGTTTGATGCACTTAGTCGAAGAACAAGGTTACGACATTGGTATCGGCACTGATGGTGATGCTGACCGTTTGGGCATTATCGATGAAAAAGGGAATTTCATTCATCCCAACGAAGTGCTGATCTTATTGTATTACTACTTACTGGAATACAAAGGCTGGAAAGGCTCAGTAGTACGTAACATCGCAACCACTCACCTGCTCGATAAAATCGCACAAGATCACGGTGAAAAATGCTTTGAGGTACCAGTAGGCTTCAAGCACATCAGCTCTCAAATGGAAGCGGATGACTCGTTGATCGGCGGGGAAAGTTCAGGGGGTTTAACCATTCGTGGCCATATAAAAGGCAAAGATGGGGTGTTTGCTTCCAGCTTATTGGTAGAAATGATTTCTGTTACTGGTAAGAAGCTATCCGAGCTATTAGATGAAATCTACAGTAAGTATGGCTATGCCTATATGGCTGAAGGTGATTGCAAGTTCAAATCTGGGCAAAAAGAAGCGCTATTCAACAAGATTTATGTTGATAAACAACTGCCTGAGTTTGAATTTGAAATCGAAAAAGTCAGCTACGAAGACGGCGCAAAAGTCTACTTTAAGAACGGTGGATGGATTATTGCTCGCTTCTCTGGCACTGAGCCGCTATTGCGTATATTTGCCGAGATGGAAGACAAAGATACTGCGAAACGTGTTCTTCAACAGTTTAAAGGCTTCTTGTCTCTTTAACCTGAACTTGTCTGGCTTAAAGTTGCTGGCAGTCACTTAAGTCGCAAGTAGAGGAACACTTGCCCGGCATCACCGCCGGGCCTTTTTATTTCTGGAATAAAAACGTTAAGCGAACGCCAATACACCCTGAGTATCGATTTTTACTGCAACGCTGTCACCCACATTCAAAGCCTGCACGGAAGTAGCCAGCAATCTGTCTCCGTTGACATCAATCACATAGCGGCAGTGATCACCCATAAAGTGTTGCTCCAGCACTTTCACGGCGCTTTCTTCATCGGCCTGAACCTGAACATGTTGGGGACGAAGTAGTAACGCACATTCCTCCTGCAATTGAATGTCCTGTTGAGCACTTGCTTCTATCACACCCAGATGCGTCTCAAACTCGCCTTTTGACACTCTGGTTGCAGCCAGATAGCTACCACCGCCCAGGAAATCAGCGACAAATTTGCTCGAAGGCTGGTAGTACAACTCTGAAGCTGTTCCATACTGCTCAATAACACCATTGTTCATCACAGCCATTTTATCGGAAAAGGCAAACGCTTCCTCTCGACTGTGAGTAACGAAAATCGCAGTTACACCTTGTTGCTTAAAAATTTTACGGATCTCGCGAATCAACTCGTGACGCACTTGAGTATCAATGTTGGAAAACGGCTCATCCAATAACAGCAAATCAGGTTTGTAAGCCAAAGAACGGGCAATAGCCACACGTTGCTGCTGACCACCTGACAGCTGATGAGGATAGCGATCCCCATAGCCTTTTAAGTGAACCAACCCCAACATCTCTTCCACTTTCAAAAGCTTCTGTTGCGCCGTTTCATTCTTCAAACCAAAAGCGATATTCTCAGCCACAGTAAGGTGCGGAAATAGCGCGTAGTCTTGAAAAATCATACCGATATTCCGCTGCTCTGGCGGTAGCCAGTTCTCACCATCATCAATAATCAAGCTATTGAGACTCATTTGCCCAGAAGACAAAGGCAGCAATCCCGCTACCGCTTTCAGTAATGTCGTTTTACCACAGCCACTAGCACCCAACAGACACACAATCTGGCCTTGCTCAACCTCAAGAGATAATGACTCTAAAACCGTTTGGTCATCGTAGTGGCAGGTCAGGTTTTTAATTGATAATGCGCAGCTCATTAGTGATTTTGCTCCAGTGAACGGTTAACGACAACAAGTGGGATCAACCCAACAAAAACCAATAACACAGCCGGTAAAGCAGCCAACTCTAGATGCTCATCGGAAGCAAAGTTATAAACGTACGTTGCCAGTGTTTCAAAATTAAACGGACGCAGAAGAAGCGCCGCATTGAGCTCTTTCATTGATTCGATAAAAACCAACAGAGCTGCGATAAGCGCGCCACGCTTGACCAGTGGTAGGTGCACACGCCACAGCATGGTATTTGGTGTACACCCCATGGTACGTGAAGCCATGTCCAAGGAAGGGGAGATTTTGTTTAAGTTGCTCTCGATACTACCAATTGCCACAGCAGAGAAACGCACAACCATAGCAAATATCAACGCGAACATAGAGCCTGAGAAAATCAGTCCAGGTCTGCCCCACTCCATCACTTTTGCGACATCATTGACTCGGTGATCCATAAATAAAACCGCGACCATGACACCAATCGCCAATACGGTTCCGGGCACGGCATAGCCCATTGAGGATAAGCGCATAAATGCAAGCGTTGTTCTCTTGCTATTGACTCGGTAAGTAAAATTCACCACCAGTGCAACAGCGACACCAATGATGGCCGCGATAACCGATACAACCAGACTATTCCAGGCATATTCACGGAATTGTGGCGTCCAACTTTGCTCGAAGTAAGTAATTGAATAGTCAACCAACTGCATTAGCGGCAGGATAAATGCGATTAAAACCAGTCCCCAACACCAAATCAGTGCTGCCCATTTTTTCCAGCCCGTCAATTCATAACGGAAATCTTCGTGGCTATTGAACTGGCTTTGGAATAGTTTCTGCTTTCTTCGGCTGTAACGCTCTGTACTTAATAGCAGCACGACGATCACTAGCATGATGGCGGAAATTTTGGCCGCAGCATTAAGATTAGAGTATCCAAGCCAAGTATCGTATACCGCGGTTGTTAACGTATTAACGGCAAAGTAGCTGACGGTGCCAAAGTCGCCGATGGTCTCCATCGCAACCAGAGATAAGCCAACAGCCATTGAAGGACGAGCCAGAGGAAGAGAAATACGCCTGAAGCTTTCCCATGGTGAGCACTTAAGAAGACGCGCACTTTGCAACAGTGACACGTTTTGTTCCATGAATGCAGCTCGACAGAGCAGATAGATGTATGGATACAAAACAAGGGCCAGCACAAACGTTGCTCCGGGCAAAGTACGAATATCCGGGAACCAGTACTCTTTGGGGCCCCACCCAGTTAAATCACGTAAAAAGATTTGTATCGGACCGGCAAAATCAAACCAATCGGTAAAAATATACCCGATGATGTATCCCGGCATCGCTAACGGTAAAACCAGTGCCCACTGCAACCATTTTTCGGTAGGCAGCTTACACATCGCCATAAACCAGGCACTCGGAATGCCAAAGACGAGAGACAACACCATCACACCTATGGTTAGCGTAATAGTGTTATAGATATAGGTAGGCATGACTGTCGCCATAAGGTGCGCAAACAGCTCATCCGTATCACCAACGGCGGTGTAGAAGATCGCTAAGATCGGTAAAACCAGTAGCAAAGCCAACGCTCCGCTACTGGTTTTCCATATATAATTCTTTTCTTTCATTGCCTAATTACAGCCAGGCTGAGTGAGAGATAAATGCACCTGCAAATACATCTCATATCCTTTTAATTAATTAGGGCTAGTTATACCCTTATAAACAAACAACCTCAAGTAGCCCTGATAAAAGAGCGACTTGAGGCTGTAAATTTATCATCGGTGGTTCAACTTCTCACCGATTGATATCAAGCGAACGATTAAAGATCGAACTTAACTTCGTCTAGTAGCTTGATAGCAGCTTCGTGGTGATCAGCAATCTCATCTAGAGAAAGAGTATCTGCTTTAAATTCACCCCAAGATGCTACTAGCTCAGAAGGCTTAACGTCAGCTTTCACTGGGTATTCAAAGTTCACTTCTGCGTACATGCTTTGTGCAGTATCACCAGCTAAAAATTCCATCAGCTTAAGTGCATTCGCTTTGTTTGGCGAATATTTCGCCATCGCCATGCCAGAGATGTTTACGTGAGTACCTGTTGTTTCTTGATTAGGGAAGTTAATGTATACCGCATCAGCCCAAGCTTTCTGCTCTTTGTCATTAACCATCTTACCTAGGTAGTAGCTGTTACCAAGAGAAACGTCACATAGACCTTCTTTGATCGCTTTAACCTGAGCACGGTCATTGCCTTGAGGCTTACGGGCAAGGTTAGCTTTAACGCCTTCTAGCCATTCTTTTGTTGCCGCTTCACCTTGATGAGCGATCATAGAAGAAACAAGAGATACGTTGTATGGGTGCTTACCACTACGAGTACAGATCTTACCCTTAAACTCAGGTTTAGCCAGGTCAGCGTAAGTGAAGTCTTCACCTAGTTTGCCTACACGGTCACGAGAGGAATATACGCTACGAGTACGGGTCGTCAGAGCAAACCACTCATTTGCTGTATCCTGGTACTGCGCTGGGATATTTTTCTCTAGAACTGGGCTATCTACTGGCTGAACCACGCCTTTTTTCGTTAACTCTGCTAAACGACTGATATCAACAGTTAGAAGAACATCAGCAGGACTGTATTCGCCTTCTTGAACCAGCTTTTCTGCCAGACCCGTCTTAGCAAACTTCACATTTACTTTGATACCGGTCTCTTTGGTAAACTCGTTAAACATAGGTTCAACCAAGAATGGCTGACGGTATGAATACACGTTCACTTCTTCAGCAGCCATTGCTGTTGGAGCAAGTGTCACACAAGCTAAAGCAGAAAGAGTTAGCACTTTTTTCATGGATCAATCCTTTAGAGTATTCTCAATGATAACGTTTATCAGTTGCGTTATTATATTTATCTTCAATAGTAAAACAATGACCGATACAAAAAAACCTGCCATTAGTGGCAGGTTTTTAT